>CAZZJF010000042.1:0-14139 GCA_964654325.1 uncultured Ferruginibacter sp.
GACGAGTCATTTTTTGTATTTTTTCAGTTTACTGTTCAAACAATCATTCCGTTAAAAAGTTCCTTTTACAGAATCAATCTTCCCAACGAAGCGCCCCTTTTTTGACGATATAGATGAAGCCTGCCAAAAAACAGGACACAAACATGACTACCGCCCAAAATCCTTGCCAGCCCAATGCCTTGAAATTAACAGCATACGGATAGAAGAAAATGACTTCCACATCAAACAAAACAAACAAAATAGCCACCAGGAAGTATTTAATGGCCATCGGCTGACGTGCGTTTCCTTGGATTTCGATGCCACTCTCAAAATTAACCAGCTTGTCTTTGGTAACCCGCTTTGGGCCCAACAGATTAGAGCCCCAGATGATGGTGAAAACCAGTCCGATAGCGAAGAGAATTTGCAACACGATGGGCAAGTAATTAAACGAGCTGTTTGCCTGAGATTGTAAAAGGGTGAAATATTCCATGGATACCTAATTTGCTGCAGCGCAAATGTACGCAAGGCACCTAAATAAACCATAGTAAATACAACAAAACCCGTCACGGAAGACGGGTTTTATTAAACAGTTGCCGGATGCGCGGTTCGCTGCTGAAAAAGGGGCTCGAATCAACGCGGCTTTGTCTTGAGTATGATATCCCGGTTGCTGATCAGGGCCTTGTTGGATGGATCCCTGGCGATTGCTTTGTCCACATACATGAGCGCCTGTTTCTGGTCTTTTACAACGAAATACGAATACTCCATCATAAAGGCGTAGGCTCCAACCAGCTTATCCTTTATTTTTTCCATATCTGTTTCTTTTTCAGCCAACTCGATGTATTTGATGTAGTAGGGAACAATCAGTCCCTGAGAACCGGTTGAATCCAGTTTACGGTATGCCCGGGTAATGGATTCATAGTAGGTGATCTCCTCCGGATAGAGGTCAATCAATTGCTTGAAACAATTGGCCGACAGCTGATATTGGTTAGCATAGAAATACATATTTCCGGCATTGATCCAGTCTGCTTTTTCTGGGGTTTTTCTGGCCCGGCCAACGGCAGCATACAAATCACCGGCCGTTTTGTATTTTTTTCGGGCTGCCATTTCTCTCGCCGATTTGAAAACAGAATCTTTGACTTTGGCAAACTCCATGGATAAGGCTTTATCGATGCAGACCAACCCACTGGAATCATCGGGATTTAATCGAAGGATGTTCCTGCCAAAATCCAGGTAGTCTCCATGATTCAATTTTTCCGGTTGCTGTATCCTGAAATACGTTGAGTAATAAAGTACGGCGTTGGCTGAATCCCTCAATCGGCTGTAGGCAACTGCTTTAAGTCCGGGTATGCCAGGATAGACCGATTCACCGAACTGGGGTGCACACTCATCTGCTTTGGCAATCGCATCCTGGAAGTATCCCTGAACGAGCTTCAAGGTCGCTTTATAATAACAAGATTTAGCGTCTTGATCGGTGTAATTCGACCATATATCAAAATATTCAGCAGCCTTGTTAATATCTATTTCGTAATAGAAATTGAATAATGAAGCATAAACCGGGGCATATTGTTTGTCTAACTCAATCGCCTTATTGTAATTGAGCATGATCAGCTCTTGTTGCCCCCTGCCCTGCGATTGGTACATTTTTCCGATTCGGTAATAGGCTCTGGCATAGGTGGGATCCAATCGGAGTGCGTCGTTATATGCCATCAGCGCTTGACCTCCGTCGCCGGTCTTTCGATGAGCATCTCCCAAATTAACCAGTACAGACGGATCATTGAACTTCTTCAACTGTCGGGCAACGGTCAATTGCTCGATGGCGTACTGGGCATCTCCATTTTTTGTATCGGGATTACTGTTCGCAAATCCGACAGCATTTAATACCGCTATGCTTTTATTTCCACCGGCGTTTAAGGCCATTTCGAAATGGGCACGGGCATCGCTGACCTGTCCCTGCAATAATTCAACATGAGCTATAGCCACTGTGATCAGTGGGTTTGCGTTGATTTCATGAAGTTTACCCTGCAGGAATAACTTGGTTTCTTCAAGTTCTTTTGGCGAACGATCATCGGGCAAGATGCGCGATAACGCATACCCATAGATTACCTGATCGTTTTTGGGTTCTTTTGTTAACAGGTGCTCGAAAATAGTCCTCGCCGATTTAAACCGCTCATAATACAGGAATTTATTGGCCTGTTCGATGGTTTGGGCGTGAACCACATTGCCCGAAAACCAGCATAACAGGAGGAATGTAACTGTTTGTTTCATCATTTTTCTCATAAGATGCAAATTGGCCATAAAAGTAATAAAGGAATTGTCAATTAAGTGTTTACAGTTTGTTATCAATATCAACGAAGCCTCACCTCTCGGACCCTAAAATCCATGACCGTACCCAAAAAAGCATTTTTAAAAATGAGTTGACCCCGCTCGTACCGCAGAAAGGAGGTAAAGCCGCTGCCGAGGCCGGTATGATTCTCTTTCATGATGAAACAAATTTTACGGGTAAACGTATAGTATCCCCCATTTAAATCATCTGGTGTCGGTTGAAAAAAAGCCTTTTCCGGACATTGTTCACATCGAAGGTATCCAAATCTAAGTCGGTTCAACATGGTCATCTGGGCTGTATCATTCCGATCGCCTATCCATCCTAACCCTACAAAGCCAAGGCTACCGGGATGTGTGGCAACGTACTCCAACACAGCCGTTGAATTGGCAAGAGCTCGAACAGTCGTGCTGTCAAAGGATAGCCCGCGCATGACTGAATCCCTAACGTAGGCGACCGTGCTGGTGGCATTGTAACCGTCCATCAGGTATGTATGGGTGGCTTTGGACCTGCCGGACAACTCCGACCTCAACCGTTCAACCGTAAACAACGTATCCTGATCAGATGGATGTTGTACCAAGGCGATGCCATCGAAAGCCAATACAGCGGAAGCCGGCGAGAAACCAAGTTTCGATTTTAAAAAAGTTCGCTCATTCTCATTGGGCAAACGGGAGACAATTACTAAACGGACACTGTCTTTTTTCAACAGATCCTGAAGACAGTCTGCCTCCGATTTATACTGTGCATGAATGGTTGTGCCAGGATTTGAGGCCTCATACATGCGAATTTGCTGCTCGATAACCGGCTGAAAGGATTCATCCACCGATATGGTAATTCGTCCGCTTCTAGGCGTATCCGTTATTTTATTCGTTTTTGCCTCACTGCTGCAACCGAAAAAGCAACCGGTAATGAACAAGAACATCAAGTCCCGCCACCAAAAAGATATCTGTCTCAAGGATTGAAGTATTTTTTTTTGTACCCCCTGTAGATACGAAATGCGCCGTAGAAGATGCAAACGCCACCAAAAATTCGGGTAGGTGTATCTCCGTAGAGTTGAGCTAAATGCAAATCAAATTTTTCAATAAAAACCAAAAATACGCCCATCGACATCCACAAGACTCCCATGCCCCAGTCCATGATACTGCGCATCCGAACCATTCCCTTCTGTCGGTTATTGAGTGTTGATTGGGCGTCGTCTTCCTGCCGGTCGTTCATTGTCCTATTTTCGCGCAAGTTACTTCAAATGTCATCATCCACATCGAACCTGGCAGGCTGTTTTTCACGCATCGGCGCGGTTCGTTTATCTTTGCTCCAAAGAAGATAAGAATGCGCGTTCTAATGGTTTGTTTAGGCAATATCTGCCGAAGTCCGCTGGCCGAGGGAGTCCTTCGACATAAAGTGGCTCAGGCCGGTCTTGATTGGGTTGTTGACAGTGCTGGCACCTACGATTTTCATGCAGGCGCCGCCCCGTTTCCGCTTAGCCAAGAAGTGGCCAAAGACAATGGGATTGATATCAGTACATTAAGAGCAAGGCCATTTGTACCCGGTGACTTTGATCAGTTTGACCTGATTTATGCGATGGCCAATGACGTTTTGTACGGTATGCAGCAGATTGCCGGCCCTTCTTTTGACCACCAAAAAGCCATGCTTTTCCTGGATGAACTACAACCGGGTGCAGCCATGAACCTAAAAGACCCCTATTACGGCACCAAAAAAGATTTTGAAGACGTGTATGAACTGATCGATAAAACCTGCGAGGCCATCATCAACCGATACGCAAAAAAATAATTATGTCGAAGCCAAGTTTACCACAAGGCACCCGCGATTTTACGGCGGATACCCTCCGGAAACGATCGTATATCCTCAACACCATTCGCGCTGTTTTCGAGTCCTATGGCTACGAACCGCTGGAAACGCCGGCTATGGAGCAGTTGGATACACTCATGGGAAAATACGGAGAGGAAGGCGACCGGCTGATCTTTAAGATTCTGAACAACGGCTTACACGAACCAACCAACCACCAAAAGGCCACTGATGGATTTCAAAAAGTACTGGCAGGAAAAAATTCAACCCAACTGACCGAACGGGCGCTGAAATATGATCTCACTATCCCATTTGCCCGGTTTGTAGCCATGAATCACGGAAAACTAACGTTTCCGTATAAACGCTATCAGATACAACCGGTTTGGCGGGCCGACCGACCGCAAAAAGGCAGGTACCGTGAGTTCACCCAATGTGATGCTGATGTGGTTGGCAGTGCCTCGTTGCTCAATGAAGCCGATCTGGCCAATATCTATCATGCCGTTTTTACAAAACTCAACCTGCCCGAGTACGTCCTTCGCATCAACAGCCGCAAACTACTGGCTGCCCTGGCTGAGGCCTGTGGCGGCTCACATCTGCTGACACCCATCAGTGTTGCGATCGACAAACTGGATAAGATAGGCTGGGAAAAGGTTCAAACGGAATTGATGCAACGCGGATTAACCGAACCGCAAATTGCTTTTATTGAACAGTATCTATCGATCGCAGGAAACAATGTAGATTGTATCGAAAAAGCCCGACTGTTATTCAAAGAACATCCTACAGCTACAGCCGGTCTGGCTGAACTGTCCGCCGTGTTAGCGCATACAGCCAATTGCAACATCCGCATTGACTTTACGTTAGCCCGTGGTTTACATTATTATACCGGTATCATTTTTGAAGTAAGTCCACCCGCTGCCGTTCGCATCGGTTCCATCGGCGGCGGCGGTCGTTACGACAACCTCACAGCCCTGTTCGGTGTACCAGACCTGACCGGCGTGGGTATCAGTTTTGGTGTCGATCGGATTTATGATGTACTAGATGAACTGAATCGGTTTCCGGAAGGACTGACGCAAGGCACGCGCGTTTTATTCATGCACATGGGCCCCGACACGATACCGGTTATTTATCAACATGTACAGCAACTTCGCAACAAGTCAATTGCCTGTGAGGTATTCCCGGACGCCATCAAACTGGATAAACAATTCAAATACGCCGACAAAAAAAAGATTCCATTGGCCGTGCTGATTGGCAGTCAAGAAATGGCACAACAACAATGTGTGGTAAAAAACTTGCGAACGGGCGAACAGCAAGCCATTCCCTTGTCATCACTTGCTTCGTTTATTGGCGAACAGGATTAGGCCATGCACCCTTTTACTATACTGATTCATACACAATGGCTGCGCCTTGTCCAACCCCCACGCACATCGTGGCTAACCCATATCTCCCATTGCGTCGTTTCAGTTCATGCAATAACGTTGCTGAAATGCGAACACCACTGCAACCCAACGGATGACCCAATGCGATGGCTCCTCCATTGACGTTTACTTTTTCAAGATCAAGTCCGAGGTCGTGGATACAGGCAATGCTCTGCGAGGCGAAGGCTTCATTCAATTCGATCAAATCAAGATCCTGAACAGTAATACCGGCTCGCTTCAAGGCTTTGTGTGTGGCCGGTACAGGACCGATGCCCATGACAGCCGGTTCTACACCAGCAATAGCCATCGATTTTATTTTGGCAATTGGTTTCAGGTTACAGGCTTTTAAGGCCGCCTCGCCAACCAGCAACATGGCGGCGGAACCGTCATTGATACCACTGCTGTTTCCGGCTGTCACCGTTCCATCTTTCAAAAAAGCGGGTTTTAGCTGGGCCAGTTTCTCCATGGAAGAAAGGCGTGGGTGTTCATCCTGTTCCATTTCGAATACCTCCTTGCCTAAAGGCACTGTGATAGAGACAAGTTCATCTGCAAATTTACCGGCCTTGTGTGCTACGTCATATTTCTGCTGGGATGAAAAAGCAAAACCATCTTGTGCCTGGCGACTGATATTCCATTGCCTGGCCACATTTTCAGCCGTTTCGCCCATGGAATAGGGAAAGTATAATGCAGCCAGCTTTTTATTGATGAATCGCCAACCCATGGTTGTGTCAACCATTTGTGGCGTACGTTCAAATGCTGTCGTGGCCTTGGCCATGACAAATGGCGCGCGGGTCATACTTTCCACACCACATGCGATCATTGCCTGAGCATCACCGGCGGCTATGGTACGTGCAGCGTCCATGATTGCTTGCAGACCACTGGCGCAGAGTCGATTGACCGTATTTCCTCCGACTGTAGTTGGCAGTCCCGCCAATAACGCGGCCATTCGGGCGACATTACGATTATCTTCCCCGCTTTGATTGGCGGCTCCGGCAATAACATCTTCAATAATATGAACATCCAGTGAGGGATTACGCTGTATTAAAGCCCGAATGACATGTGCCAGTAGATCGTCCGGCCGGATACCGGACAACGCGCCCCCGTATTTTCCGATGGGCGTTCGCACCACGTCGACCACATAAACGGTTTGCATATGCTGATTTTTAGCCTAAAAGGCGGTTAAAGATAAGAAACTTAGGATGTTTATCTTTGCGTCATGTCGGGAAATCAACACATCCGTTCCTTCACCCTCCCGGATCTGAAAAGCTACTTCGAATCCATTGGTGACAAAAAATTCAGAGCCATGCAGGTTTATGAGTGGCTTTGGAAAAAAAATGCCCGTGACTATGCGCTCATGAGCAATATACCGGCTGACCTCCGGCATCGCCTGGCCGAAACCTTTCCCCTGCGACCCATCACCGTAGATACAACCCAGCATAGTGAGGATGGGACCATCAAATCCCGATTCAGAACACATGACGGCCATTTGATTGAAGGCGTGCTGATCCCCACCGAAAAAAGGTATACGGCCTGTGTCTCTTCCCAAATTGGCTGCAGCCTGACCTGTGCCTTCTGCGCTACAGGCAAAATGGAGCGAAAACGAAACCTGGATTTCACCGAAATCTACGATCAGGTTGCCATCCTGAATGAACAATGCGAGCAAGCGTACGGACAAAAAATCACCAATATCGTATTCATGGGTATGGGCGAACCGCTCTTGAATTACAGTCAGGTGTTACAAGCTATCGACCGAATCACCGCATCCGATGCCATGGCGATGAGTCCGCGTCGCATTACCGTTTCAACAGCCGGCGTATCGAAAATGATCCGACAGCTTGGTGATGATCAGGTTCGATTCAACCTGGCGCTTTCCTTACACGCACCAAACGATAGCAAACGGAACGAGATCATGCCGATCAATGAAAGTAACTCGATCCAAAAACTGATCGAAGCCCTGAATTATTTCTATGAGAAAACAAAAAATGACATCACCCTCGAATACATCCTGTTCCGCGACCGTAATGACAGCGTACAGGATGCGCAGGAACTGATGCAGATTTACCGTAAGATTCCCACACATCTCATCAACATCATCGAGTATAATCCCATCGACGGAGCCCGCTTCGAAAAACCGGCCGAAGATAAAACGCGGGCATTCATGGACCACCTGGCCAAAAACCGGGTCAATGTTCGTTTACGCCGAAGCCGTGGCAAAGACATCGATGCCGCCTGTGGCCAACTCGCCAACAAATAACGTAGTTTTATGTGTCGGAAAACCGACCTCAACGCCCCATCATGAGCCCCTCTCCATTCCAAAAATTCACCCAGAAAAAAAAGAACAGCGCCATCAAAGAAGCCTTTCGCCAGGAAAAAAAGAAGGCCAAAAAAGAACGCGCCGCTTTTTTCGAAGAAAAAAAGAAAAAAGAATTTGAGGAAAGACAAACCAAACGAGGCCAGTCGCTGAAAACCAAATCCTCGGCTACCGGCAACCCATCAACGGTATCAAAAAAATCGACGGAATCGGCGGCAGCCATTCCGTTGGATGACCATATGCCGCTAAACAAATACATAGCCCATGGCGGTATCTGCTCTCGGCGGGATGCGGCCATACTCGTCAAAGATGGTAAAGTAAAGGTCAATGGGACAGTTTGTAGCGAGCCGGGCTACAAAGTCAAACCAGGCGACCAGGTAATTTGCAACGGCAAAAAAATAACCCCGTCTCGGAATCTTTGTTACATACTCCTGAACAAACCCAAAGACTATATCACCACCACCGATGATCCGCAAGGTCGGAAAACCGTGTTGCAGCTGATCAAACATGCAACCGACCAACGGATCTATCCCGTTGGCAGACTGGACCGAAACACCTCCGGTGTTCTTTTGCTTACGAATGATGGCGACCTCACCCAAAAACTCTGTCATCCCCGTTTTGAGATATCTAAAATTTATGAAGCTCGTTTAGACAAACCCCTCGCCAAAACTGATTTTGAGAAAATACTCAAAGGGTTGGTACTGGAGGATGGTCCTGTATTTGTCGATAGCCTTGCCTATGCCGATGCCCGCGATAAATCGATTATCGGGATTGAGATTCACAGTGGGAAAAATAGGATTGTCCGTCGGATTTTTGAACATTTGAAATACGACGTCAAGAATCTGGACAGAGTCATGTACGCCGGTTTGACCAAAAAAAATGTCGAGCGTGGAAAATATCGGTTTCTCACCGAAAAAGAAGTGCGATTATTGAAATACCTGAATAGTTCCCGCACCAAAAAAAGCGGTCAATCTTGAAACCGAAGGCTTACCACATCCTTTACGAATCCGATGCCTTGCTGGCCGTAAACAAGGCATCCGGCATCTTTACCATCCCCGACCGTCAACAACAGGAACCCTCGCTTAAAGAAATGCTAACCGACCGGTATGGCCCGGTATTCACCGTTCATCGAATCGATCGGGATACCAGCGGCCTGGTCTTGTTTGCCCGAAATGAAGAGGCCCATCGCCATTTATCCTTGCAATTTGAACATCGATACGTTGAGAAATGGTATGTGGGTATCGTGCAGGGTTGTCCGGCATCACCTACCGGCCTGATTGATGCGCCTATCCAGGAAAATCCGCAACGAAAAGGCACCATGATGGTACACCGGAATGGCAAGTCTTCCCAAACATCCTACACGGTATTGCAATCGAATCCACATTTTTCGCTGGTAGAGTTTCAACTGCATACCGGCCGCACTCATCAGATTCGGGTTCATGCCAAACAACTGGGACATCCACTGGCCTGCGATCCGATTTATGGTGATGAAAAACCGGTCTTTTTATCGGCCTATAAGAAAAAATTCAAACAAAGCAAATGGGATGACGAAAGACCCATGATCCAACGGTTAGCCTTACATGCATATCGATTATCGTTTATCGATACCCTGAATACCAACCAAATAATAACGGCTGATATTCCAAAAGAGTTTACGGCCTTAATGACGCAGCTGAATAAATGATTTCACCCGGCATAAATATCCAACAGCCCGTCGGGTAACTCAACGAATACTTTCCTATTTTTTTTATCGGTTTTTATCAGCGACTCTTCATGGAGAGGGATCATCGCTTCTTTGCCCTTGTATAAAATGGTGCAAAGGATCTGGTGCTCCTGTTCAATTACCTCAAGAATCGGACCCAAATCATGCTCGCCATCGATTATATGAAAACCCAGTAAGGAGATCGGGGCTGATTTAGCGGCATGTTTTTCAAAATCAGCTTGCTGAAGCCACACTGGCATATTCAGCAACTTTCTGGCCTGTTCACGATTGGAGATTCCCTCCAGGGTAACCAGGAGTTCGCTTGATGATTTTGCAATGACCGTCACAATAAAATACGGAATAAAACTCCCCTTTCGTTCTTCAATAAATAAAGCCGACACACCGGACAGTGACGTTTTTTTCCAAAGGTGATGTTCAACAATCAACTCTCCGGAAAGTCCGTGAGCTGATACCATTTTTCCTATATTAACATACGAAGTCATGTCCGGCAAGATTCACTATTAAAAACAATCGTTGTAAAAATAGGAAGAGATACGGGGATAGATAAAAAAAGTCCCGTCAGGTAGACGGGACTGAACGAATTTTTGTGAACTGGTTATTCTTCTGTTGCAGGTGCTTCGGTGGCCGGAGCTTCCGGAGCGGCTTCTTCAGCGGCCGGAGCAGTCTCTTCAACAGGGGCAGCTGCTTCTACTTTTTTCACGACGGGTGCATTGCGGCGGTCCATCCGTGCTTTTTTGTGTGCAGACTGGCGCTGATTGACTTTCGATTCGTGTTCGGACATCCACTTGGTGAATTTCTCCATGGCTGTTGCCTCGTCAAACAAACCCATGCTAACTCCGCGAAGGAGGTGCTTCAGGAAGAGGACGCCTTTGAATGATAGGATCCGACGAACCGTGTCGGTTGGCTGAGCGCCTTTTTGCAACCAATCCAACGCTTTCTGACGATCAACCTGAATAGTGGCTGGTACCGTCAGTGGATTGTAGGTGCCCAGTTTCTGAATGAATTTTCCGTCGCGTGGACTACGAGCGTCGGCGACAACGATGAAATAGAATGGTCTCTTTTTAGAACCATGTCTTTGTAAACGCATCTTTACCATAAAAAATAGACATTTTTTTGGTTGTGAACAATAGGGTTAACCCTTGGACAAGGGGACGCGAAGATAAATGCTTTTTTATTTTTTGTCCAAAAAAATCAGTTATTCCGATCAAAATTCTTAAAAATCAGGCATACCCCCGGCCGGTCAGACTACCGTTTACCCATCATCGGGCCCATTCCCGGCATCCGGCCCATCGGCATCTTATTCATCATTTTCATCATATTTTTCATCTGCTCGAATTGCTTCAGAAAGGCATTTAGTTCCGTAATATTTTTTCCGCTCCCGTTGGCGATTCGGTTTTTTCGGCTGGGATTAATGATATCCGGGTTCCGGCGTTCATAGGGCGTCATTGAATTGATCATGGCCTCAATGCCTTTGAACGCGTCGTCGTTGATATCGAGGTCTTTGATTTGTTTTCCCACACCGGGTATCATGGCCATCAGGTCTTTGAGATTCCCCATTTTTTTGATTTGCTGAAGTTGGTTTTTAAAGTCTTCAAAATCAAATTGGTTCTTCCGAATTTTCTTTTCAAGTCTGGCAGCCTCCGCTTCATCAAACTGGGCTTGCGCTTTCTCGACCAAACTCACGATATCACCCATACCCAGGATTCGTTGTGCCATCCGGTCGGGGAAAAACACATCCAGGGTGTCCATCTTCTCACCGCTGCTGACGAACTTGATGGGCTTTTGAACAGTGTAACGAATAGACAAGGCCGCACCACCGCGGGTATCGCCATCGAGTTTAGTTAACACAACGCCGGTGAAGTCGAGCCGTTCATTGAAGGCTGCTGCGGTATTCACCGCGTCTTGACCGGTCATGCTGTCAACGACAAACAAGATCTCGGTTGGTTGCAACGCCGCTTTTAATCGGGCAACCTCATCCATCATCACTTCATCCACCGCCAACCGGCCCGCGGTATCCACGATGATCACATTTTTATTCTTGGACTTCGCTTCCCGAATCGCCTGTTCGGCTATGGCAACCGGGTTTTTATTTTCACGATCACTGAACACATCCACTCCGATCTGTTCGCCGAGCACATGCAGTTGATCGATCGCTGCGGGGCGATATACGTCACAGGCAACCAATAGTGGTGATTTCCCTTTTTTGGTTTTCAGGTAGTTGGCCAATTTTCCGCTGAATGTTGTTTTACCACTACCCTGCAGTCCGGCGATCAGGATGATGGCAGGGTTACCGGAGACTTGAAAACTACTCTCCGTTCCGCCCATGAGCGCTGTTAGTTCATCCTGGACAATCTTGACCATCTGCTGTCCGGGATTAACCGACAACAATACCTTGGTTCCAAGTGCTTTCTCCTTCACCTTATCGGTAAATTCTTTTGCGATTTTATAGTTGACATCGGCATCAACCAACGCACGGCGAATATCCTTCAGTGTATTGGCAATATTCAGGTCGGTTATCCGTCCTTCTCCTTTCAGGTTTTTGAACGCTGATTCCAGTTTCTCACTTAAATTCTGAAACATTGTAACGTAGTCTGTTTATGGGTGATCGGTTTGTTTTGTGATGCTAGTTATTTTGAAAATGCAGCTTCCAGTAATTGTGCTTGTTCTTTTGCATGCATTTTCGCATAGCCGGTAGCGGTAGCAGCGGTGGCATTCCGGCACAGCAGGTAGAAATTAATCGTTTTCAGGTTCATACGCAGGTAAGTAGCGGCCCCCATGTTCATAGGTTCTTCCTGTACCCAGTACCAGATGGCTTTAGCGTATTTTTTATACAACGCATCGAGCCTTTCTTGCGGGAGCGGATAGAGTTGTTCGAGCCGAATAATCGCTACATCGTTCCGGTCATCTTTTTTCCGTTTTTCGTCGAGGTCGAAGTAGATTTTACCTGAGCAAAGCAAAATGCGTTTGATGTTTGTTGGATTCTCGATTGATTCGTCATCAATAACTTCCTCGAAGCCATCATTGGTAAATGCTTCAACCGGCGAATAACTACCGGGGTGACGCAGATTGGCTTTAGGTGAAAAATTCACAAGCGGCTTGCGGAAGTCCCAGGCTTGTTGGCGGCGAAGTGCATGGAAGAAGTTGGCTGCTGTGGTGATATTGGTAATAACCATATTCAACTCGGCGCACTGTTGCAGAAACCGTTCCATGCGTGCACTACTATGTTCGGGCCCCTGTCCCTCATACCCATGCGGCAATAAAAGCACCATGCCATTCATCGTCTGCCATTTTGTTTCGGCGGCCGACAAAAACTGGTCGATGATGATTTGGGCCCCGTTGACAAAGTCTCCGAATTGAGCTTCCCAGATCGTCAGGGCGTTCGGGTTGGCCATAGCGTAACCGTATTCAAAGCCGAGTACGGCGTATTCACTCAGGAAAGAGTTATATATTCGAAAACGTGCCTGGCCGGATGAAAACCGATTCAGGCGATTATAGGCTTCGTTGGTTAGTTCATCAAAAATCACGGCGTGGCGATGGCTAAAGGTTCCGCGTTTCACATCCTGTCCGCTCATCCGCACATCCTTGCCTTCCTGGATCAGGCTGGCGTAAGCGAGCAGTTCCGCGGTGGCCCAATCTATTTTTTTCTGGTCTTCCAGCAGTTTCGTTTTTTCCTGCAGCAGTTTTTCTACTTTCTTCAGCGGTTTAAAATCATTGGGCCATTGCATCAATCCATTGAACAGTGTATGCAGTTGTTCTGTCGAGATGGCCGTTTTAGGCGATTGGTTAAAATCGGCTGCGGTGGCTTTGCGCAATTTTTGCCACCACTGTTCAGGTTTTTGGTAGGTGTACGGCAGCGGCTTCTGTTTTACTTCGTCTAGGCGTTCTTGTAACTCTGCCATAAAACGTTTTTCCATTTCTTTGGCCAGGGCTTTGGCATCAGGTTCGCCGTTCTCAATCAGGTATTGCGTATATACTTCGCGGGGATTCAGGTGTTTTTCGATAAGTGCATAGAGCTGTGGCTGGGTAAACCGGGGCTCGTCGCCCTCATTGTGTCCATGGCGGCGATAGCAGACCATATCAATAAAAATATCCGCATTGAACTGCTGGCGGTATTTGATAGCGATTTCTGCTACTTTGACGACCGCTTCCGGATCATCTCCGTTAACATGAAAAACAGGAGCCTGCACCATTGAAGCGATAGAGGTACAGTAGTTGGCACTCCGTGCGTCTTCAAAGTCGGTGGTGAAGCCAATCTGGTTGTTGATTACGAAATGAATGGTGCCGCCTGTATAATACCCTTGCAGATTACTCATTTGCAATACCTCGTACACGACTCCCTGTCCGGCAATAGACGCGTCGCCATGGATGAGGATCGGCAGAATCTTATCATAATCACTCTCATACAACACGTCGGCTTTACTGCGTGCATACCCCACAACAAGCGGATTAACGGCTTCGAGGTGTGATGGATTGGGACAGAGTTTAAGTCGGATGGTATGTCCTGCTTTTGTTACGATATCACTGCTGAAACCCAGGTGGTATTTGACATCACCGGAGCCCATGGTGGTATCCGGAATGGCCGTTCCTT
>CAZZJF010000043.1:0-13836 GCA_964654325.1 uncultured Ferruginibacter sp.
CGATAGTACGATTGCTGATCGATTTGCCGCCGATGCCCAAACTACCAATTGTGAATCGTTTGGTATTCCGTCCGGATGGATGGGCTTGGATATTGGGCAGAAAGCGATTGCTGATTTCAAAGCGGTGATCCTGAAAAGCAAAACGATTTTATGGAATGGCCCCATGGGCGTTTTTGAAATGGAGAAATTCCAGAATGGTACCAAATCCATTGCCCTGGCTGTTGCCGAGGCGACCCAACACGGGGCTTTTAGTTTGGTAGGTGGTGGCGACAGTGTCGCTGCGGTCAATCAATTCAAACTGGCTGATCAGGTCAGCTATGTGTCTACCGGTGGCGGTGCGATGCTCGAATATTTTGAAGGCAAAGAACTGCCTGGCATTGCGGCGATTACGCAGGCTTCTTAAGCAATTAGGTATTAATCGCATCTTCTCATCATAACGCAGGGTTGTAAAAAGCGTTATATTGCCGGTATGTACGTATGTACAAATGCTATGCAACGACGCTTCTCTACATTCATCACGTTTGTTTTGCTGATGGTTGCCTGCTCAACCGCAAAGGCCCAGCTATACAATCACGGTGAAACGATGTTCATCGACAGCAGCGCGGTGATATCGATTGTTGGCGATGTTCATACCAATCGGGATATACAGGGCAGCGGTCGACTGGTATTTGTAGGTACAGCCCCTCAACGACTCGATGCGAATCGGCATCAGCTTCCTTCCATTGACATACGAAACCCGCATCATGTTTTTCTTTCGTCGCCAGCTCAGATCAACACGTCTCTTTTACTTCGTTCAGGAAAGCTATTTCTGGGACATAATGATCTTCACCTCATGCCCAACGCTATCATTTCCAGGAACAGTCCAGATCGGTATCTCGTGACCAATGGAACTGGTGCGCTTCGTCGTTATTTCAACGCAACAGCATCCGAATTGGTTTATCCGGTTGGTACAGAACAGGCGTATTTGCCCGCTTTTCTGACAACTGTCAATGAACAGCGAAATTCGTCCGTCGTGGGCATTCGTGTGGCAGAATCAGACAAGCCAGCAAATGACACCAAGAGCACCGATTATCTCAACGCTGTTTGGTATTACCAGTCATCCGGCTTACCGGAGCAATCGCCCATTTACCTGCAGACGCAGTATGATCCGGTTCATCATCTGGTTGGCAATCAATCGTTGGTTCAGGCCTATACCCATGATGGAAAGCAATGGCGGCTTTCCGATGGTCGGCACGATATCCTATTCAATAAACTCTATGCCCGCACACGCTCTCCCAACGGAATGCTGACAGCAATTGCTCCGGCCACTTCAAACCCGGCCATTCAGCTCTATCCAAATCCGGTTACCACAAAAGCAATGCTCCGTTTTTATGCTGAAAAGGCGGGGTCTATCCGCCTGGTCGTGCAGGATGTACTCGGGAAACAAGTGATGCAACAATGCTATCAGTCGGTGCCTGGTGAAAACCGATTTATTTTCAATGGCCAATCGCTAAAAAGCGGTCGTTACACGTTAATCCTGATTGCCGATTATAAACAGCAAGTCATTTCCTTTATAAAAGGATGATCAGCATGGTTCATTTGTTATTTGATTTACCAGATCGCGTTAACGCAGGAGCAACACGGTTCCTTTTTTAAAGACCGATTGATTGGTGTCGATTTCGGTGTATTGCAACATCCAAACGTAGGTGCCGGTATCGGCCGGTTTACCTTTGATGTATCCGTTCCATTTATTCAACCAGTTCTCGGTGTAGAAGATACGTTGGCCAAAACGGTTGAATACACTGAATTTGAGGTCTTTGGCTTTGAAGGCATTTAACGGATATAGAAAATCATTGAGACCATCGTTGTTAGGAGTGAAAGCTGACGGGATATCAATGGTGCAATTGCTGACCACTTTAGAGATTAGGGTGGCGGTGTCTTTACACCCGATATCGTCTGTTACAATCAGCCGGATCGTTACATCATAACTGCCGGTACCGAGCGTATAGGTTTGTGGTAAGGGGTTTCGGACATTTGAGGTATTTCCGTTACCCAGATCCCAGTTCCAATTTCGTATATTTCCGATGCTGTTATCGCGAAAAGCCGGGCGGTCGGTTGGACAAATGAAAAGCGGGCCGTCTATTCGGGCTTCTAGGTAGTTGTCGAGATTGATCGAAGCCTGGCTGGTGTCTGAACAAACGCCATTGCTGACAATGAGTGTGGTTGTTTTGATTCCAAACACCGTGTAGGCAATGCTCGGATTCTGGATGGAATTGTTCGGTGCATCAGCGCCAAACTGCCAAAGCCAGCTGTTTACGCCATTCGCGCCATTGTGGGTGTAATTTACAATATCTACTGTACAATCTTTATTGATTGTATAGCGAAAATCGGCATTAACGGTATCGCTTACACGAAAAATGATTTGTTGTCCGGCCAGTGACTCCTGTGAGCACTCGTCAATCAAGGTATTGCCATCGCTACCCCGACGCAGTGTCAATTGAAACGTGCCGCCCCGTTGCATAGGCGAAGCCAGTTGGATTCGGATTTTACGGGTAACGCCGGCTCCGCAAAAGCCACTCGCTCCAGTGATGGTTACGGGGTATGGGCCTGTGATGCTTAAGTCACTGCCATCGGCGGCGATAGAGGTACAGCGAATATTTTTCCGAAATACGAGGTCTAAAAAAGCCGGCGCACATCCCGGGGTGGTCAAACTGTCCATTGGGGTGGGTTCGATTGGAAATACATTGAGCGGAACCGTTTCACCGGTAGGAATGGCCCGGTCGCAATTGTCGAGCAAGGTATTTCCGTCGTTACCATTAGCCATGGTTACATTGTACAATCCGGGTGACAAAGGGCCACTCAGCGTAAGCACAATCGAATCGGTATCAAAACTGCTATTGCATCCAATACCAACGGCGCTGATAATTGTGCGGGTGGCCGGACTCAAGGTAAAATCAGAGCCATTTAGAGCCAGACTATTGCACTTCATTTTTTTATTCAACTTCACCGACACGATGGCTCCATCGCAGCTGGCGAACGCACTTTGTACATGTGGCTCTGTCGGGTCTGTGATGCTGGCTGTTCCACCACCAAACGTCAACGAATAGCCGCTTTGGGAATCGGTGAAATGACTGACCAGTAAAAGGTATTGCCTTCCTTGTGTAATGAGCGGCATGGAACTGAAAAGCGGCACGCCGGGCCCTTCACATCGAACCAGCGAGGTACCCGCTGATGAAGCACCGGTGATACCGGGATCACCACTCCAGTTACAGGCAACAAACATGTTGACATCGTTATACACATCGCGCACATTGCGTCCGGTCACATCAAACAACTGCCAGTCGTAATCATCGCTCAGGTTATTGGGCCGGATGGTGAAACCCAAGGTGCCGGACTGAAAACAGGTGAATTTATACCAGTATGGGTTTTTATCGGTAAACAGGTTGCCCGGACAACGGGAGGGTACCGGGGTGTTTCCGCATATATTCACGGAACTCTGTGTAAAAACGGCGGTTCCGCAAACGGGGAAGGCAGTTTCCGGATTTTGTCCGAGTGAACTGCATGGTTGTGCGAATACCGGACCACTCAAGGCCAGCATCCATCCAAGCCACCAAAAAAACGATGCGTTACGCATATTCAACTGCAAGATACTTGAAACAAGTTGTAAAGGCAATCGTCAGACCACAGGTGTGGACACTTGTTTATCCAAGTTTATTTTTTATTTCCTCCAGTTTCAACAAGGCCTCTACGGGTGTCAGGCGGTTGATGTCTACCTGATTGAGCAGGGTTCGGATTTCGTCAAACGTTGCGGTATGCGCGTCAAAAATATTGAGCTGGACTTGCGGCGCAGATATATGATCCGTGATTGATTGTGCCGGATTTCCTTGAAGTTCGCGCTGTTTTTCCAATGACGACAAGAGTTCATTGGCCCGTTGTATGAGTTCGGTGGGCATCCCGGCCATCCGGGCCACATGAATACCGAAACTGTGCGTACTGCCACCGGCTGCCAGTTTTCGAAGAAAAATAATTTTATTACCCGATTCTTTATTGGTGATATGAAAATTCTTTACGCGTGTCAGTCGGTTTTCGAGTTCGTTCAGTTCGTGGTAATGCGTGGCAAACAGGGTTTTCGGTTTATGCGGCGAGTCATGCAGGTACTCGGCAATACTCCACGCAATGGAAATGCCATCATAAGTAGAGGTACCTCTGCCAATCTCATCCAAAATAACCAGGCTTCGGTCGGAGAGGTTATTCAAAATGCTCGCGGTTTCATTCATTTCCACCATAAACGTACTCTCGCCGCCGCTTAGGTTGTCGGAGGCGCCAACGCGGGTGAAGATCCGGTCGGTGAGCGGAATTGTTGCGGCCGTTGCCGGCACGAAACTACCCATATGCGCCATCAAGGTGATCAGGGCGGTTTGTCGTAGGATAGCGCTTTTACCACTCATATTGGGTCCGGTCAGAATGATAATCTGGCAATTGCCGGTATCCAGCGAAATGTCATTCTGTATATAGGATTCTCCGGTAGGGAGATGTCGTTCTATAACCGGATGCCGGCTGTTCTGCAAGGAAAGCTCCGTCCCGGTATGTATTGTTGGTTTATGGTAATGATACAGCGCAGCCGATTGAGCAAATGAAGCGAGGCAGTCCAGCGTTGCCAGCACGCGTGCATTTTGCTGAAATGTGGGCACGACATCCAGTAACGCATCGGTCAGTTGTTGAAAGAGTTGTATTTCGAGTTGCTGTATTTTTTCTTCGGCACCCAGTATTTTCTCTTCATACTCTTTCAGTTCTGGTGTAATGTACCGTTCGGCGTTGGCCAGTGTTTGTTTGCGGATCCAGGATTCCGGCACCTTAGCTTTGTGGATGTTGGTCACTTCCAGGTAATAACCAAACACATTATTGTAACTGATTTTTAAGGAGGGGATACCCGTGTTGAGAATTTCCCGTTGTTGTATTTCAACCAACACACTTTTACCGCTGCTGGCCAATAGGCGGAGTTCATCCAGTTGCGGATCAACACCGGAAGCGATGACACCTCCTTTTTGTACTAGCGCGGGTGGGTTTTCCTGAATGGTATCTTTTATCCGTCGCTGAATGTCCGGACAGGGATCCAGTGCGTTTCGCAAGGCCGTGATTAACGGATCATTGCAGGTGGTGAGTGTTTGTTGAATGGCTGCTGCTTGTTCCAGGCCCGCTGCCAGCATGACGAGGTTTCTTGGGTTTAGTTTACGCAGCGGTATACGGGCACAGAGTCTCTCCACATCACCTGTTTGTTTCAGGTAAGAGCTGATCGATTCACGGCTGGTTGTTTCGTTTAGCAGGTATTCGACGGCATTCAACCGCTGTTGGATAGATTGAACATCCACGAGTGGCATCAGCATCCAGCGACGAAGGAGCCGGGCACCCATCGGTGTTTGCGTGTTGTTTAAAACCGTAAAAAGCGTTTGTGCGTTCTCGTTCGTTGAAATCAGTTCCAGATTTCGGATGGTGAATCGGTCCATCCACAAGTGTTCGTTTCGCCGAATGGGCTGGATGGAAGTGATATGACCCAGGTGAGGATGTTCGGTTTCACGGAGGTAATGTAAGACGGCGCCAGCGGCAACAATGCCTGTGTTCATGGTGTCTACCCCAAAACCTTTCAGGCTGTGCGTGCTGAACTGCCGGAGCAGTTGTTCTTCCGCATACGATTGTTGAAAAATCCACTCGTCCAGCGGATAGGTGAATAAGTCGACGCCATGTGCTTCCCGAAATGAATGGAGCTGTGCTCTCGATAAAATGATTTCCGCCGGTCGCAGATTTTGCAGCAGCTTGTCGGCATATTCACGGTCGCCTTCAGCCAGGAGGAATTCACCGGTTGAAATGTCCAAAAAGGCTATGCCGTAGGTTTCTTTTTCAATGTGAACGGCTGCGAGGAAATTGTTGCGATGATGTTCCAGCAGTTTTTCGTTAACGGCCACGCCGGGTGTAACCAGTTCGGTGACCCCTCGCTTGACGATGCCTTTTACGGTTTTGGGGTCTTCGAGTTGATCGCAAACGGCAACTCGAAAACCGGCTTTCACCAATTTATGTAGGTAAGTGTCTAAGGCATGATGCGGGAATCCGGCCAGCTCCATGGCTGAGGCACTGCCATTATTACGCTTGGTGAGGGTGATACCCAACACCCGGGCTGCATGAACGGCATCCTGCCCAAAGGTTTCATAAAAATCACCCACACGAAACAACAAAATGGCATCCGGGTATTTTGCCTTGATGGCCTGGTGCTGCTTCATCAATGGAGTGTCTCCGCTCGATTTTGCCATAGCCGTCAAATTTAGTAAATGTTCGTGTCGCCGAATTAACATTTTCTTGTCAATTGTCTTTAAACGTTTGGGAATCAGGTTGCTCTATGCAGTATCTTTGCACCGAAAATTTGACAACATGATTCTTTCTTTACGATTGACCACGGTATCCATATGTCTCCTGCTGTTGAGTAGTATGACGACCTTGGCTCAGAAAAACGACGCACAGGCCAAAAAAATACTGGATGAAGTCAGTACTCAATTTAAATCCTTGAAAACAGTTCAGGCCAATTTCACCCTGAAAATTGAAAATGCAGCCGGTAAGTCGCTCGGGTCGAAAACCGGCATGGTTTATATGAAAGGAACCAAATATCGGGTCAGCATCACCGGTCAGGATATCTACTCTGATGGTTCCAATACATGGACCTTCGACAAAGCCTCCAATGAAGTGACCATCAACAAACTCGATCCTTCAGCCAACACAATCACGCCACAAAAGTTATTTACCAATTTCTACGACAAAGATTTTCTCTACAAATACAATGGAGAAGTAAAGGAAGATGGAAAAAATGTGCAGGAAGTTGAGCTCACGCCAACCGACAAATCAAAGCCATTTTTCAAGGTACTGGTGCACATCAGCAACAAAACCATTGTATCCACCAAAATTTTCGAAACCGCCGGAAACCGCATCACGTACAAAGTAAGCAAATTCGGCGCGGGTTCGGGTGTGACTGATGCCACCTTTGTATTCGATGCTAAAAAATACCCGGGTGTGGAAATTGTGGACCTTCGCTAATCAGGTAATTACATCATTCCTTCTAATAAGCCGCTGTCAATAGATGCGGCTTTTTAGTTTCCCCAACGGTAGGTTTTATTGGGTAATCCGGCGAGGTCGATAATCCGGTCAACAACGGTTAACGCGACAGCCTCGATGCTATCCGGTTTGCTGTAAAAGGATGGGGTTGCCGGACAAATAATGCCACCCGCTAGGGTGATGGTCTCCATGTTTCGAATATGGATCAGATTATACGGAGTTTCTCTGGCTACTAGTATTAATTTTCGGCGTTCTTTGAGCATGACGTCGGCGGCCCGGGTAATCAGATCAGCTGAAATACCCTGTGCAATCCGACCTAGGGTGCCCATACTGCATGGAACAATAATCATGGTATCATACCGGGCGGATCCGGAAGCAAACGGCGCGGAGAAATCCTGCGTCGAGTACATTCGAAAGGGGAGTTGTTGATAATCGCTGTGACCGAGTTCAGTGCTCCAAACGGTTTTAGCATTCTCTGTCATCACCACGGATAATTCCGCTATATGTCCTTCTAACTGGTTGAGTTTTTTGAGCAATAAATCAGCATAAATAGACCCGCTGGCTCCGGTAATCGCGACGACGATTTTTCTCATGTCGGTTTCTTTATAAAACAACAACCGTGCGGTATAAAAGTTGTGTGTACAAGCAACCGTACTCGCTTACGAGGTAGGCGACTTGCGTTTGCTTACCCGCGAATGGAGGCATCGGCCATATCCGGGATGTCGGCTGCCTTGTAAGCTCCGCTGTCGAGTTTTTTCTTGGTTTCCTCAAACGCTAGCAGGGTCAGACGGATGTCTTCCTCGTTGTGAGCCGCGGTTGGAATAAGCCGGTAAATAATTTCTCCCTTTGGGATAACGGGGTATACGACAATGCTGCAGAAAATGTGATAGTTTTCACGCAGATCCATCACCATTTGGGTGGCTTCGGGTACATCGCCTTTCATGTAAATGGGTGTAACCGGTGAATTGGTATTTCCAATATCAAATCCGCGTTCTTTTAAACCGGATTGGAGTTGTCGAACATTATGCCATAATTTCTCACGCAGTTCGGGCATCTCGATGGTCATCTGCATTCGCTTGAGCATGCCTTCGACAATAATCAGCGGCAGGCTTTTGGCAAAAATTTGCGAGCGGGTATTATAGCGCAGGTATTTGATGACGGCTTTCGGTCCACTGATGAATGCGCCGATACTGCCCATGCTTTTTACAAAGGTGCTGAAGTACAAATCGACGCCAGCCTGGCAGCCTTGAGCTTCATCAGCACCGGCACCGGTTGGTCCCATATAACCAAAGCCATGCGCATCATCAATCAGTATTCGGAAATCGTATTTCTCTTTAAGGGCTACAATTTCCTTGAGAATGCCTTGTTCGCCATCCATGCCAAAAACCCCTTCGGTGATGAGCAAGATGCCTCCACCTTGTTTCTTAGCCATTTCCGTAGCGCGCTGCAATTGTTTCTCGCAATCGGCCACATCATTGTGTTTGAACGCATACCGATGTCCCATGTGCAAACGAACACCGTCAACAATACAGGCATGTGATTCCGCATCATATACGATCACATCTCGACGATTGACCAGCGCATCGATACAGCTCATGATCCCCTGATAGCCGAAATTGAGTAACATGGTATCCTCTCGGCTTACAAAGCGACTGATTACTTGTTCCAGTGCATCGTGTTTATCACTATTTCCACTCATCATGCGAGCACCCATCGGGTTACCCATGCCATATTTGGCTGCGGCTTCGGTGTCAGCTTTGCGTACATCCGGATGATTAACCAGTCCGAGATAATTATTCAAACTCCACACAATCATTTCTTTGCCTCTGAAGGTCATGCGAGGTCCAAGTTCACCCTCCAGTTTCGGGAACGCAAAATAGCCATGGGCACGATCCATATGCTGGCCAATTGGCCCGCCGTCTTTGATCAATTTCTCAAACAGATCCATAATGAAGTATTCAGGAGATTAATGATAGCCGCAAAAATAATGAAATCATTGAAAATCAGGTAGTATTGTGCATGCTTGCTTATAAGTCCATCGGGTTTGAGCTATCTTTGACGAAAAAAAATGCAACGGTCATTTCTGAGCATATGGTTGTTTTTAATCGTATCCCAGTCTGCCTCATCGCAGACACCAGTAACCGCGTCTAAGCCCTCGCTGGTGGTGGGTATCGTGGTCGACCAGATGCGCTGGGATTATCTGTACCGGTTCAGTCATTTGTACGGACCAGACGGATTCAACCGACTGCTAAACGAAGGATTCAGTTGTGAGAACACGCATATTCGTCATTTGCCAACCACCACGGCTGCCGGTCATGCTTCCATTTACACCGGTGCGTACCCCGCCATCCATGGTATTGTAGGTAATGGCTGGTATGATAATCAGCGCGGAACAACCGTGTATTGTACGGATGACTCAACGGTGGTAGGGGCCGGATCAACCAATCCCGATGGCAAGATGAGTCCGCGAAATATGCAGGCTACTACCATCGGTGATGAACTGCGGTTAAGCAATCAGTTTCAATCCAAAGTAATAGGCATCTCCATTAAAGACCGGGGCGCCATTCTGCCGGCTGGTCATTCTGCCAATGCAGCCTATTGGTATGATGAAAATATCGGTCGGTGGATCAGCAGCAGTTATTACATGAAAACCCTGCCCGACTGGGTCAACCGGTTCAATGATCAGGCGGGTCCGGCGTCCTGGAAAGATTCGGTTTGGAATACGCTGCTGCCGTTATCGGCCTATTCGCTCAGCACCGCCGATGACAAGCCATATGAAGGCAGTTTGCCCGGATTGACAGGACGAACATTTCCGCATGCCTGGAAGTCATCTTCCCGTAAATGGGATGCGTTTCGGTATACCCCTTACGCCAACGCCTACACGCTAAATTTCAGCAAACAGACCATCCTCGAAGAAAAAATGGGGAAAGGGCCACACACCGATTTTCTGGCAGTGAGTATTTCTTCGCCTGATATGATCGGACACGTGTTTGGACCCAATGCGATTGAAATACAGGATACCTATCTGCGCCTCGACCGCGAACTGGCTTCTTTTTTGCGCTTTTTGGATGATCAGGTAGGAAAAGGGAATTACCTGCTTTTTTTATCGGCTGATCATGGCGTGGCCAATACGCCCGGCTACTTGCAGGAGCATGGCTTACCCGGCGGCGCAACACCCGGAAAAACCTTGCTGGCCACCCTCAATGACAGCATCAAACGGAATTACCAAGTGGCTGATTTTTTTGTTCGGTACGATAATTATCAATTGTATATCCATCCACGCTATCAGAAAGAGGCCCGTTCATGGAATCCCACCATGAAGCAGGATATCATTCGCTGGATTTTGTCTTTCACGGCGATTCAGCATGCGTTCTTCTTACAGGATGTTGGAACAGCCGCCATTCCGCCCCGCATACGGGAGTCTGTGGAGGTCGCTTATCATCCGAAACGAAGCGGACAGGTACAGATCATTCCATTACCGGGTTTTCAGGATGCGGGTAAAACCGGAACCGGACATGGTGTGTGGAATCCCTACGACGCCCACATTCCATTGGTTTGGTTTGGTCATGGCATTCGGCCCGGAAAACACTATCGCGATGTACGCATGCAGGATATCGCACCAACCCTTGCCGCCTTATTGCAGATTCAAATGCCCAGTGGTTGTATGGGCGAGGTTATCACCGAAGTGCTGGAGCCAGCGTCGGCTCATTGATCGCCATACAGCGCCTTTTTGTATACAGCCAGGCATCGGTTTCGGGCAACGGCATGTTCGATCATCGGTTTGGGATAGGTCAATGATTCAAATTCGGGTACCCATTTCCGTAAGTAGGTGAATGACGGATCAAACTTTTTGGTTTGCAGATCAGGATTGAAAATGCGAAAGTACGGGGCCGCATCACAGCCACTCCCGGAGGCCCATTGCCATCCGCCGTTGTTTGACGCAAAATCGTAATCCAGCAGCTTCTCGGCAAAATAGGCTTCTCCCCAGCGCCAGTCGATCAGCAAGTGTTTGCACAAAAATGAAGCGGTGATCATCCGCACGCGGTTGTGCATGAATCCGGTGGCATTGAGTTCCCGCATGCCGGCATCGACAATCGGATAACCCGTTTGTCCGGTACACCATCGGTCGAATGCAGCTTCATCGTTCTGCCAGGGAATTGCCTCATAGGCCGGCTTAAATGCTTTTCCTTTTCGAACATCCGGGAAATGCCAGGTAATCATCTGGTAAAAATCACGCCAGATTAATTCATTTAAAAATGACGCGGATAAGGTCCTTGCTTTGCGGGCAAGCGCCCGTATGCTGATTGTGCCGAAACGAAGGTGCAGGCCCAGTTTCGACGTGCCGTTGATACCGGGCAGGTCTCTTTGTTGGGCATAGGCTTCGAGGATTTGTTCAGGAATAGCCGATGGAGGAAACGGAATATCTGTTTTTGAAAATCCAAGTGATTCCAGGGTGGGCATGGGTAAAGGCGCCGTTTTGAAAAAGCGCATCATGCGTGATTCCGAGGGATGATGCATCAGGGTATCATCGGTCAAATGCGATTGCCATTTTCGGCTATAAGGCGTAAAGACGGTGTAGGGCTTACCATCGTCTTTCATCACTTCCGACTTTTCGAAGAGGACATGGTCTTTGAAGCGATGGAGCGGAATACCATGGTCTGACAACAGGGAAGCAACCGCCTGATCTCTTTCCTGGGCATAGGCTTCATAATCATCGTTGCAATAAACGCCTTCCACGGTCATTTCACTGATCAGTTGTCGAAATGCATCCAGCGGATTCGTGTGTAAAATGCGGATGTCGGACTGATGTTGCTGCAAATGGTCTTTGATCGTTTGCAAGCATTGGTGAATGAAAGCCACCCGGGCATCATTTGCTGCGGGTAATTTTTGAAGAATATGCGGATCAAAAATAAACAGGGGGAGAACGGGTAGGTCACCGGAGAGTGCCTGATAAAGTGCGGTGTTGTCGTGGAGTCGGATATCCCTCCGAAACCAGAAAAGTCGAATAGGTACTACGTTGGCCATGTCAACCTAACAAAACAAATCGGGTTTTGTTTGGCGCATCAGCTCCTCGATCTGCGGGATGATCGTGGACGGATAGGAGCGGTCTTCCAGCTGTTGAACCGGCCGAATCAACCGGATGGCATTGGTTAAAAACAATTCATCGGCCGAGCGGGCTTCCTCGATGCTGATGGATTTTTCGACAACGGCCCAGTCTGTCGACCGCAAACAATCAATCACGGCTTGTCGAAAAACGCCCGCCACACACCCTTCCGAAAGTGCAGGCGTGTAGAGCCTGTTGTTTTTCAGCAGGAACAGATTTGCAATGGTGCTGTCGCAGACCTGATTGTTTGTATTTAAAATCAGGGCATCATTCAGTCGATTCTTTTGTGCATAGCGGGCACCCAAAATATAGGGCAGGCAGTTGTTGTGTTTAAAATTGTTGATCGGGTCGGTTGATTTCCGCAGAGCCCGGTAGATGCCAACCCAGAGACCGTGTTGGTGCGCGAGATTTGAAAAAGCCGGAAGCTCCCACGACTCGATAATCACCTGTGGCCGGTGGGAGACGAGGTCGTATAAACCGCCATCGCCCCGAAAAATGGTCAACCGGATGCGCGCGCGGGTATGCCGGTTTTTTTTGATCAGGATTTGAATATCGCGGATGATGGATTCTGGCGTAAACAAACCGGGGATGTCGAATTGAAGCGCCTCCATGCCAGACCAGAGGCGATGCAGATGCGCGTGGATCAGGTGCAGTTGCTCATTGGCATAGCGGATGGTTTCAAACAGTCCGTCGCCAAAACGCAGACCACGGGTGGATACGGTAAGCACCGGACTCGAGGTTCGTTCCAGTTTGCCATTGAAGATAAAATACTCAGCGGGTTTTGACTGCATCGATCAAAGTTCGTCGATGATCTTGTGTTTGACGGCATACATGATCAGTCCGGCCGTTGTTTTCGACCCGGTTTTCACCTTGAGTCGGTCGCGGATGGCTTCCACGGTACGTGGACTCAGTTCCACGATATCGGCGATTTCCTTGGTGCTTTTCTCTTCGCACATCAGGCGTAAGATCATGGTTTCTTTGTCGTTGAGCTGTGCCTCCTGGGGTGTTAGCTGATGGGGCGTCACCGGATTCTTCTGGCGCAGGTTGGTGAGCAGTGCTTTGTTGGTGAGGGCATTGAAATAATATTCCTGGGTGTAACAGGTTTTGATGGCCTCGTAAATGATTTCGCTGTCGCTTGTTTTCGTAAGATAACTATTGGCACCCAGTTCCATCAGTTTCGTGATCATGCTGTTATCGTCTACCATGGTGAGCATGATGACCTTGGTCTGGGGTGCGATTTTTTTGATTTCCGGCAAGGTGGCGATACCGTCCATGATGGGCATTTGAATGTCCAGCAGGATGACGTCCACATCGATATTTTTAATCAGGTTCAGGAGATGCATGCCGTTGTCGGCCTCCGCGATGACCTGGATGTCGGCACGGGTGCTCAGCGATGTTTTGACGCCGGCCCGGTACAACACATGATCATCGGCAATAATTACGCGAATGGGTGTTTGAGAGGCTTCGCTCATTGGGCAATGGGTTTGGTTATGGATGCAAGGTCATCTTTTTTTTGGAAAAGGGCACACGCAATAGTACCCGATTTTATATCGTGAATTTACGATGATCATTGGTTAATGAACAGATTATCAATTCGTTATCCTATAGTCCCGGCATGGGGTTTTTACAGGATGGTCAAAAAAGCCGGAGGTTTTGCC
>CAZZJF010000044.1:0-13789 GCA_964654325.1 uncultured Ferruginibacter sp.
ATCCGTTATTGGGTTCCATGATGCAGGTTGTTATACAGATTGATTTGCATCATCTACTGTAATTACAACAGTAATTTTTTCTCCGTTATTCCTGATGGCATTTTTAGATACAAAAATTAACTGGGGTGGACTGTAGTCATAATTTATTTGTGAAAAATTAAACGGCTCTTTAAGTGTAACGATTACATTGTCACCAAAATCAATACTCTGGATATCATCCAGATCGCCCATCTCCATCTTACCGGTCTTGAATACAATAGTTACAACTCTTTTCATATATTGAGTAGAGTCGCCAAAGTAATTGTAGAATTTACAAGAAGCTGCATTTCGATACAACTGTGTTCGTTGGGAAAAAGAAGTAGAAAAAATAAAGAGTGTCATCAGTAAGGACAATGTTTTTTTCATGATAGTCAATTTGATTTTTAATATAATTTAAATCGCCGCCGGCGTAAAAGCGTGCCGTCTGTTTTTGGGTGGAAGGGGAAAAGTCAAAACGACTTCAGATCGCTATTCGTCTCTCGGCCGCTTTGTAATACGAGCAAAAACAAGATTCCGTTTTCATAATCACCGCGCCGCCAAATTGTAAATAAAAACTCGTTGGTTCCACGCCGAACCAATCCGGCGTCAAATAAATTTCCCCATGTATCAACTGCCTCTGACAGAAATGTCGGTCTTGATTCTTCATTACCAATTTGCCCAGACTGATATTCAAAGGGTTTGATAATCCTGAAAGAAAACGTGTCAAAGAATATTTTATTTATATAGTCTACGTTGTTAACGGTATCTTTCCATTCTACGTTAACATCTTCAAAATACCTAAACTCGTGTCCGTGTGTAATTTTCATAACTCCTACATCCGGATACAGAATGGTCTTCTGTCCAAAGGAATCAACAATAAAAAACAGCGATGTTGCGAATAGTAAGAAGTACGGTTTCATGTTGTAGGGTTTAGATTGACAAAATACCACATCTCAGCAGGGATGAAACAACCGAAACAATAGTTAACGTTTCTTTCTCCTTCGTCAATTATTACGATATCGAAAAACAACAGAAGCCATGATTGTCTGTAGCCCAAGCCCAGCCTTGATTTTGGCAAACAAGAAAAGGGTAAGCCGCGCTTCAACAGGAAAAATAGTATTATAGGAATTAACGAGGCTTTTGCAAAAGCTACCAGGCCCTGATTAATATCTTCTTACAAAATCGTACGACGCCGATGGATCAAGAAATAATAGAAGAAATTAATCGGGGGAAGTGTCCACTATTTAAGAAGAAAATAGACGAACTATTCAGGAGGCCCGTAATTGTGGTACAAATTATCACTCCACCATCACCCAAAAACAAAGAACAGGCCCAACTCAATGACCAGGAGCTCTTAGAAGGGCCGCCGCCGCCAACCGTTTATACAATCGGTAAAACAGCGCTTACTATATTGCCAACGCAGGTTTATGAAGCAATAGCCAGGAGGGCATTTCAATGGCTTATCGGCCAGATCAAAAAACCGGTCTTATTCCACAAAACAAACAACGGGTGAGCCCGAGCAAACACGCAACCAATCAACCGTATGAACGGATTATAGGAAGCAGCGCATAAGAAACAGCTAAATCAGGGAGTTGTGCTTTCGAATAAAAGCACTGGCGCTCAAAATCAACAAAAGCCCTTTTCAACAAGCAGTTCTGCAATCTGAATCGCATTGGTGGCAGCACCTTTTCGAAGATTGTCTGCCACAATCCATGCGTTTAGGGTATTGGGTTGCGTTTCATCATAACGAAGCCGGCCAACGAAGGTTTCATCTTTATCGTGTGCCGTCAGGGGCATGGGATAGATGAACTGACTTACATCATCTTTTACGATAATGCCCGTGGATGTTGACAATATGGAACGAACATCTTCCAGTGTGAATGGTTTTTCAAAAGCGATATTGACAGATTCGCTGTGACCACCAACTGTTGGAATTCGTACACAGGTTGCCGTTAGTTTTATGGCGGCGTCTCCCATGATTTTCATAGTTTCATTGGTCATTTTCATTTCCTCTTTGGTGTACCCATTCTCGAGAAACTGATCGATGTGTGGAATTGCGTTGAGGTCGATAGGATATTTGTAAGCCATTTCGCCATCGACGCCCTTTCGCTCGTTCATCAGTTGGGTAACCGCTTTAACGCCGGTGCCCGTAACGCTTTGGTAGGTGCTCACGACTACTCGCCGGACAGTATAACGATCGTGCAAAGGCTTTAGCACCACCACCAATTGTATGGTCGAGCAGTTCGGGTTTGCGATGATGAAGTCTTCTTTTTCGAGGACCTGTCCGTTTACTTCCGGGACGATCAGTTTTTTGGTCGGATCCATCCGCCAGGCACTTGAATTATCAATCACGCGGATGCCGGCTTCGGCAAACCGGGGCGCCCATTCCAGCGACGTAGACCCGCCCGCCGAAAAGAGAGCGATCGCGGGTTTTTGATCAATGGCGCTTTGCATACTCACTATCGGGATTTCCACCCCCTTGAAGGATATTTTTTTTCCGACCGATTTTTCTGAAGCTACCGGTATCAGTTCCGAAACCGGAAAAGACCGCTCGGCCAATACTTGCAACATTTTTGAACCAACTAATCCGGTGGCACCAACAACCGCTATTTTCATCGCTGCTTTTTTACAAAAATACTTGTCGTATAGTAATCAACCGCACATGCGCTAAAATAACAGTCGAATGTAAATGAATGTAAGCGGGTAAATACCGACTAAGGGCGCAACTCAATAGCATCTTTGTTTTCGAATCAACCGAATGAGAGGATTGTTTTTATTACTTGCCGTATTTTACTTTGGGGCTGCTTCGGCTCAGGTGATCGAACGGTTCTCGGACGGGGATTTTACACAAAATCCGATCTGGTTTGGTTCCGGCAGCCAATGGGCCGTTGATAGCTTTCGGCTTCGAAGCTCAGCTACCGGTCCCAACCGGCGATTTTCGATCAGCACGTTTTCATCGCCAGACACGACTCTTCAGCTGACCATGGATATCTCGCTTGGTTTCAATCCATCTTCGCTGAATTATGTAGACGTATTTGTAATGTCAACGGATACCAATTTACTATCTACAACATCAGTGGGTTATTTCATTCGAATGGGCGGTTCGGATGATGAAATTGCGTTTTATCGAAAAGACGGATCGACAAACACGAAACTGATTGACGGCATGAACGGCTCGTTGAATCAGTCAGACAACCGGATACAGCTTGGTCTTCAAAAGAGGCCCCGGGGCCAATGGGTATTATCCCGACGAATTAATGAGGGGCCAACAATAGAAGAGGGTTGGGTTTTTGATGACACATATCGCAGCGGTACGGCGTTTGGATTCGTTGTTCAACAGAGTACATCCTCTTTTTTTCAGCGGCATTATTTTGATAACATTGAACTGGGACCCTATGTTCCTGATACAACATCACCTTTAGTAGATAGTGTTTGGGTTTTGTCTGATCAACAGGTGTTGATTCGTTTTTCTGAGTCGATGGATACGGCTGGTTTGTTCGACCCCCAACATTATGTAGTGCGCAATATGGGCACACCAACGTATGTAGAGTCGGTTTCCACCCAACAGCAATCGGTTCGGCTCACATTCCCCAATCCTATACCGGTGCGCCAACGTTTAGTTCTCTTATTGTCGGGGTTAAGCGATCGGATGGGCAACCCGATTCGAGCAGATACGGTTTTGTTTGTTTATTATGTGCCGCGACGGTATGATGTATTGATAACGGAAATCATGGCTGATCCGGAACCGGTGCAAGCGCTTCCCTCGGTGGAGTGGATTGAGCTACGGAACAATACACCATATCCGATACCGCTTTCGCAATGGAGCGTTACTCACTCGGGCGGACAAAGAGCCTATTTACCATCGATAATATTGATGCCGGATAGTCTTTTGATTATTACCTCAACATCCGGTGCTACAGCAATGCACTCCTTTCAAAATGTAGTGGCTGTTTCCAGCTTTCCAACATTATACAACGAAGCCGATTTACTTGTTTTATCTGCCAACAACCAGCAAATCATTCATGCGATTCAATATGATCAGAGTTGGCACACCAATATTTTAAAGCAAGCGGGTGGGTGGAGCCTTGAAATGATTGACTACAACAAGCCCTGTTCTCAAGCGGGGAATTGGGCGTCTTCCGCATCCGATTTGGGAGGAACACCGGGTAAAAACAACAGCATAGACGCCGTGCTACCTGACGAATCACCACCGTATATCAATCGGATCTATGCTACCGATTCAATGCATGTTGTTCTTCAGTTCAATGAGCCCATGGATAGTGCTTTAAGTGTTAATCCGGCGTTTTATTTTGTTGATCAGGGTATTGGTCATCCGGCAGCGATATCTCTCTTGCCGCCGCTCTTTAACAAAGCGGTTGTTCGGCTCGCCAGCCCCTTACTACATGAAAAAGCGTATTCAATTCAAACAAGAGACGTGGCTGACTGTGCCGGCAATCCAATGCCCCTCAGCGAACATCTTGTTGGGTTAACCGAACCTGTTCTGCCAGGAGATCTGGTAATAAACGAGGTGTTATTCAATCCGATTTCAGGCGCCAATGATTATGTCGAACTATTCAACCGAAGCAAAAAAGCCATCAATTTGGCCGACTTATTGTTGGCAAACAGAAACAGCCTCCAACAACCCGACAACTATACCGTAGTGTGTCGGGAGAATCAGGTTTGTATGCCCGGCGACTATTGGGTATTGACGGAAGATAGTGTGGCGTTGTTATCCAGTCAGCCAGAAGCCAATCCACGACGACTATTAACAGTCAAATCAATGCCGTCATTTAACGATGATAAGGGGGTTGTTTTGGTGCTTGACAAACAAGGCCGAACAATCGACGAACTGCGTTATTCAGACGAATGGCATCACCCCGATTTATTTACGACAGAGGGCGTTTCATTGGAGAGGATTAGCACAAGTTTGCCCACCGCAGACAGCACCAACTGGCATAGCGCATCTTCGTCTTCTGGATACGGCACGCCTACTCAAAAAAACAGCCAATCACCCGCACTCATTGATTTTGGATCAGCATTGATCAGGGTTTTCCCGGCATCGGTTACGCCCAATAACGATGGCATCGATGATGTGCTGCAAATAAAATACAGCCAACTCCCAACAGGAACGAGGTCTCGCGTAGTTTTATTTGATTTACAGGGAAGAGAACGGGCGGTTATAAAAAATTGGTTCCTATGCGGAACAGATGACCATCTTTTCTGGAACGGCCGGGATGCGGCAGGGCAAACATTACCGGAGGGGTTCTATATTGTTTTTGTAGAGTGCCAAACGCCGAGCGGAAAAAATGTACGAAAAAAGACGGCCGTTTTTATTGCAAACGGATAGCGCCATTATTTATTTTTAATTGGTGTTTTGCGTTCAAGCCAGGCCCGAATCAAAAGATAACCACCAGCCCCAACAAACATGGCGAAAAAACTCAAACCCGGATGATCAACAGCGACTTGCTGGGCTTCTTGAAGGGTTTTAGGGGGCGTAATGTTTTTTTGGGCCATTGCCAGACCCAGACCAATGATTTCAAAAAGAAAAAAGGCGATAACCGTGAAAATGCGCCACGTTAACGGAGAAAGTCCTTTCGCAGCGGCAAGTCGTCCGGTGTGTCTGCACATGAAAAAGAGGAGAATCAATTCTATCATGATGTCAGATCTATGTCAAAGTTTACCAGCTGGACAAACTCACCGATGCGTTGATCAATGTCGGCTTTGGTGATTTCCCGCAACCGTTCCGGACCAAATTTTTCGACACAGAAGCTTGCCATGGCACTTCCAACGATGATGGCTGTTTTCATGTTATTGAAATCAATATCATTTGTTTTGGCAAGATGTCCGATAAATCCTCCGGCAAACGTATCGCCGGCTCCAGTTGGATCGAATACGTCTTCTAATGGCAGGGCCGGCGCAAAGAAAACATGGTTTTCATGAAACAGCAAAGCACCATGCTCGCCTTTTTTGATAATCAGAAACCGTGGCCCCATCTGCATGATTTTTCGTGCCGCCTTCACCAGCGAATATTCGCCACTTAGTTGACGAGCCTCGCCGTCGTTTACCAGCAGGACATCAACCAGTGTCAGCGTTTCTTTCAAGTCTTCCATTGCTACATCCATCCAAAAGTTCATCGTGTCCATCACGATTAGTTTCGGCCGGGTGGTGAGTTGACGGATTACACTCGTTTGTAATTTGGGCATCAGGTTGCCCAGCATCAAAAACGCGCTTCCCTGATAACTATCGGGTACAACCGGATTGAAATCGGCCAACACATTCAGGTCGGTGACCAGCGTATCCCGGCTGTTCATATCGGTATGATAACGACCACTCCAGAAAAACGATTTTTTATCCAGCACTTGCTCGACGCCATCGGTAATAACACCGCGTGCGCGCAGGGTGTTTAACTCCTCTTCTGGAAAGTCGTTGCCGATGATGGAAATTTGCCGAACAGGCGTAACAAAATTACTCGCAGCATAGGCTACATAGGTGGCTGATCCACCAACAATACGGTCTACTTTTCCAAACGGGGTTTCGATGGCATCAAACGCCATGGTGCCAACGGTAATTAATGACATACGAAAAGATTAAGGATAAAAAATCGCACAAAACTAACGGATATGCATCAGCTTGCACAAACAATCATGATCAATTTCGCTACTTTGTGTACATGCTGTTAAGAATTCATCCCCAAAACCCGCAGGAACGACTGATTCAACAGGCGGTAGATTGTTTAAAAAAAGGCGGGATTATCATTTATCCAACGGATACGATATATGGACTGGGTTGTGATATTCACCAGCCCAAAGCCATTGAGCGAATTTGCCAGATCAAAGGAGTGGATCCCAAAAAAGCCCAGCTTTCCTTTATTTGTAAAGATCTTAGCGATCTAAGCCTGTACACAAAGGGGATTGGAACCCCCCTTTATCGCTTGCTAAAAAGTCATTTACCCGGACCGTTCACCTTTATTTTACCGGCCAGCAAGCAGGTTCCGCGACTCCTTCAAAGCAACAAGTCTACCATTGGCCTTCGTATTCCCGACAATGAAATCTGTCGAGCAATCCTCGGCGCGCTGGGGAATCCTATTTTAAGTGCGTCGCTGCCGGGTGAGATGGTGGAGGACTATACCGATCCGGAGATTATGAATGAACGATTTACAAACCGGGTGGATCTGGTGATTGACGGTGGCGCAGGTGGTTTGGTTCCATCAACGGTGGTCGATTGTACCGGCGGCGAGCCGGTTATCATCCGAGAGGGCCTTGGCAAGCTTGACATCGATTAAACCCAACACGAATGATTGCGTCTGTTATGCAAATTAACCATAACATGATTCGATTGTGTTGTTCCGCTCTCTTTGTCCTAACAATGGGATCCGCTGTGGCCCAGCGCATACAAAGAAATACACCGCCCCCCACGACCGAAAAAACGATTATAGGCGGCTCATTAAACCTCGCATTTGCCGGCAGCTACCAAACTATTGGGATTACTCCTTATTGCGGGGTTCAACTGAATCGATTTATTGATCTTGCGGGCACAGCCGGTGTTCAATATCAGTCGGGTCGCGACCTGTCCAATAATAAAACAAGTCAGGTCGTTTTTGGTCCGGGTGCATTTATGCGCTTGTTTCCGCTGCGTTTTTTATATGTCCAGGGGCAGTATGAGTTCAATTTTATTCAAAAAACAACCAAAATAGCCGGCGTCTCCGTTTCAGAAAATCATGATGCGAATAGTTTTTTGGTTGGTGGCGGGCTGGCAACAGCAAGAAGAAGTGACCGCCCCGCGTATTTTTACTTTTCAATTTTATGGGATGTAGCCCAAGACCGGTATTCGCCCTACAAAGACAACTATGATCGCGCGATTCCCATCATTCGGACCGGAGTAAACATATCGCTTGCCCCCCAACCGGCCAAAACGCGCCACCAACGAGTTAATCGGGTTCCTCGAAAAAGGGTCTGGTATCGACCCTGGCGCGCACGGCGGTGGTGAGAATAGCACCAGCGTTGATTGAAAAAAGCAGCCCCTAAATCATAAAAAAAACCAAAAATGCAATCAGCGCCCATTATTTTGGTATCTTGTACTACGGGCAAAAAAAAGCACCGATTTTTTTATGAAAACACAACTGAAACATCTGTCGATTGCCGGTATTTTTTGTATGATGGCTTTATCGACGATTGCACAAACGGGAATGGTCTTCGAAACGGCTTCATTCGCAGACATTAAGGCAAAAGCGAAGCGTGAAAACAAGCTCATTTTTATGGACTGTTACACCACCTGGTGTGGCCCTTGTAAAACAATGGCCAAAGAAACCTTTACCCAAAAAGAGGTTGGTGATTATTTTAACCCTCGTTTTGTGAATGCCAAGTTCGATATGGAAAAAGAAGGAGACGGTACAACCATTTCAGAGGAATACGAAATCAAATGCTATCCTAATTTGTTGGTGTTGGATGCCGACGGAAATATTCTCCATCGCGCTTCTGGGTATAAAGACGCCGAGGAGTTTATCAATTTTGCCAAAACAGCACAGGACCCCACTAAGCGGTTTGCGGCCATTAAAGCAGCGTACGAGCGAAATAAAACCAACAAGGAAAAAACCAGGGACTATCTGACGTATTTGGGAGGAACCTGTTTACCAACAGAAGAAGTGGCAAAGAATTACATGACCATGTTAAACGAATCCGACTATCAAGATCCCCAAAACTGGTCGGTTATCAGCGAACATGCTATTGATTTCAACGGAAGCGCGTTTCAATATATTGCCGCACACTGGGATGATTTTGTGAAAGAACACGGTGCAGAAGATCTGGAGAAATACGCTCAAAAAGTGCTCTATACCCATGCAGAGCAAATGGTCAACGATGAAAAGTCAACAGCCGAAATCAACCAATTCGTCGCTCAAGTGAGGGCAATGAAAATATCCTCCGTCAGCGAAAAAGACCTCTTTGAAATTACCCTTTATTTCTTGTCGCAACGGGAGTCTTGGACCGACTACATTGCTACCGCTATGCAAGGAGGGGATAAATACGTTGAAAATGGTATCGTTAATCAGGTTTGTTGGGCGTTTTATTTGCACGCAGAGTCAAAAGCTGAACTCATGAAAGCAGAAAGTTGGATGAAAAAATATATTACCGATAAAAAACCAGACTACGACTGGGTGATGGGCATCAGCAAAAAAGTACCCAAGTGGATTGAAGACCTTGGAGTTCCTGAAGACGAATATCCCGACGCAAAGGCCTATGTCGCCGAAAAGCAACTATATTCTCAGTATGACACGTACGCTGCGCTCTTTCTAAAACTCAAAAACAAAAAAGAAGCAAAGAAATATGCAGATCTAGCCATAGGCATTGCAAAAAAATATGAGCTTGATTACGAAAACACCCAAGAGCTATTGGATAAAATCAAGAAGCTAAAATAATACAGACAGAACCTTCCACGCAAAACCCTCTTAAAAGAGGGTTTTTTTATTTACGCGCAAAAAGAGTAGGGGTATTACTACGGGCACCAACTAACATATAACCATATACGATATGTTTAATCAACAGAAAAATAATTGATTAAATCGTGTGTTCATCCTCTCCGTGAAGCCTCTTGGCCAAAAAGAAAACAACGCTTGCCTGTCATCAAAAAGATCAGGATGGTTCTGATTAAAAAAAAGTATTTTCACACCCGAAAAAAACACCACCACCATGAAAAAATGGACCCTGCTTTTGCTAAAAATCTTTTTTATCGGTTCAGCATTTGCACAAAACAAAAACCCATGGTCTGTCAATCTGAATGCAACGGGGATAACGCCCGACAAATCAGTGAGCAGACCGAGCTTTCCAACCAAATTCAAGCTATTTGACCTTGATCTTTCTGAGTTACGTCAACAACTGTTCCATGTTGTAGATAACCGGAACGCACACACGACAACCATCGCCCTGCCCAATGCGGATGGAAATATCGAGTATTTCATCATCAACGAGGCATCAAACTTTGAGCCGGCCCTTCAGGCACAGTTTCCGGAGATTCGCGCTTTTTCCGGTCGCGGATTAACAGACAAGTATGCCACACTCAAACTCAGCTATTCACCGCAAGGCATTCAAACAATGATTTTCCGTGTCGATCGTCCGAATGAATTCATTGAGCCTTATTCAGCCGACCATCATACGTATGCGGTATTTGCCAAGCAACGCGTATCGGGTCAGTTACCCTGGAGCTGCTCTACGCCCGATCAGCACCTCGCTGAAAGCTTAAACGGACAAGTAGCGACGCTGAATCTCAGCGCTCGTTCCGGAGGAGATTTAAAAACGATGCGTCTCGCACAATCCTGTAATGGCGAGTACGCCAACTATTTTGGTGCTACCAGTTCGGCGCAGGTAAATCTGGTCTTGGCGGCTTTCAATAATACCCTCACACGTTGTAATGGTATTTATGAGAAAGATCTTGCCTTACACCTGAACCTGATTGCCAATACTACAGCTGTTATTTATTACAACCCGTCAACCGATCCATATACAACCTTGTCCAGCTGGAACTCCCAGTTACAGTCTACGCTGAATAGCGTGATTGGTGCAGCTAATTATGATATCGGACACATGTTTGGATCTTCCGGCGGTGGCGGTAACGCAGGCTGTATCGGTTGTGTATGTAGTGATGCGAACAAAGGCTCCGGCATTACCTCTCCGGCCGACGGTATTCCACAAGGCGACAATTTTGATATTGATTACGTGGCCCATGAAGTTGGTCATCAGTTGGGCGCCAACCACACCTTTTCTCATTCACTTGAAGGAACCGGGGTTAACAAAGAACCCGGATCGGGCATTACGATCATGGGCTATGCGGGTATCACGGCACAGGACATGTCCAATCACTCAATCGACATTTTCCATCAAGCATCGATTCAACAGATTCAAACAAATATTGCAACCAAAACCTGTCCGGTTACAACCAGCATCACCGCTACCAATGCAACGCCTGTGGTTGCGGCGCTCACGAACTATACCATTCCCAGAAGCACACCGTTTGCACTCACCGGCAACGCCACCGATGCGAACGGCGATCCATTAACGTATTGCTGGGAGCAAAACGACAACTCCACGGTTTCCGGAACCAGCTCGGTCGCCAGTGCTACCAAGGCCTCGGGCCCCAACTGGCTTACGTTTCCGGCAACCTCTTCCAACGTGCGTTTGTTTCCCCGCTTATCAACTATTTTAACCGGAGGAACAGTTACCGGACCGCTGACTGGCGGAGATGCTGGCGCAAATTGCGAGGCATTGAGCTCTGTTGCTCGTACGCTGAACTTCCGCGTTACCGTTCGTGATAATGCACCCTACAGCTCTACCGCACCGGTATCGGTTGGACAAACACAGTTTGCCGACGTGGTGGTTACTGTAAACGGCACGGCCGGACCCTTTGCTGTTTCGGCTCCAAATACAGCCGTTACCTGGGCGGGCGGTTCTACACAAACTATAACATGGAGCGTCAACAGCACGGATCTTTCTCCCATCAATTGTGCCAATGTGAAAATCTCACTGAGCACCGATGGCGGTCAAACCTTTCCAACTGTATTGTTGGCGAGTACACCCAATGATGGAACCGAGGCTGTTGTGATTCCGGCTACACCATCTACAACGGCCCGCATCAAAGTGGAAGCTGTTGGAAACATCTTCTTCGATATCAGCAACACCAACTTTACCATTGGTGGTACCGTAGCCTGCGGCGATCCAACCGGGTTGACCTCTTCCGCTATCGGAAACAACACCGCTACGGTTAGCTGGAACGCGGTTTCCGGTGCAACCAGCTATGCGGTTGATTATAAATTAAGCACAGCCACCACCTGGACCAGCTTTGCTACCGCTCAATCAGCAACTACCGCTAACCTCACCGGCCTTACCCAAGGTTCCTTGTACGATTGGCGCGTGAGAGCAACCTGTTCTACCGGAAGCGGCAACTATGTATCGGCTCAGTTTACAACCACCGCTCCGTTTGTTTGCAATGCACCAGGCGGATTAAACGCGACATCTATCGGCGCTACTGCTGCAACATTGAATTGGACGGCCGTTAGCGGAGCGGTTAGTTATACTGCGGAGTATAAATTAAATACCGCAACCACCTGGACCAGTGCCGGCGCAGCGATTACAGGAACATCGGTTACACTAAGCGGCCTGACCGCCTCTTCGGTATATGATTATCGCGTAAGTACAAATTGTGGAACAAACGGAACCAGTGGGTTTACATCGGCTCAGTTTACAACGACAGCGCCGTTTGTTTGTAACGCACCAAGCGGACTTACAGCAACCAATATTACGGCAACCGGCGCCACCGTGAGTTGGGGAGCCGTCTCCGGCGCCGCCAGCTATGCCGTAGATTATAAGCTGAATAGTTCAGCCACCTGGATCAGCGCAGCAACAGCGACCACCGCTACGTCAATAAACCTGACTGGATTGACAGCCGCTTCCCTGTACGACTATCGGGTTAGCACCAACTGCGGAGCCAATGGAACCAGCGGTTTTACATCAGCTCAGTTCACTACTATCACCGCGCCTGCTTGTGTAACAGCATTCGAACCGAATGAAACAACAGCCGCCGCAACAACCATTAGCAGCGGTGTAACGTATACCGCCGCCATCGGCAGTACAACCGACAATGATTATTTCAAGATAACGACAACGGCTACCAGCAACATCGTATATAATCTGGTAGGACCAAGCGGCGTGGATTATGATCTTCAAATTCTGAACAGCGCCGGTACACAGGTTGGATCAGGTGCAACAACCTCATCAACCGAAACCGTTTCATTGACTAATCAATCGGCCGGAACATATTTTGTTCGTGTGTATGGATTTAATGGCGCTAATAGCACCAGTTGTTATACCATTAATGCAACGGCAACTACTGTAACCGGTTGTGCAAATGCATTAGATAACAGCACCAACAATACCACTAGTGGCGCTGCAACAATTCCATTTAATACGAATGTAACCGGACTCATCAATGAAGGTAGTGATGTGGATCATTATCGCTTCACAATTACAACAGCCGGAACCATTACGTTGACGCTAACCACGCTTCCAGCCAACTACCACCTGCGCCTCATCAGCAGTACGGGATCAATCTTGGCGACTTCAAGTCTATCCGGCACACAAAATGAAACAATTAATTTCACCGCAGCGGCCAATACAACGTATTTTGTTAGAGTGTACCCAACAAACACCAGTACATTTAATGCAACCAGTTGCTACACGGTGAGGGTTCAATTAGGAACGGCCACCCGTACTGATATTGCCGAAATCCTTGAAAAACCGACTATACAGGTTTATCCCAACCCAGTTCGCGATCGACTGAATACGCTGATCCAGGGCGTGGAAGTCGGAGCAGAATTAGTCATATATAACACCAGCGGAGTACGTTTGATGAGTCGTCGGATCACTGAAGGAAACAACGCTTTTGATGTTTCGACGCTACCTTCGGGGGTGTATGTGATTCGGGTGTTTAATGCCAATGGTAGATCCACCCAATCCCGCTTTGTCAAATATTGATTTAGTATCAATACAGTTTAAAAAAAACCCGGTTTAAACCGGGTTTTTTTAATTGGTGCGTACACCGAATCAGTTTCCATATTCACACAGAAACTTAATCCGCATTATTTTCAGTTGTTCCCAATTGAACTGGCTATCAGCTAATTCTTCTTGAGCGATTTGCAACGAAGACGTTTCGCAGTTTTTGAAATACTCGATGATTTCTTCTTGCTCGTATTCATCGACCATTTCGTTGATGGCATAATTGAGATTCA
>CAZZJF010000045.1:0-13710 GCA_964654325.1 uncultured Ferruginibacter sp.
GAATAGCCCTTTCTCTTTTAGCCAACGTCTCTAATTGCTGAGATCAAAATAAAAATTAACTGTATGACATATCAAAAAAATAAAAGGGGCTTATTCTTTTTTCTTGTCTTGGGTTGGTGTTTTTGTTCGTTTGCATCCGTTGAGGCGCAACGCAATCAGACTTTTACCGACACCGATGAAATATATCGATTTACGGTTCCGGCAGGTGTTTTCACCAAAATAGACGATGCAAACTACTACGCATCATCGTTAGGCGCCAGCATACATCTCGAATTCAAATCCAGCTACTTGGGCGACGATCATATTTTGAATTTTGATGAAGAGCAACAGAAAATCAAGCGCTCGTTGAAAGTCACTTATTTCAAAAACCAGGAGTACGGCTTTATTGTCTCCGGTTACGACCGTTCCGGCCAGATTGTATACGTAAAAGCAACTTGTGAGAGCCTGAGTACGCGTTCCAATCCGGATGAAGAGGAGTTGGTTTGGAAATGGAACAAGATGGGTGTTGTCACGTTTACGTATCCACCCAAAAGCAAGAAAGCCATGGATCCAATTATTGGCCAGTTCTTAAAGTCGTATGAAATCAATCTTTCACTACTCTAATGAGTGGTTTGTTTGGATCCAACGTTAAAAAGTGCAATCGGTTGTGGCGGCATATGCTCTTTTAAAAATAAATAAAGTAGTATGATCATTCGTTTCTTTAAACCGACAACCCTGCTAATCTTATTGCTCTTTTTTATATTCGCAGTAGAAGGCCAACGTAAAACAGCTATTCAAAAAACATACCGAACGTCTCAGTATGCCGGAAAATACTCCCTAGGAACATCAATAAAAAAAGGTCCTGTTGGATCGATAGAGGTGTTTGCAGAATCAGACAGCACCCTTTTGTTTTACATTTCCTTAAACCGTGGGGCGCCCTCTTACAATGGTGGATATCTCTATGGCAGAGTGGTCATTAATGATGGTGCGGGTCTTTATTACAATTACTCCTTTGATAGTACCATTGGTTGTAAATGGCTGTTTCAATTTTCCAAAAATAGAATAACAATTGAAACCCTTGAAGATGGTGTTGAATGTGGATTCGGCTATGGTGTTTATGCCGACGGTACCTATAAGAAAACAGCCGGCGTTCGACCGTATTTCTTAAAGGAAGGTGGTAATGAACGGGTTTATTTTGAAAAAACAAAACCATCGGATTAGTTCAACGCGTTTTGATTTATCTTGAAACGATATTGATGGTAGTCTTTCGTTTTTGAATTCAATTAAAACACGTTTAATATGCACTGCTGAATACGGAAATGTATCTTTTGTGGTTGGACAGATTGACCAAAACGATGCAATCAGATGAACCGCAGGGTCTGTTGGGTTGGCTGTCAATATTGTTACCAAACAAATAGTCGTATAAAAATATCATCCTATGGCCAATACATTCCTGACATTTCAAAAATTCAATGACATTGTCCTTGCTCAAACCATGGTTGAGCAGCTGAATGAAAGCGGAATAGCGTGTATCCTGGAAGACAATCGGCATCAGTTTGACTTGAGCTTCTCGACAAACACGGTGGGACTTGATATTTGTATAAAAGTAAAGCCGCAGGATTTTACAAAAGCACGAAAGGCTCTAGAGAATATCTATCAACAGATGCTTGAAAAGGTGGAGGATGATTATTATTTATTAGCATTCAGTGATGAAGAACTACTGGAAATTATTTTGAAACCAGATGAATGGGGGCTTTTTGATTATCAACTCGCCAAAAAATTATTAAAAGAAAGGGGTAAAGAAATCCGGGAGGAGGATGCGGAGCAATTAAAAAAAGCCCGAAACACAACCCTGGCAACACCAGATCAAATTGGCCTATTTTGGCTTTTTGCCGGCTATTTGTCTGCTGTTTTGGGAGGAATACTTGGACTGGCCATTGGAGGAAATTTGGCCTTGAATAAAAAAACGCTACCTGATGGACAGCGGGTTTATGCCTACGCTGATACTATTAGAAGGCATGGGTGGATAATGCTGCTGCTCTCTATATTGAGCTCGATTTCAATCTACCTACTACTAAAAAAAAGATAGGGGGTTTTAACCATGATTCTTTAAAATAATTGTCTTTTTTAATATATTTATAGATACAATCGATTCGTCGAATTTCATGATTTGGAAACAGGCCATACGAAACATCAAACACGCTCTTTTTTGCGGACTCTTTGGTTTGTTTTTTTTAATCTCGGAAGTGTCCGCGCAGGGCCAACTGGCATCTGTCAGTAACAAGAGAATCAGCGAGAGGATCAAGCGGCCTATTGACAAAACAGAAACACAGACACAGTCAAGCTTGTCGGAGCTAACGTCAACTCATCTATTGAGTGATAATCCTAACAAGAACCGTGTTGCGTCTTGGTTGTGTTTAAACGCGGGCAATCTAACCCTTTTATCAATTAACCCACAAGTGTGCATTGATATGCGCTCCGTTGGTCTTCTGTTTCATGCAGATCTTGGATTAAGCGGTTACAAAGGCGGTGTTGGTCTTGGATCGGCCGGAGGGATGGATGATGAAATCGGTGGGGCCGGCGTTTATATAGAATACATTAATTTATATCAAAACGGTTTTGTTGGGCCGTTGCTGGGCAAACGAGGATTTCAAGGAGTTGGTTTATTTTTTGACGTAAAGGTATATGGTAAGTTCGGGTTGGGTGTATACCAAAACATCAACGGTAGCGGAGTGACCGTTCAATTGTCTGCGGGTTTGCAGCTGACCAAATAACCATTCTTGTTTTTGTTGATTGCTGGTTGTTTTTGTATGAAATTTTAATCCTGACTGTTTTTTATATAGAAATGCCGGTGTTTCCCTATAAGCCCTGTTTTTTTCATGATAATCAATAGAGAATGTCTTTTTCGTTTGAAGAACAAATACAATCCAAGACTAATGATGAGCTAGTCGTCATTTATACCAACGCTGATCAATATCAGTCTGCTTTTGTTGATTTAGCCGAGGCGGAATTAAGAAACCGCGGCATTGCATTGGATTCACTAGATCGTATTCGGGAAGAAAAAGTCAATGCGGAAGTAGCCGCGATGGATAACGGCAAACAAGGCAATCTTATTTACTTGATATTGATCTCCATCAGCGCGCTAGCGGGTGGACTAATCGCTATCATCGGAGGGTATATCTATGCTTTTTCGAAACAAACCGCTCCAACCGGTGAGCGCTATTTCGTATACAATGAACAAACCCGGTTATGGGGACAAATTATTTTTTATGTCGGCATTGTTGTTTTCCTGCTGAGCTTCCTGTTTTCTTCCAACCGCTTGTATATATAACAAGGTTAATTTTAGAACTGTGCGACCACCCCATCATAATAACTTGAAAAAATGAAACAGCGCAATGATCAACCAGCCTTTCTTCAAGCGAATCCCGTTTGGAAAAGATACCTGTTAATTTGGATAGGCTTTTTGTTTGGTACGATCCTGCTATGCCCTCTCGAGGGAATTAGCCAAACCAAGAAAAAACAGATCCGCCGGTTATCCTTGCGAATCGATTCGCTGAATCAGCAGGTTCAAGCCTTATCAATGGAGCAAGCCAATCAGATAACATTGCTCACGCAAAAAGCAGCAAATGATAATCAGACCATTGATTCCCTTGGCCATTCGATTCGCCGCATGGATGGACAAATCAAACAACTCCAACAAACGTTGGTCTTGAATAACGAGGTACTAGAAAAAATCAAGCTTACCCAAAACAAGCTGACTGATAGTATCAATAAGCTCAATGCAACACTAATTGAAATCAGAAAAAGCAATCTATCTAGCGATACATATACGATTCCGGCCGTACACATGCAGCCTAGCAACAATCAAAATGGAAAGCGAATGATCATGCGAGGAAGATCGGTCGGTGCAGATGAATATCTTGAGCTGGTGGCAGAATCGGGCGAATCGTGGTCACCCGACATCCGAGAAATACAGGTAATTCCGGATCCGAGTGCGTTAAACCAATTCGGAGCATACGACACCAACATGTTGTCTTTTTTATCGTACTTTGATTTTTTTGATGCTTCCTTTGCGCGTTTTTCGGGCGTCTTGTCTGTTTTTTATGATACGGCGCGTACCAAGCTGGCTGGCTCGGTACACATCAATGGTAATCAGATGAACGGAAACCTCTTAGCATACTACCCTGATGGCACGTTGATGTTGGATCATCAGTACAGCAATGGAAAATGTGTATCGATTCGAAAAGATATCGCCGAGTGGAACTGGCGGTTCGATAATAAAAAATCGAGCTTGATTATTCCGGCAACATCGACGTTTATCCAACAAGACGAATCAAACAACCCACTAATCATTCTCAGACCATCCATCTACGATGCTAATGAATACGGTGCACTGGATCAGTTAATTGAAAAACCGGTTTACCGTCGGGTTTTTTTAGTAAATGGGCTGCCGTTTACCGGAACCCTGCAGGGTTATTTTAGAGCAAGCAGTCCGGTTAGCCAACCGTATTTTACGCTTCGATTCAAAGGCGGGCGGCTACACGGAATAATAACCATATACCAACACGATGGATTTGAATCAATAAAAATGCTAGAAGAGAAATTTGTCAATGGTGTTTTAGTGAAAACATTATTTAAAGCGGAGGAAGCTGACGGAATGGCAAAGCCTGTTATTTATCTATACCCTGAAAAAAAAGAAACGGTCCAGGTACAACTGACGTTAAAGGGCCGGCTCACGCATAGTTATCCGGCTTATCGGCGCGAGGGATGGCGGGTTCTTGCAGCGCCAGATGGCACCTTAATCGATTCGGATGGACAGACCTATTATGCCCTGTTTTGGGAAGGAATCAATAGTCGTGATTTTACATACGATAGCGGGTTTGTAATAAAAGGAACCGAAACCGTCCGTTTCCTGGAACAAACGCTTTCAACGCTCGGATTATCTAGACGCGAAGCCAATGAGTTTATCATGTATTGGTTGCCTCAGATGGAAAACAACCCGTTTAATCTGATTCATTTCGCCTCCGATGAATATGAACAAGAGGCAGCGTTGACTGTCGTACCTCAGCCGAAAACCTGCATCCGGGTGATGATGGTTTGGTCTCCCCTTCCTTATAAAATAGTGCTGCCGGAACAAGATATTCGTCCGCTGTGCAAAGAACGATCTGGTTTTACCGTTGTGGAATGGGGTGGGAAAAAACAACCGTGGAATTGCTCAATCGAAAAATAACGTATTGCATTCCGCATCAGTAAATCAGATTTCCCTAGCTCTTAGAGAACTAACTTATATCCATATGAATGATCGCCTTCATCGATTTATTGAAGCACAAGAAACCGATTTTCCGAATGCGTTGGCGGAAGTAAAAAATGGTAGAAAACTGGGTTGTTGGATGTGGACCGTTTTTCCTCAGCTTCGTGGTCTTGGATACAGTGAGCGGTCGCATTATTTTGGAATAGAGAATATACATGAAGCGAGGGCCTATATCCAGCATCGGATATTAGGTCAACGGCTTCGACAGATTACACTGGCACTTCTTGAGCAAGGCGAATCGAATGCCCGACTTATTTTTGGAAGTCCCGATGACCTGAAACTTCATGCTTGTATGACCTTGTTTTCAACCATTGATCCGCATGAAGACAAGCTATTTGAACGCGCGCTTGAACGGTTTTTTCATGCTGTTCCGCACAAGGAAACCCTTTCGCTCCTTTATAAACAATAATGCGCTTATATTTCTAGACCTAGTTATTAAAAACGAGGGCGAATTTCATCAAATGAGCTAGTAATGATTAATTGTACGAGATCAAGAATCAGACCATTGACTACTATTCCTCTCCTGTTTTTTACTTTGCGTATTGATAACTGTGTGTTGTTTTGATTTTTCAATAGCATCAATTATTTGTGTTTATAATACGGTAGCTAGTCCTGCTTTTTAACAACTCATTATGCCTTCAGACAACCTTAATTCTTGGTATATTTATACAACAAATTTTAATCTCAACAGCCGTTTATCTTTTTTTTAAACTAAATAAAGCCATGAACCGTATATGTCTCTTGCTGCTTTTCGGGTTTTCGGCCTCGTCATGCTTTTCACAATATACGCTGACTGACCAACAAAAATACCTCATCAATGAATGGCGGGATGCCTATGGCGGACAAATCTATTATGCCTATAATTATCCAAAAACCTATGCTATCTACAAACAACTGGTAGCCTACACAGGAATGGACTATCCGATAATTTTCGGACAAACATTCAACTGGGGACAAGCCCACAACGGCGGATTGATCATCATTGATTATTCAACTATTCAAAAAGACAAAAATATTTTAGCTTTTGTCTTTGCCCATGAATGGGGACATCAGGCCCTTGGACATCAGGCCAATATTTATCATCCTTCCGGTAGTACCTGGCGGTACAGAAGTTCGCCGACCGAATCAGAAGACGAGGCGGATGTTTATGCCGGCAAGTTTTTGGCAAACTATGGATATAATTTAAACATTGTTTACAATTACCTTTACAGCTTGCCCGAAACCGATGACCACACGCATTCGTCCGGGAAAGATCGGGCTGAATTGGTTAAAAGCGGTTATTATGCTGTACGGGGAAATAACCAACCGTCCGGCGACGCTGATCAGTGGGAAACAATCATGACAGCCTGCACCCACCCTATGCATCCACGGGGCGACCTAATCCCTTGTTCGCATCAAGCTCACCCCAGAGGCGATATCATTGCGTGTAGCCATCCCTGTTATAGTCCGTATTATGGAACCGTGCCTTGTCATCCTAATGGTGACCTGTTTCCCTGCTCTCATCCGGCACACTATAATGGTGACGTAATCCCCTGCACCCACGCCATGCATCCCTCCGGTGATGTTAAGCGGGTGCGACGTAACTAATAATGGATAGTAACTATTTGTATTATAAGGATATTACGTGTTTTTTTTTCGTTGGTCTGACCGTTTATAACAATTGAACGGGGTCATTTTTGACTCTTTACGGGCTATCTCTTTTTGAATTTGGCTGCCATGAACACCTTTTGTCTTTTTTCGTGGAAAGTTATTTTGGCTGGTTCTTTTTTGCTAGTTGGACTTTCCCATTTGAGTGCTGGACAAAGTACGCCTGCCTATTGGGGTGATCTCTCGCCAGGTAGTTATGTGGTTGGCATGAAAAGGCTCTTTCTGATTGATTCCAGCCGGCCCTTCGATTTTTTACCCTCCGAATCCACCATTAAGTCACAAAATACAACGCAAGGTCGACCGCTTTTAACGACTGTCTTTTTTCCTGTAAGAACATCGTCTTCTCTTGGTCCGCTAACTATCCGGGATCTTTTTGAATTTGATGGCAGCCCTGTATTTCAACCGCTAACAGATGCTTTTTACCAGTATGAAATGCGCATGAGCAAACAATTTGCTATTGAATACAACCTGCCGCTTGATGCGTTCTCCGAAAATCAATCGATGCGCGATTCTGTTGCCGATTCCTTATTTGATGCCTACCTGAGTACGCGTCTATTTGCGTCCGATGAAACTGAAATACCGAAAAAACCTTATCCGGTGCTGATCTATCATCAGGGATTAGGCGGTTCGCTTGATGAGCATTTTTTGATGGCAGAATATCTGGCTTCACATGGGTTTATTGTTGTTACGTCATCTTTCTTCAATAAAGACGCAACTACTTTTTTGGGCGTTGGTGACACGGACGCGTCGATACGAGATATCGATTTTATACTGGATTATTTGAAAAAGATGGCTATCGGTGATCCGAGTGCTGTTTTTTTGATGGGACATAGTTTTGGAGCGAATACCGTTTTTAATTATCCGCAGATTGGTAAACACGCTGTTTCCGGTATCATTACACTTGATTCAGATTATGGTTATGTACTGAGCTTTATGATGCCGGCCAATATGCAGCCGGATTTGAAATCGCAATCAAACTATAATGGCGTCCGAATAATGGGCGTTGGCAGGGCTGGCGCAGGATTTCGGATGATGGATCTGATAGATCGTACAACTCGCACATTTATTATCCAGCCAACCCTTTCCCACAATGATTTCTGTTCCCAAACGATTGTTGGTCTTTATCCGTGTCTTCCTTATTTGAACAATAAGGAGGAACGAAAAAAAACAATTCGGGCACACTTCTCTACATATCCTTTGATTTTGTCGTTTCTGCGTAATAACCAGCTACCCAATCAACACCTGTCAATCGCCGAATCATCAGCGCCGGTTGTTTACCAGCTAGATCCGGGCGATCGATTGGCAACGAATAGACCATTCAATCCGGTTCTGGATACGTGTCCAACCGGATCCCAGCTGATTGATCTGATTCACCGTCAAGGTATGCGTGAAGCTGGTAAAGCATGGCTTCTTTGTTCTGATTTGAAAGACACGACACGCTTCCAAACAGATTGGTTATACGTATTTGAGGCACTTTTAAAGGATCGGGATGAACAAGCCGTCGATTTTATACGATGGTATTTACAAAACAGAGCGGGTAATTACAAAATGGGCGCTTTTGTTTATTTTATGTTGAATGGTTGTTTTATAGACAATGGAGACGGGTATCGTTATGAAATAGCCAAAAAGATTGCCGAAGAAATGGCTGTTTTTTTATCAACAGATCTCGCTGTGATGAAAGCGCAGCTTTTTTGTAAACAAGCTGAATACTATCTGGAACAAAACGCCAATCGTAAAAAAAGCATACAGCAGTCGTTTGTCCAATTGGTAACCCACTTATTCACACTGTATCCTGCCGTACTTGATTCCCCGCCTGAAAACGGATGGGATGAGACCTTTAATGACCTAATCCGACCTTACCATAAAAGCAAGTAACAAGCTGGTTCCTAATCCTGAAACAAAGGAACTGTTTGTTGATTCTTTTATATATTTACTTTTTATATCCCTAAACCGATTATTATGGCAATCAGAGCAAGTAAAGAAGAAACCGTTGTTGTATCCGGCTCCATGGACGAGTGGATGGCTAAAGCAGAGCAGGCGCTTCGCAAGGGAGGATTTACAAACATCAAGGCAAACAACACAATTCACCAGCTCACGGGTGACTATAAAAAGTTCACCATTTGGGGTGAAATTACGGTCACGCTGCTTCCGGAGGGAAATGGTATAAAAATCCATTCTGCATCCACCGCCAATGCAGATAATATTTTTGCATTGTTCAGCAGTCCGAACAAAAAGATTTTATCCCAGTTCAAAAACAATTTATAAACGCCATGGATGTAAGCATTAAATGTGTTTGTTGTGGAGAAATTCTTCGCTTCACAGCAATGACCAAACAAGCGGTTGCACAAGCCGCCAAACAGGCGCTTGACTGAAAAGTGGTGGCAGGTTTGAAAAAAGTTGACCGGATCCCGATGTGTGAAGGTTGTGGTAGCATGGGCAGGGACTCTTTTTGTTGTCCGAAGTGCGACAGTAAAGACATCTGGGGAATTGATATCCTCAAGAGCGGAAAGCTCATACACTCGTGCTCTTAACCAGCCAATGATGAACCGACCATTCGTGCGGGAAATTTTTTTGACATGCAGTCGTTTTTTTAGAACATACATAGCTCATCGCCAATCGTTTCAACTCTGTGTACCAGGTTATGCGCATTTGTTTTTTTCTTCTCTTCTTCTTTTCTGTTGTTATTGGCAACGGACAATCGTTCCAATATCCATCCGTTCGAAAAAGCGGTATATCAGCTAATTCTTTTGTTCCTTCGGGATGGCATATTTTGGATTCAGCCGAAGGCGTTCTTAGACCCAACGGACCCAATGATTTAGTGTTGATTTTGCAACACACCGATAGTGTATCTATATTGAATGATGATTTTGGCGTTGAAATAACGGTTATCACGCAGCCGCGTATGTTAGTGGTGCTTTTTTTTGATTCGGCCTCGAAAATATATCGCCTGGCGGAACAAAATAATCTTTTTGTGCTGCCTCATGATAGCGAAAACGTGGAAGACCCCTACGACAATGTAACGATTAAAAAACGGGTTGTTTCTCTTTCGTTTCAATATTTTGCTCTGTCCGGGAGCTGGTATGCCACCAATACAACATACAAATTTCGATATCAAAACGATGCGTTTTTTTTGATTGGCGCCGATCGCTTTGACATGCACCGGGGAACAGGCGAATGGGAAAAAAGGAGTTATAATTTTCTGACCAATCAATGTAAAGAATCATCCGGCGATTTGGAAAATGATCGATTGAAAAAACGAACACGATCTTTTCGGTCTTCTTCGTTGAAAACATGGAAAACGTTTGAAAAACCCTTTACATGGGAAGTTGAAAGCGGTTATTTCTTATAAAAACTCCGCCTGCTGGCTTGCCGCTCCTCTGTCAATTTTCAATACGGTACTCTTTCGTGCTTTAAATCAATGCCTAATCCAACGGTGATGCGGTGTGCCTGATTCTGTCCGCTCCCGGATTCTATGATGGGCATTTCAAAAGCATAGGTTGCCAATAGGTACACCTTACGTTTCCCTTTCGTCCGTTGCATGAATAAGCCGGCCTCCGGAAAAACGGAAATGCCTTTCAAATTATCTGTCGAAAAATAAGACGTGCCCGCCCCGATGACAAAATGGCGCGGCGGATCGCTCACATGAGGATTTAAAGCGCGTAAGTATCGAAAGGCGATCTGGTGATTTTTAACAGAACCCCACTCAACCAACAGGCTATTAAATCGTATCTCACCTTGCGTGCAATTATAGTTTTCCTTCCGGCGATCTACCGAGATCACGTGACTAATCCCCTTGTCAAACCGATAGCGCACAGCATATTGAATACCAAAGGATCGACTATCGGCAAATACTTGTGCATAACCCGATTTGGCTAATGAAAGAGCAAAAAGGAAAAACAGTGCATTCAAACAACGATAACCAAAGCGAAAATTAATATCAGAAAACATAGATTAGTTCAAAAACGAGATTAAAAAGTTCGTACCGTTCTGTTCCGTTTTTAGCTCCGGAAATGATTTTGATTTTGTTAGTGATATGACTTTTTTGTATCTTACGTGTACAAAATACCTCAAATTATGAAATGTCCAACTTGTGCAACAGAAAATTTGGTTATGTCTGAGCGGCAGGGAATTGAAATAGACTATTGTCCGGTTTGTCGCGGGGTTTGGCTCGACCGTGGAGAGCTTGATAAAATTATTGAAAAAGTATTGTCGAGCGAAAAAGCCAATCAACAAGCGGTACCCCCACCTGCTGGTTTCGGACAGGTACAGCAACCGCCACCCAGTTCGTTTGGACATGTGCCGCATACCCCGCCGCCGCCACCACCGCCCAGCTCGTTCGGACATACACACCATGATCATCACAAACATCATTACGACCATGGTTACCATAAACATCACAAAAAGCATAAAAAAGACCATTGGCTCGATGATTTATTTGATTAGTTATTTGGGTGTTCCTCCGGAACACCTTTTTTTTAGCAAGACCCCAATACTGAGCGATGTGAATTAGACTATCCTTCAACTACGGTTTTACTTTTTCCGCTTTACTAATATGTATTAATCCGACTATTTATAAACAACTCATCAGCATTTTGTTTTCTACAACTATTTACATTCGGTACGAGTCCCGGAATTATCAGTTGAGGACTTCTTTCTATGATAATTATAAATTACCGTAAACAAAATCGAGACTGTCTTGTTTGCTGATCTTGTAGTCCCGCTTTTCATATCGTCATCTTGAACGCATGAAAAGAACTATTGGCTCGTTGATCAGCTGACCGCTCCTTTACTTGATTAGACCGTTTTGTATATGGCCCCAAAAGAACATGTAGATTTTTTGTTTGCGGGAGGCGGCGCGGCAGCAACGATTCTTCTCATGTGTATGGAGCGTCACGGATTGCTGGCGGATAAATCTTGGGTTGTCATTGAGCCTTCGTCTAAAACCAACAATGACAAAACATTTTGTTTTTGGGGAAAACCCGATGAGCTTCCGGCCGTCTTCTGTGCTCATCTTATCAACAAGCGATGGAGCGGCGTTCGCGTTAACAATACTAATAGCGAGTCTCTTTCACCTCAATTTTATCATCATGTTTCAAGCCTTGATCTTTACAACGAGCTTCGTCGTATCGTAGGCTCCAATAATGGGCGGATTATTCATACTCATGTCCAAAAGACCATGGTTGAAAATGGCCTGCCGATTGTTCATACAGAAGTCAATACATGGAGCGCCTCCATTGTTTTTGATAGCCGTACACCCACCTATCATCCTGCAAAAAAAAACGAAGCACATCTAATACAGTCTTTCTTTGGTTATTTGATTAAAACAGATTGTGCAGTAGAAGACACCGACACGGTTGATCTGATGGATTTCAATATTGACCAACAAGACTGCACACAATTTGTATATATACTGCCGTATGATTCAAACACCTTGTTGGTTGAATTAACTCGATTTTCTGAAAATCCGATTACTGGTGACGGTGCCGATCATTTACTTAGAAAATACATTGAAAAACGGTTTGGTTCATTTTCGGTATTGCACGTTGAACGAGGACAGATTCCAATGAGTAGCGCCACAATCATGCAAGAGGAAAAAGCGGGTTATATTTCCATCGGCGGACGCGGCGGGGCTATCAAACCCAGTACAGGTTATGCTTTTAAAAACATGTTTTTGCAAGCTGAAACGATTTGCCTTGCACTGAAAAAAAAGCAAGTATATGCCGCTGAAAAAAAAGCAGGCCGTTTTATGTTGTATGACCGATTGCTTTTGTTTATTTTATCAAAACAACCCTCGTTAGGAAAACCAATTTTTGAGGCACTGTTTAAAAAAAATAATGCCCCTTCTGTATTACATTTTTTAGATGAAAAAACGTCACTCCGTGAAGAGTTAAGTATCTTTTTGAGTTTGCCCAAAAAGGCCTTCCTATCGGCGTTGTTTACAGATATGTTTTTTAGACATCGAAACAAACTCCCTTCTATTATTGTTATATTATTTGCTATCGGCCTGTGGTTTTCTTATTCGTTTTTTCCTGAACAATACTCCGTTGTTGAACCGTGGCTCCTGGGTATTGGCCTGTTGCGATGGGGTATCCCCCATGGTGCAGTTGATCATCTGATAGAGCGCGACAATCAGCGCCATAATCCGGGGATTACTTTTGTTGTGATTTATTTACTGGCTGTTTTTCTCTTTGCCGCGCTTTGGATGTTATTTGCGCCAATCGCCCTTGTCATTTTTTTGCTTTATTCTATTTGGCATTTTGGAGAGGGAGATCTGATGGAATGGAATCAACGCCCTTTACAAACAATAAAAGCATGGTGTTGGGGTGTAATTCCACTCGGCTCCATCTTATTAAGTCATATCAATGAAACAAACGCTATTATTCAACTAATGGGCATAACACCGCTGTCTTTTGACAGCAGCCTTGGAAACTGGTTAGCCTTTAGTATTATCGTTATCGGCATGATATGGAGTATTTTGGAAAAGCAGTTACTGATGTTGCTGTGTTGCGTTGTTATCGCGATTGGAACCTCATTACCGCTACTGACCGCATTCGGATTATATTTTATTGGACAACACAGTTATATAAGCTGGTCTCATATAAAAAAACGATTGAAGCTCACTGAGTCTTCGTTGTATACCAAGGCGCTACCCTTTACAATCGGCGCCCTATTATTGCTTGTTGTACTGGCTTTTATATTAATGAATGATAACACGCCAACGAACCAATTTGACGGCGTGGTAAAAAATTTTTTTATTTTCATATCTACTTTTT
>CAZZJF010000046.1:0-13214 GCA_964654325.1 uncultured Ferruginibacter sp.
TTGGATTTATAGTTCGAGAACAGGTCGAGTTTGGTTTTATAGGTGATGTTTTTGGCGAAGGGGGTGGAGTAGTTGGCAGACAAAAACGCACCCACCTCATATCGAGCCATTTTGTCGGGACTCACGCCATACAGATTTTTGATGTCGGAGTTTCCTACAATAATCCACTTGGCGGTCAGTGGGGAAAGGAACAAAGACAGATTCTTGACCGGTCGGATATCAAATCCTTGCGAAAATAGAATCATGGTGGGTTGAAAACTTCGAGACGTAAGCGAAGCAGAGTCGATGCCGGCGCTGTTTTTCGTGTATTTATAGCCGTTGGCAAACTGCGAACGCAGGTTGAACAGCGATGTCATATTCAGTTTTTTATTGATAAAAAAACCATACTTGCTGGTCAGGTCAATCCGGTCACTTGATTTCCGTCGGCCCAAACTGGTCGTTTGTACCACACCAATAGCCAAGTCCAGCACATTATCCCAGGCATGTTTATCTTTTTTGTAGAAGGCAAATAAATTCAGGTAGGAATTCATTGAAAACGAAAACTTATCGCCGCCGGCCGACCAGTTACTCAGGGTACCTTGGTTCACGTTCAGGTTAAAGGTGCCACCCGTTTTCCAGGTGCGAGCTGTGGTGTCATTCGGGTCTTTTTTCACCTCGATGTTGGCATCTTTTTTCAATTCAAGGATGGTGGCATCCTGGGCGATGGCGAATGCCGGGACTATTGCCAGTAATAACAAGAGAGGCTTCATGGCTTTTTTTCTTTTAGTAAATCACGAATTTCGGTGAGCAGGGCGTCCGTAGAAGACGGACCAGCCGGGATATCCTCTTTTTTCTTCTTTTGAAGTGCATTAAATCCCTTGATTAGCATGAACAACACAAATGCAACGGAGATGAATTTAATGACCGCGGCCAAGAAGTTGCCGTATTTGACTTCGCCCCATTTCAAGGAGGCAATTTCTTTCACACCGGCCGCTTCCATAGCGGGTGTGAGCAACAGTGGTGTGATGATGTCATCCACCAGGGATGAGACAATACTGCCAAAAGCGGCACCAATAATAACCGCTACGGCCAAATCGAGGATATTTCCCCGCATGGCAAACGATTTGAATTCTTGAAAAAGAGACATGGTAATCAGTTTGCTGTAAAGTAAAGAAAAATAATGCGTTACAAAATAGAGGTGTGCATAAATCAGGCGCGTGAATGACCAAATGCGCATCATTGAAAAGAAAAGGTCATTTTTGCAGATCAGCATGCAAAACCGGTTATCCGATTGGCTTCTTTATATCTTGTTATCCCTGATCTGGGGGAGCAGTTTTATTTTGATAGAGTCCAGCATGCAGTTGCTCACGCCGTTGCAGGTAGCCTCATTGCGCATTGTTTCGGCCGGGTTGTTCATGTTGCCTATTGCGGTGCGTTGGATAAATACGTTTACCGGCAAACAACTGGCCATTATTTTCCTCTCCGGCGTATTAGGTAATCTCGTGCCTTCGTTTTTGTATTGTTTTGCGGAGAGCGGCGGTATTGAAAGTTCGTTTGCCGGTGCGCTGAATGCCCTGACGCCCGTTTTTGCCATCCTGGTTGGCGCCCTGTTTTTTGGGGTACAAACCAGCCTCCATAAACTGGTTGGTATTTTTGTTGCTTTTACAGGATGCATGGCGTTATTCTGGAGCCGGGAAGGAGGATTGGAGGCTGTGCCATTGGTACCCATGCTGCTCATTTTTGGCGCGACGGCCTGCTATGGCACCAATGTTAACCTGGTTTACCGGTTTTTGAAAGATATACCGCCGCTGCCCATTGTGGCGGTCGCCCTGCTGCTTAATGCCTTGCCGGCTTTGGCGGTGCTTGTTTATGCCGGTTTTTTTGAGCTGTCTTTTCAAAACCCGGCTATCCGGGAATCGATTGGATATGCCTGTTTATTGGGTATTGGGGGGTCTGCACTGGCCAGCATCCTGTTTTATGTCTTGATCCAGCGTGCCGGTACCGTATTCGCCTCCCTGGTTACCTACGGCATTCCTTTTGTGGCTTTTGGCTGGGGTATTTGGGACGGTGAGGCCCTCTCGGCGGCCTCGGTGGGCAGTCTGATGCTTATTCTGCTGGGGGTCTTTCTGGCTAATCGAAAACCGGCACAGCCAGCGGCGGAAAAGCGTCAATAATTTTCCTTTTTTGGCGGGCGGTTTTTGCTTCTCAACCCTTACCTTTGCGGCTCAAAATCAACCCAACCACAAACCATTCATATGGCCAACACAGGTAAAATAAAATCAGTGATCGGCGCGGTCGTCGACGTACAGTTTGGAAAAGAGTCTAAACTCCCCGAAATCATGAATGCGCTTGAACTTAAGCGCGAGAATGGCGACACGCTCGTCCTCGAGGTTCAACAACACCTTGGTGAGGATAGTGTTCGTACGATTGCGATGGATGGTACCGAAGGGCTGGTTCGCGGTACTGAAGTGGTTGATACCGGTCGCCCCATCACGATGCCGGTGGGCGAAGGCATCAAGGGTCGTTTGTTCAATGTAACCGGTGACGCCATTGATGGATTGCCACAGGTTAGCAAAGAAAAAGGCCGGGCTATTCATGCCAAACCACCTTTGTTCGAAAACCTGAGCACTGCCTCCGAAGTACTCTATACTGGTATCAAGGTTATTGACCTGATCGAGCCCTATGCGAAGGGTGGTAAAATTGGGTTGTTTGGTGGTGCCGGTGTGGGCAAAACCGTATTGATTCAGGAACTGATCAACAATATTGCGAAAGCCTATAGCGGACTTTCTGTATTTGCCGGTGTGGGAGAGCGTACCCGTGAAGGAAACGACTTGATGCGTGAGATGATCGAAGCCGGTATCATGAACTATGGCGATAAATTCAAGCATAGCATGGAAGAAGGTGGCTGGGATCTAAGTGCAGTAAACCTCGAGGAACTGAAAGAATCGAAAGCAACTTTCGTGTTCGGCCAGATGAACGAACCACCCGGAGCCCGTGCCCGTGTGGCATTGAGCGGACTAACCATCGCTGAATATTTCCGTGACGGTGAAGGCGACGGACAAGGAAAAGACATTCTGTTCTTCGTAGACAATATCTTCCGTTTCACGCAGGCTGGTTCGGAAGTTTCGGCCCTCTTGGGTCGGATGCCTAGCGCGGTGGGTTATCAGCCAACGCTGGCTACGGAAATGGGATTGATGCAGGAACGTATCACCTCAACCAAAAACGGTTCAATTACATCTGTTCAGGCGGTTTACGTACCGGCGGATGACTTGACCGATCCGGCCCCGGCAACTACATTCGCACACTTGGATGCAACAACCGTACTAAGCCGTAAGATTGCGGATCTGGGTATCTATCCGGCGGTGGATCCCCTGGATTCAACCTCCAGAATCCTGACGCCTCAAATCGTAGGGGAGGCCCACTACAACACAGCCAACCGTGTTAAACTAATCCTTCAGCGTTACAAGGAATTACAGGATATTATCGCGATTCTTGGTCTCGATGAATTGAGCGATGAAGATAAACTGGTTGTATCACGCGCTCGGAAAGTTCAGCGTTTCCTGAGTCAGCCGTTCTTCGTGGCGGAACAGTTTACCGGATTGAAAGGGGTACTGGTGCCAATCGAAGAAACCATCCGCGGCTTCAATGCCATCATGGATGGTGAAGTGGATGAGTATCCGGAAGCAGCATTCAACCTGGTTGGTACGCTGGATGATGCCATCGAAAAAGGTAAAAAGCTGATGGCGGCCGCCAATGCCTAATACGTGTCGTTCCTTGGGTCTCGGGGTAATAACAAATAAGCGCCTCCAACCAATGAAGCCGACGGCCGACAAGCAACTAAGAACAAACATCGAACAGACATGAAACTAGAAATATTAACCCCGGAGCAAAAAGTATTCACCGGCGATGTATACGGTGTACAGTTGCCAGGTATCAATGGATTATTTGAAGTCCTTGATCGTCACGCGCCCCTTGTCAGTGCTTTAAAAGCGGGCACGCTGAAGATTTTGAATGATAAAACCAAAACGACTTCGTATTCCATAGAATCCGGTTTCGTGGAAGTGCTCAATAACAAGACAATCGTATTGGTGGAAGGAGCCTACGAAAAATAATCAATACCATATCACTGTTTAAATGAAAATCCTGCGATAAGCAGGATTTTTTTTACGTTCTTATGACCAAATCATCAGCGAAGAGAAATACTTTTACAATAGTCGCTGGGGCTTTTCCCGATAGTCATTAAATCATTGATTATGCATCATCGTTGTATCGTACTAGTTATTTCCCTTTTCATGGCTTTTCAGACAACCGCTCAACATACAGATCGGTTGACTCGAATGAATGAGTTGCGCCTGAATATTCCCATGACCATTGCGGGTCTGCCGGAAATCAATTATGAACGACTAATGGATGACAATTTGGGCATAGGCGTTAGTGCTGCTATAGCGGTTGATAAACCGGAGAGAATGCCGTATCGTACCCAATTGATGACCTTCGGACGGTTGTATTTTGGAAAGAAAAAAGGAACCGGATTTTATATTGAAGCCAATATGGCTGCTGTACAGCAAAAAGATAGATATACCGATTGGATTGGCCTCGACTCATTGGGGATACCAACGTATAAAACAATCGAGGAAAAGTCATTCAACCTTGGTTTTGGTGCGGCCGTTGGCGTTAAATTACTGGCGAAAAACGGATATGTGGGCGATCTCTACGCCGGTGGAGGCCGTTTGTTCGGGAACTCCGTAGCCAATGGTTATTTTCGGGTCGGGCTGGCCATCGGCAGGCGATTTTAATGATGGCCAATTGGCTGTTATCGATTTTTCAAATAGACCCAGCTCCATGCCAGCAAGGGCATCAAACAGATGGCTGTAAACGCCAGCGGGTGACCTGTCCATAGATACAGGCAAACAGCAATGCCGAGCAGGTATACCGGATACAGGAGGAACAGCAGACCAATCAAAACAGCGTCGTAGTGTCCATCAGGTGCCGCTTTTTTACGGGCAATCTGCCGCAAGGGCAGGTAGAGTGGAGCGTGCAGGCCTTTGCCCAGCAGGGCTGGTAGTCTCAAGAGGAATTTTTTTGTAACTGAAACCGGATGATGGTAATGGTTGGCACGCAACACATCCGTTTCACTATCAAAATGGTCTACCAATGATAGCAGTTGTTGGTTAAGCGTTTCGTTGAACTGTCGGATAGATTGTCCTTCGGTAGCCGTCAAGTCAATGCAGTCCTGGGTTATTTGTCTGCCAAAATTCAACCGAACCGATTTGCCGTATGAACGGAACGAGTGGTAGTTTATACCGGTGGGGAGTACACGAAGCGGTATACCTTCTTTCCAGCAGCTAATGGCCAGTCGGGCTGTGCCTTTTTTTAGCGGACGCAGTTTCCATTCATTGATGCACAGGCCTTCACTGAAAATCAGCACAATGCCTCCTTTGCGGAAAATCGACTGGCAGGTTGAAAACGTATCGTAATTGGTTGTGAGATTTTGCGCGCCCTCGCTCATTCGGTATACGGGCAGGATATGCATTGACGTTAGTAGTCGGGTGAAGAAACTATTGGCGAAGGCGTCGCCCCTGGCCAGCGAATAAATAGGTTTATTGAACAAGGAAGCCAGTAGGATCGCATCAAGGAATGAATTGGGGTGGTTTGCGGCAATCAATAGTGGGCCCTCTGCAGCAAGGCATGCCGGATCACTGATTCTCATTTTTTTACAATAGAACGGAATGGCCAAACGTGCTGGAATCTTCAATAACCGGTACAGGATTGCCATTGCGTCAGTTGTGTTGTGGGTCGAGTGGATAATGCAAGAGGTCGTGATAGGCTGGTCCGAGTGAGCGAATGGCTGCTTTCCAACTCGCTGCTTCCGGGGTATCAAACAGCAATGCTTCGGACATAGGGGCCGTCAGCCAGCTTTTTTCGTGTAGTTCAGCGTGCAGCTGACCGGCGCTCCATCCGCTGTATCCCAGAAAAAAGCGGATTTGGTCAAGGGGTAGGTGTTTGTCGTGGATGGCTTGCTTTACCGCTTCAAAATCACCACCCCAGTATAACTGATCGGACAGGGCCTCTCCGCCTGGTATGATTGCCGGACATCGGTGAATAAAATGCAGGGTGTCTGTGGCCACTGGACCTCCCTCAAAAACAGGAATGGCATCGGAGGCATCGGTTTTAAACAGCTCATGAAAAAGATACGGTGATCGGCGGTTGAGAATTAATCCAACACTCCCATCTTCCTCATGATGCGATAAAAGTAAAATTACCGTTCTGCTGAACGGTTCCTCTTGCAGAAACGGATCAGCAATCAGCAGGCTGTTCGCTTCAAGGGGCCATTGATCGTGCATAAAAATTGGTTAGAATCGGATGGTCCGTCAAAAGAAACCGTTCGCGGACAAGCCGATGGATAAACGATTTACAATTTAAACGCTTTGTTTCAACATGACAAGTTTTTTGTACTTTAGGAAAGCGTTAAAATAATACCATTTCGCGCGGGTTGTTCAGCCGGTGCGTTTAGGAATTGTACCTTTGCGCTGCCTGAGCAACTTCTTCATGAAAAAACTCTTTCCGATAATCATTTTGCTGATCACGATTTCGCTGGCCGGCCTGATGTACATCCAGTTCAGCTGGTATGGTATCGCCAAGAAAGAGAAAGCTAATTTGTTGCAGGAGAATATTTCATTATCCGTTTTTGATGCAGCCGACAAACTGATCCAAACGAATGAAGTTTACAATGAGCAGGAAATCCAGCACAGTCCTTCTTTTCAGGATACGGAAACGAAGATGGCAATCCTCCGGCCACTGGTCATTCAGCGGTTTACCAAAGACCAGATCAAAGCCATCCTGCGTGAATCACTGAAAAAACATCACCTGGAAGGAATCGCTTTTGAATTTGCCGTATTCCAAAATGGTTCCGATAATAGTATTCAAAGTGAGCATTTCAGGGATCTCTACGACGATTCGCTGCGGAACACCCGGTTTGTAGTACCCCTTGAATCGCCTAACAGTCCGGCCTTGGCCTCCTTGCCCTCTCCGCCTGAGTTTCTGATGGTGTTTGTGCCCGGACAAGATGCCATAGTCCTGAAGGAGATCTCAACCATTCTCATCACCACGGTTTTGTTCACCCTGATTATCATCGCTGCGTTTTACATCACCGTCAGAGCCTTACTCCGCCAGAAAAAACTCAGTGAGATCAAATCGGATTTCATCAATAACATGACCCATGAGTTTAAAACACCGCTCGCTACCATTTCCCTCGCGGTGGATTCATTGGGTAATGAGAAAGTCCGGCATAATCCAGAAAAGGCGCAGTTCTTCATCCAGATCATCAAAGAAGAAAACCAGCGGATGAATAAACAAGTTGAAACGATCCTTCAGGCCTCGTTGCTGGAGCGAAGCGACCTGAAACTGAATCTTCAAAAAACAGCAGCGCACCGTCTAATCACACAGGTCATCAATAACATCCATCTGCAGGTTGAGAATCGGGGAGGTCAATTGGATGTGGCCCTGGATGCAGCCAAGGATGTCATTCTGGCCGATGAGGTTCACTTCACTAATATCATCAATAACCTACTTGATAATGCGATCAAATATTCCAAAGAGCAGGGCATGCACATCAGCCTATCGACGCAAAACAAACGCAATCTTTTTGAAATAAAAATCACCGACAACGGCATTGGCATGAGCCGGGATACACAGGTTCGTATTTTCGAAAAATTCTATCGGGCACATACCGGTAATGTTCACAACGTCAAAGGGTTTGGCCTTGGACTCAGCTATGTCAAATCCATCGTTCAAGCACACAAAGGATCTATTCGAGTCGACAGTAAACTGGGACAGGGCAGTACCTTCACGATTTCGCTTCCGCTGGGCTAATTATCCACATTATTTAATGTTTTTCCACACTGCCTTCGTGCAAAAGGCTCTTTTTTGCCTTAAATCCACTGAAAACATTGATACACGGCCTTGTGGATAAAAAAACAGGGTGTTTTTTTGTGTCACAAAGTGGTAAAAAGTGTTATTTTGTGTCGTTATTAATCAAATCCCCTGATTTCATGATCAGTTTCATTGGAGAGTATGAGTCTACGGTTGACGCCAAAGGTCGCTTTTTGCTACCGATGGGGTTCCGTAAACAACTGCCTGAGGCGGACTCTCCGGTGTTTGTATTGAACCGGGGCTTTGAAACGTGTTTGACCCTGTATCCCATACAGTCCTGGAGTCCGCTTTTTGCAAAGATCAGCACATTGAATGATTTCAATCCGGAAGTACGGGCATTTCGGCGCTTTTTTCTGAATGGTGCCGTACAGGTGGAACCGGATAGTGCCGGCCGCCTGTTGTTGCCTCGTAATCTGATGGAGTTCGCCGGTATTGGCAAGGACATAGTTCTTGTCTCGGCGCTCAACAAGATTGAGATTTGGGATACTGTCAAATACAATGAGTTCTTTAATTCCATGTCGTCGGATGATTTCAGTCGTTTGGCGAACAGTGTGATGAACATGCCGGGTATGCCGGATATGCTGTCATGATGCTCAATCAGGAATCGATGCAGACAAACTACCACATACCGGTACTGCTGCAGGAAACCGTTGCGGGCTTGGTGACCAATCCGGATGGCTGTTACGTGGATTGCACGTTTGGTGGAGGCGGTCACAGCCGGTCGATCTTACATCGGCTGAGTGATGCGGGTCGGTTGTTTGCGTTCGATCAGGATGCAGATGCCCGTCAAAACCTGCCAGAAGACCCACGGATCACCTTTGTTCCGGAAAACTTCAGGCATCTGGAGCGATTTCTTCGGCTGTATAACGTACCGGCCGTAGACGGAATCCTGGCTGACCTGGGTATTTCCAGTCATCAGATCGACGTACCTGAACGAGGGTTTTCGACCCGGTTTGATGCGCCGCTCGATATGCGGATGGATCGGAGACAAACCACGGATGCCGCCACACTGATCGCGCAACTGGATGAAAAATCCCTGCATCGGTTATTCGAGCAATATGGTGAGGTGACCAATGCCCGAACCCTGGCCCGTGTGATCGTCGAGCAGCGTAAGCAACGACCAATCAAAACGGTGTTTCAGTTTCGGGAGGCCGTTCACAGCGCGGTGGTTGGTAATCCGAACAAGTACTTCGCCCAGGTTTTTCAGGCGCTTCGTATGCAAGTCAATGATGAGTTGGGCGCGCTGAAGAGCATGATGGAGCAAGCCGGACGATGCCTGAAGCCGGGAGGCCGAATCGCCGTAATCACGTTCCACTCGATCGAAGACCGCATCGTGAAACAACTGATGAAAGGCAACATGGATGAAAAAGAAACTATTATCGACCTGTTTGGAAACAAAACCAAGCCGGTGTTTAAAGCCATTACCCGAAAACCCATCCTTCCGACACCCAACGAAATACACCTCAATCCGCGATCCAGAAGCGCCAAACTCCGAATAGCCGAAAAAACAGCAGATGTCAACCCCTAAAAAAAACATCCGGGAACTATTTGAGTGGAAGAAATGGTTTAGCCATCAGAACATCATCTCCTATATTCCCTTCATCTTGTTTTTAAGTGTTTTAGCCATTCTGTATATCTATAACGGACACCATGCCGACAAACTGATTAAAAAAATAGCCATTACGGAAAAACACATGAAAGAGCTGGAGTTCGAATATAAATCCGTGAAGAGTGATGTGGTCTTTCGCAGCAAACCAACTGAATTAATTAAAGTGGTAGCACCCCTGGGCTTAACTGAACCCAAGGGAGCACCGGTCTATCTATCCGATTCATCCCATACACAAAAACCCGTCAAAGAGCAGGAATGAATGTGCGCAAAGACATATTATGGCGAGTGAATTTGAGTTTCATACTCATCTTACTCCTGGGCTTGGCCATACTGGGGCGGGTTGCTTATATCCAAACCGTGGAAGGCGGCTACTGGAAAGCAAGAAGAGACAGCATGCAGCTGACCTATGTCTCTATTCCGGCACAGCGCGGATCTATTTTCAGCGAAGACGGAAATATTCTGAGTACCTCGGTACCCGAATATGATGTGTTTATCGATTTCAGACCCGAAGGGCTCCGGGCCCAGGATGGGAAACGGTTTAAAGAAAACCTCGACTCACTGAGTTATTCACTCAGCCTGTTGTTCAAGGATTCAACCAATACGACCGCCGATTGGTACAAAGAACAATTGATGGATGCGTACACGCGAAAGGAATCACGGTTTGTGTTAAAGCGTCGGATCAGTTTTGATCAGATGCTTGCGTTGCGCCGGTTTCCGCTGGTGCGGGATGGTCAGAATAAAAGCGGATTCATTTTTGAATTGCGCGATCGTCGGATCAATCCCTATGGATTACTAGCGAATCGGACAATCGGTATCTCGCGAAAGGATTCTACTAAAAATGTAGGACTGGAGAAAACATATGACAGCATACTCCGTGGTCAATCCGGTCAGAAACTCGTTCGATGGGTAGCCGGCTCCAGAAGCACGGTCGACGGTTCTGAGGTTGAACCCATCAATGGGAAAGACATTATTACCACCCTCGATATCTACATGCAGGATGTGGCTGAACAGGAGCTGATGAATATGCTGGTAGGGAACAAATCCCAACATGGTACCGTCATTGTTATGGAAACGGCAACCGGCAAAATCAAGGCCATCGCCAATCTTGGTAAAGTGTCGGAGGGGAATTATGTAGAAGATATGAACTATGGTATCGGAAAAGCCACCGAGCCTGGTTCCGTTTTCAAGCTGGCAACCTTGCTTAGCCTGTTAGACGACGGCTATGTAACCAGTGCAACTACTGTAGATTGCGAAGGTGGCGCCAAAAGCTTTTACGGGCTGCGGATCAAAGACTCGCACTTGGGTACCGGTGTGATTACTGTCAAAGAAGCTTTTTTACGAAGCAGTAATGTGGCCTTCGCCAAACTGGCTTTCCAATACTATGGCAGTCAACCCATGAAATGGTGGCAACACTTGGATCGTTTCCGGCTGAATCAAATGACCGGCATCGATATTGTTGCCAGTTCCGGAAAGCCGACGATCAAAAAGCCCGGTGATAAATCCTGGGGGGCGACCACCATACCCTATATGGCCCACGGCTATGAGGAGCTGGTTACACCATTACACATGTTGATGCTGTACAATGCCGTCGCCAACAATGGACGTATGATGAAACCTTACCTGGTCCATGCGATACGGGAGCAAGGACAAACCACTCAATCTTTTTCGCCGGAAGTGCTGGTAGATAAAATCTGTTCCGACAAAGCTATCGTACAAGCCAAGGAATGCCTCAGTGCGGTGGTGGATAGTGCGCACGGAACAGGTCACCGTATATTATTCGATTCGGCCTATCGCATTGCCGGTAAGACAGGAACGGCTGTTAGCGCACTCGATAATAAAGGGTACAATAAAGGGAATAAAATTTATCAGTCTTCCTTCATTGGTTACTTCCCCGCAGACAATCCCAAGTATTCCATTGCCGTCGTTATTCAAAACAATGAGACCTCTGTTAAATATTACGGAGCAGATGTGGCCGGAACTGTGTTTAAGAAAGTCAGCGATAAAATATACCGTCGTTACATCGATGGAAAAAAATCAGAAAAATCATCGGTTGCAGATTCGGTTATTCATGATACGTACGGTATGCGCAGCGATCTGGAAAAAATATTTTCGGTATTGAATGTTAAAACGACTGCATCCGGATCGAATACCAGTACGTGGGTACGTTCATCTATACAATCCGGTCGATATGCCACGACGGATCTCAATACCGATAAAAAAGGACTTACACCGGATGTGATTGGCATGGGACTAAAAGACGCGGTTTATCTGCTCGAATCAAGAGGATTCGTGGTGGTGGCCCACGGACGCGGAAAAGTGACTAGTCAAAGTATTGCGAAAGGAACACCTATCATAAAAGGAAAACAAATCATTCTCTTACTCAACTGATTCTATCTGATCCATGCTGCAGGAATTGTTATATAAGGTTCCCCTGACCGGTGTCTACGGAAAAACAGACATCGGGATTCGGAGCCTCCACATCGATTCCAGGCTAGTAACGAACGGTGGATTGTTTGTCGCCATCCGTGGTGCTGTTTCTGATGGGCATGCGTTTATTGCCAGCGCCATTCAACAAGGAGCCGTTGCTGTTCTTTGTGAGGTGCTGCCCGATCAGTTGGATGATGCCGTTACCTATGTTGTCGTTCCGAATGCCTCATATGCACTGGGCATCGTGGCCGCTCATTTTTATCAAAACCCATCTGAACGCATGAAGGTTGTTGGTGTAACCGGTACAAACGGGAAAACAACGACAGCAACCTTACTGTTTGATTTGTTTACGGAACTGGGATACCGATGCGGTTTGATCAGCACGGTACGAAATCGCATCGCTGATCAGGTGTTGGAATCAACCCATACTACGCCGGATGCAATACGGGTTCAATCGTTACTTTCAGACATGTTGACAGCCGGATGCACGCACGTATTTATGGAGTGCAGCAGCCATGCGATCCATCAACATCGCATCACCGGAATACGCTTTCAGGCTGCGCTGTTTACCAATATCACGCACGATCACCTGGATTATCATCAGACTTTCGACGAGTACGTGCGGGTGAAAAAGTCTTGGTTCGATGGATTGGAAAAAGAAGTATTCGCCATCAGCAATGCCGATGACAAACGCGGCAAACAGATGCTTCAAGATACGGCTGCCAAAAAATATTTTTATGGACTTCACCAGGTGTGTGATTTCAGTGGAAAAGTACTGGGAAGTGAGCTCACCGGATTGCACATGCGCGTTGATGAGATGGATGTGCACTTTGCCATGATTGGTGCATTTAATGCCTATAACCTATTGGCTGTATACGCAGCCGCTGTGTTGATGGGCGAAGAAAAACAAATAGTGCTGGAAAAATTATCGGCATTAAAAGGTGCGGAAGGTCGATTCGATCCAATACTGAGCAGCCGGAAACAGGTGGTAGGGATTGTCGATTATGCCCACACGCCTGATGCATTGGTCAATGTACTGGCTACCATCCATCATTTGCGCAAAAAGGATACGCATGTTATCACGGTGGTGGGTTGTGGTGGTAATCGCGATCGGGAGAAGCGACCTGTTATGGCACAAGTCGCTTGTCAGTACAGTGATACGGTCATTCTTACATCGGATAATCCACGGGATGAAAATCCGGATTCGATTTTGAGCGAGATGCAAGCCGGTATCAAAATTACCGACCGTAAGAAATGCTTGCTAGTG
>CAZZJF010000047.1:0-12929 GCA_964654325.1 uncultured Ferruginibacter sp.
TGTGTAACCCCAATAATCCCACCGGTTATTTGTATAGTCGCGATGAAATGGAAACTTTGGGATTACTGGCCGTGAAGTATGGTCTTTTTCTTTTTGCGGATGAAGCTTACCGCGAATTTTGCTACGGATCCGAGCACGTGAGTGCGATGCACCTAACGAATGCGCTTCAGCATGTGGTATTAATGGATACGATCAGTAAACGGTACAGTGCCTGCGGTGGACGGATCGGTGCCTTTGTTACCAAAAACAAATCCGTACTTGATGCCGCCATGAAATTCGCACAAGCCCGCCTCTCTCCTCCCTCATTCGCTCAAATTTTAGGAGAAGCGGCCGTGGATTTACCGGATGATTATTTTGCACGAACTAAACAGGAATACCTACTACGTCGTGACACCCTTGTCCGTAGACTCAATCAAATGGACGGCGTGTTCTGTCCGAACCCAGGTGGTGCCTTTTATGCGATGGCCCGACTGCCCATTGATGATGCGGATCGGTTTTGCCAGTGGTTGCTTGAATCGTTTTCACACAACAACGCAACCGTGATGCTCGCACCCGCTACCGGTTTTTATGCCACTGCTGGCCTTGGAAAAAATGAAGTACGGATGGCGTATGTATTAAATACGGAAGCGATAGAAAAAGCCATGGACTGTCTGCAGGAAGCCTTAAAACAATATCCTGGACGCATCCAATAAATCAGCGTGCTCCCGGAGGACAATGCCTTTTTAAAAAGGCCGTGTACAGAGTGGAAAAATGCGCCCATGTGCCCTCCCCTTCACTAATATTATGGGTTCGGTTCGGATAGGGCATGAATTGAAACTGCTTGTTGTGTTTTACGAGCTCATTGACCAGCGCTTCTGCATTACTGTAATGCACATTATCATCTCCGGTTCCATGTATCAACAGCAAATTCCCTTGTAATCCATGTGCATGGGTGATGGGTGATCCTTTAATGTAATCCTCCCTGTTTTCCGAGGGCAGTCCCATGTAACGCTCGGTGTAAATATTGTCGTAGTAAAGCAGATTGGTGACCGGCGCGATCGATATGCCGGTTTGAAATATATCCGGAAACTGGAAAAGCAGGTTTAACGTGGAAGAACCGCCACCACTCCAACCCCAGACCGCCACACGCGAACGGTCGATATAGTCATTCCCTTCTAAAAATGCCCGAACGCCCATGGCCAAATCGCGGATATTGACTTGTCCATTACGCCGATAAATGGCTTTACGCCAGGCAGCTCCTTTCAGCGAGGGCGTGCCTCTGTTATCTATCGATATTTGAACGTAGCCATCCTGTGCCATATCACCATCGTACATAAAATTCTGGTGAGTGCCGAATTCATCCATCACCGTTGAGGCCGCCGGTTCGCCATATACATACATAACCAACGGATATTTTTTGGCCGGATTGAACCCAACCGGTTTGCGGATCCACGCATCCAGTTCAATACCATCCACCGTTTGCAAACGAATATACTCTACCTTTCCCGGTATGGAGGACGCAGATGCTGCGACGCGCTTTGACAACAATCCGTCTTTTCCCAAAGGTTTATGATCAGGTAAACTGATCCATTCACTGACCGGATAGGTCGAATAATTACTGAATTGATGAAAAGCGGTCATAGCTCCCGGTGAGAGATCATAATCATGTTTTCCTTTCAAGGTAAGATCACTCACCAGTTCCGGCTTCTCCTCTTTGGTATTCTTAGTGTCAGCAGGGAACTTGACTCGATAGAGATATAACTGGGTGGCATTGTCGGGTGAAGCGGTAAAATAAAGCCAATGATTACCTTCGTCAACGCCTTTTAGACTGCCAACATCGTAATTACCTTTGGTGAGCAATTGAGTTTGTTTTCCGTCGCGGCTGATTTGGTAAATATGTCGCCAGCCATCTTTCTCACTTGTCCATAAAAATTGTGCTTTATTGTTGATCCAGGTCCAGCCTTGCTTTTCATCAAAAGTAACATCAACCCAGGTATCGCTGTTTTCAGCCCAGAATGTACGCACGCTTCCATCATCCGCTTGTCCGTACATTAGCCGGCATTCTTGTTGTTTGCGATCCAGTTGCATAATGATCAGTTCAGAACCATCTACCCAATCCATACGCGGAAGATATTGTTGTCGGGGATCGCCTTCAATTTTCAACCATTTGGTAACGCCATTGACCACGTTTAGCACGCCGATACGCACGCTGGAGGGCGGCTCTCCTACTTTGGGATACTCCACGGGAATAACTTTTGAATAAACCGAATCGGTATTATTGATCATATAAAAATCGCGCGTTGCTCCGGCATCTACTTGCCAGTAAGCAATTCGCTTGCTGTCGGGCGACCAGCGGAAACCATCACGGCAACCGAATTCTTCCTCATACACCCAATCAAAGGTGCCATTGATCAGCTTGCGGGATCCGTCATTCGTTAATTTGCGAACGATCCCTGATTGCACATCTTCCGCATAAATATTATGATGACTGACGTAAGCCAGTTGTTTCGAGTCCGGCGAAAATTTGGCAAACATCAACGATCGCGCGGGCAGTCCCTTACCTACCGGACGCATTCCCTTTGAGGCCAAATCAAACACCCAGTAATCACCACGTGTTTCATACCGCCACACTTTGGCCGTATTGGTAAACAATAGAAATTTTTTTCCGTCCGGACTCCACTGAAATGATGCGGGCGTTATCAGTTCAGCTGCTCCTGGTGCGTGTATATCCTGATAAGCAATGATGATTTTCTTGCTGTTTTTTCGGGGCTCGACTTGCATGATGCCGGTTCCTGATACCCACTCCAAATAACTATGACCGTCTGACAACCATTGAACAGATTTCGATTGTGCATAGAGCCATGGTGTGGCCAAAAAGCTAATGAAAACAAGGAGATAGAGACGTTTAGTCATAACATTTGGTTTGAGTGGGATAAAATTAGCGAATGACATCCATTTGGTTTAGATAAAGCCATTAATTTTAACGTGGAATGCCAACCGAAGACAAAATTAGAATCGACAAATACCTGTGGGCGATCCGCCTATTCAAAACCCGATCACTAGCCAGTGAGGCCTGCCTGAAAGGGAAAGTGCGCCTGAACGATCAACCAGTAAAAGCCTCCAAAACGATTCATATTGGTGAGCAATACGACATTCGAACACCCACCCGAAAATGGAAAATTCAGGTCACTGCATTACTGGAAAAACGAGTTAGCTATCAGGAAGCAATTCTGCATTATCTTGATCTGACACCTCCTGACGAACAAGTATCGAATCGTGCAGAAGCCAGTGTCTTCCATACCGGCAAACGATTAAGCAAACAAGGCCGTATGACCAAACAGGAAAAAAGAGACTGGGATGCCTTGTGGAGCGAAAAAGACGATGAGTAACTGACCACTCGTTTCTTCCAACCTCGTGAATTATTCCCACCGTTAACGCAAATTCCTACTTAAATTGCCGTCATGGAAACGCCCGATATCGTATTTCACCATTTCACCGATTTTTCTGACCGACAAACAGATCAAATTCGTGCTTTGGGCGATTTGTACAGCGAGTGGAATCAGAAAATCAATGTGGTCAGTCGAAAAGACATGGATTATTTTTACTTACATCACGTTCTGCACTCATTCAGTATCGCGACTACATTTACGTTCCAACCAGGTTCAACCATTCTTGATCTCGGTTGCGGCGGTGGCTTTCCCGGATTACCCTTAGCTATCTATTTCCCCGACGTGCAGTTTCTTTTAGTCGACAGCATCCGGAAAAAACTACATGTAGTTGAAGAAATTGCCAAGTCGATCGGGATCACGAACATTCAAGTCGTCCACTCGCGCGTTGAAGACCTGAAAAACAGAAAAGTGGATACGGTTGTTTCCAGAGCCGTTGCGCCTTTGGGTGATCTATGGCGATGGAGTAAACCCTTGCTGCGAAAAAAAGCCAATATGGCAGATGATGAACCCAATGGTTTAATCTGTTTGAAAGGCGGGGATCTGACCGCCGAGATTCAGCAAAGTGGATGCAAGCCCTATGTTTGGGAGCTAGAACCCCTGTTTACACACCCTTATTTTCAGGAGAAATACATGTTGTATCAACCGATATAATAGCGCGGTACTACCATTTCAATTCCAGCACGTTGTTTTTTCGTTCGATATCAGCCATTCGTTTTGTTGGATCAATCTCAACACGCGTGATGTCGCGCAAACGAATGTCTGTTGACAGTACATACGTTGGGTACGTCCATCTCCACGGTGTTTCAACCCGAAACGGAACACTGTCGATCTCAGATTTTTTAGACCCCATCATCAGGTCCAGCGGAATATGATAAAGCGTTTGGTCCCCGTTTTTGGTGCTGATTTTGATATCAAGCGGCATGGGCATTTGTCCGACCCGGCGGAAACGAATATTGGTTTTTCCTCCATCCTCCCATAAACTATCAATTGAGTAATCAATGGTTTTTGTAGAGTGAATCCAATACTGCCTATACCATTGCAGTTGGAGACCGCTGTTTTTTTCGGCGACCCGGATAAAATCATTTGGATCGGGATGTTTGAATTTCCATTGATCATAATAAGAAAGCATAGTTTGAGCCAAGGCTTTCTCTCCAATGATATACCCGAGTTGTGAAAGAAATACCTCTCCTTTGGAATACGAGTTGATACTATATCCGAAGTTGGTGTTGTAGTGATCGGCGTGCGTTGTCATTGGCTCTTCCAGTCCGCTTTTCACCAGCATAAAATAGTTGGCATACGCGCCACTGTGATTATCCGGAAGGCTGGCGATTGTTTTTTTCAAATCTTCATTTTTGGGATTGGCGCGCAAGGCATCTAAATAATCTTGTATAGTCAATTTTCCGTAGTAATGATTAGACACCATATCCTCGGCATAACTCGTAAACCCTTCATCCATCCAGGCATGTAGGCTTTCGTTTGTACCCAGAATCATTTGATACCAACTGTGCATCCATTCGTGAAAAGCTGTACCCAATGATGGCCCGTTGATCAGCGTAGCCATGGCATATTCCATGCCGCCATCGCCACCTTGGATAAACGAATACTGAGGGTATGGATATTTTCCAAACCTCGATTCAATAAACGGTAATACTTCAACCGCGGCATCGGCCAGTGACTCCCAATCTTTTTCAACTGTAGGCGTCTTTTCATCCCTGTTGTATATTACATGAATGACAGGACCATTGGGTATTTTTCGAACCAGGTGTTGATAATCAGGGTCAGCAGCCCAAACGAAATCATGAATTCGCTCTCCTTTGAATCGCCAGGTTCTTTTTGGCTTTCCGATATTTTTCAATTCAGATCCGGGTTTGTCGTAACCCCATCCAATATCAGTTGCATTAACAAGGATACCGGTTCCGCCCAATTTATACGATTTGTCAATTTCGATACTAACATCAAAGTCACCCCACTCACCGTAAAACTCACGGGCAATATAGGGATTCGTGTGCCACCCTTCCCGGTCAAATGTGCAGATTTTAGGATACCACTGACTCATACTGTATCGAACACCATTGTTGGGATTATCCCGACCGCTTCGGCGAATCTGCATTGGAACTTGGGCCTCAAATTCCATTTCAAAAACAACGGTTTTACCTGGCTTGATAGCCTCCGGTAAGGTTACTTTCAAAATAGTTTCTGCCACTTCAAATGAAGCGGGCTTTCCATTCATTTTTAAAGAAAGCACCTTTTGATAGCCTATTTCGTCCGGCTTTAATTTGGAGATCCGGTCGGTTACCCGTGCATCCCAGTCAGGCCTTCCATTGAACGACTTTTTTCCGAGCTCTCTGCTTCTTACATCCATTGAACTACCTGGCTGGAAGGCATTCCAGTAGAGATGATAAAATACATTGGTCAGTGTTTCTGGCGATTGGTTGGTGTATTGTAACCGCTGTTTTCCAAAAAACCGGTTAGCTGATACATCCATATCAATTTGCATGGAATATTTCACAGCCTGCTGCCAGTACCCGTCTCGTTGTGCCGTGGCAGTATGCAGAAAAAAAGAAAGCAACAAAACAAACAGAATACGGTTCATAAATTGATTTTATCCGCGCAAATGTACTATAGTATTGGAGGTCATAGAAAACTTGTGTATAAAAACCGACTAGGGCTTACCGGCACCCTCAATAACAATAACCACCTCCCCCTTCGTAGGGTTTACTGAAAAATAGGCAGCTAACTCGGATAAAGTACCCCGGTGTAATTGTTCGAATTTTTTGCTGATTTCACGACAAACCACAGCCGCCCGATTGGATCCCAACACATCGCGAAGTTCATTCAGCGTTTTGCTTAGACGGACCGGACTTTCATACAAGATAAAGGTTCTGTCTTCCAGTGCCAGTTGATCCAGTTTAGATTTACGACCTTTCTTCAGTGGCAAAAATCCTTCAAAAGCGAATCGGTCGGCCGGCATACCACTGGCTACCAACGCAGGTACAAAAGCCGTTGCACCTGGTAAACAGGTTACGGCAATACCATTTCGGACGCAAGATCGAACGAGTAAGAAAGCCGGATCACTGATTCCGGGGGTTCCGGCATCCGTAATGATTGCCATCGATTTCCCGGCAGCCAGCTGATTGGTTAGATGTGCTACAATTTTGTGCTCATTATGCTGATGATAGGCGGTAAGCGGCGTAGCGATGTCAAAATGTTTCAATAAAACAGCGGAGGTACGTGTATCCTCAGCCAGTATCAGGTCTACCGTTTTTAATACCTCTACTGCTCGAAAGGTCATGTCTCCCAAATTACCAATCGGTGTAGGAACGATATAGAGCATAAAAGTAGATAATTACGATGCAATCAACTCGATGTCAAAAACCTCCATCACCGGATTGGCCAGCAATTGCGTAGCAGCTGTAGATGCGATTTGGACGGCCTCCTCGGGATTGCTAGCCTCTATTTGCAATTCGATGTTTTTACCGACCCGTACATCCGTTACCGAGCCCAGGTTGAGCTGATGCATGCCTGTGAGCACCGCTTTTCCCTGTGGATCTAGTAATTCCTTGTGTGGCATCACACGAATACGAACCGTGTACATCATGATATCTGTTTTTTGAAAATGATAGACGTGAGGATATAAGCAATGAAAATCAGAGGGATACCGCTCCAGCCAAAAACAATCAGTGAAAGGACCGCAACAATTAGCAACGTACCCTGTGGCAGAAGATCTCGCCATGTTCGGTTCTTGAATTTGAACGAGAGCATGGGAATGCGCAGATTCATGGAAACAACGAGCACACAAATCAGGATATACAAAATCCATCGATTAAACAACCAGTCCGTCATCCATCCGTTTTCATAATGGGCAATCAACGGAAAAGAGGCTACTAATAAACCAACGGCGGGTGTCGGAACACCTAAGAACGAACTCGTTTGTTGCGTATCAATATTGAAGCGAGCCAGTCGGTATGCCGCTGCTGCCGCCACCAGAAAAGCAGGAACCAACAACCAGTTGCTCGTCGAAAGTCCGGAGGCCGTTTGTGCCCAGGACAGTTTCAAGAAATGATATAAAATCATGGATGGCGCCACACCAAAACTAACCACATCAGCCAATGAATCGAGCTGTTTACCCATCTCAGAGCTGGCATCAAACAAACGTGCCACAAATCCGTCGAGAAAATCAACCAAAGCGGCTGCAAAAATAAATACACTGGCCAGCCAGATCTTTTGAGGCTGGATCAACACATCTCGCTGCCAGTCGGCATCCAGGGTAACAACCAGCCCTTGCTCCAGCACCACGGTGATGGCCATGCAGCCAAATACCAGATTCAGGAGTGTAAATAAATTGGGGATTTGTTTCATCGGTAAGCGAAGATAATCCAATGTCTACTTTTTCATGCAAGCTTCAATGTCCTCGACTGTAATTGGAATCGATTTCATCAAATCTTTGTTCCCGGATTTTGTAATGAGGAAGTTATTTTCAATCCGGATACCCATCTGTTCTTCTTCAATATAGATACCGGGTTCTATGGTAAATACCATGCCCGGTTTGATCGGTTCATTCCGGGTACCAAGATCATGTACATCAATACCCAGGTGATGTGAAATGCCATGATAGAGATACTTTGTGTAGGCGCGGTTCTCGGGATCTTCATTCTTGATTTCCGATTTTCGCAACAGACCGATCTTGTGAAATACAACCGTTGCTTCGTCGCCCACTTTTTTGGTGTAATCCACAATGCTGATGCCGGGTTTTAAAATACTCGCGGCATATTGATGTAGATGCAGACAGGCATTGTATACTGTTTTTTGTCGACGGGTAAACTTCCCACTGACCGGGATGGTTCGAGTCAAGTCGGCGCAATAGCGGCCATATTCGGCACCGAAATCCATCAACAGCAGTTCGCCATCCTTACAAACCTGGTTATTGGAAATATAATGTAAGACCCGCGCGCGGTCACCCGAAGCGATGATCGACCCATAGGCCGGACCGGTTGCCCGCTGTGAGAGGAAACTATGAATGATTTCGGCTTCGATCTCGTATTCCATAACCCCGGGTTTGACAAACTGCATCACTCGCCGGAAGGTACGCTCGGTGATATCGATGGCTTGCTGCATGACCTCCACTTCCTCCGGTGTTTTAATGGCACGCAACTCTTTCAGGATTCGGGCACTTCGTTCATAGCGATGCAACGGATAACGCTCACGCATCTGGGCCGCATACCGGTAATCTCTTACCGGAACCCAATTGGCTTTACGGTCGTTCTCATTGGTGTTTAACAAGATCGTGTCAGCCTGGTGAATCCAAGATTGCAAGGCGCCCTCCAGCGTATCGAGCCAGAGAATGGTTTCAATACCGGAAATCGCACGGGCTTCATGTGCGCGCAATCGTTTGCCATCCCATTTCTCTTTCAGTTCATTAGGTCTGACCAGCACCAACACCTCCCGAAATTTAGGATCCGGATTCTCAGGAAAGAGAATCAGCATGGTGTCTTCCTGCTCAATACCGGTCAACCAATACAAATCAGCATTTTGACGAAATGGATATGTTTGATCCCCATTGGTTGGCAACTCATCATTGCTATTAAAGATGGCAAGGCTCTTTTTAGGCATGCGAGACAGAAAGCGGTCGCGGTTCTTCCTGAAAATCACCGGATTCAGGGGTGCATATTTCATGGTGGGCATTTTTGTAAAACTAACCAAAAACCAACGAATCAAGCACCACCCACCTTGGCCGATTTTTAGCAGCCCGAACTAAAAAATTGAAAGGATTGAGTGTTTTTTGGCTATGCATATCCTCAAAAGACAAGGATTCAAAATACCTTAAATAAATGTGTGCATATTGTTGATTTTATTGAATTTTTTCAAAAAAAAAGAACCATGTACGGTTATTCAATAAAAATCATCTGTTTACTTTTGTCGCGTATAACCAATCAACTGTTCAACATGGCTACAACGGCATTGACGACCCTTTCCCTGAAGCTGGAATCAATGGGCTTACACACGACCGGAACCATCCATTACCAGCTGGATCCGGAGAACCTCACCAAACAAGCTGTCGACAAAGGACAGGGTGAACTATGCAGCACCGGTGCCCTGGTAATCAAAACCGGTGAATTTACCGGACGCAGCCCAAAAGACAAGTTCATCGTGAAAGACGACCTCACGGCAGATACCGTCAACTGGAATGATTTCAATATTGCAATTGATCCGGCTCATTTTGACAACCTGTATAACAAAATGATGGCTTATCTCGCCAGCAAAGAATTGTGGGTTCGGGATGCCTATGCTTGCGCGGACCCGAAATACCGCCTGAATATTCGTGTAATTAACGAAAATCCATGGAGCAACCTGTTTGCGTATAATATGTTTCTGCGGCCTCAGGCCAGTGAGCTGGAGTCGTTTCAACCCGAATGGCATATCATACAAGCGCCCGGGTTCAAGGCTGATCCGACTACCGATGGAACTCGTCAGCACAACTTTGCCCTGGTTAGCTTTACGCGCAAGCTAATTTTGATCGGCGGCACCGGGTATACCGGCGAAATGAAAAAAGGCATTTTCACCATTTTGAATTATATCCTGCCCCATGAAAAAAAGGTACTGAGCATGCACTGCTCGGCCAACATGGGTCATGATGGCGATACGGCCATTTTCTTTGGATTAAGCGGCACCGGCAAAACCACACTCAGTGCTGATCCCAACCGCCACCTGATCGGTGATGATGAACATGGCTGGACCGAAGACAGTGTTTTTAACTTTGAAGGTGGCTGTTATGCAAAAACCATCGATCTGACCGAAGAAAAAGAGCCGGAAATTTTCAGAGCGATCAAACCGGGCGCTTTGGTTGAAAACACGACATTCCTGCCTGGAACCAATCTAATTGATTTTCATAGCAAGGCAATCACGGAAAATACCCGTGTCAGCTACCCCCTCTCGTATATCAGCAATGCATTAGAGCCTTCTGTTGGCAAAACACCAAAAAACATTTTTTTCCTGACAGCGGATGCGTATGGCATCCTGCCGCCTATCAGCAAATTGAATCCAGGTCAGGCGATGTATCAGTTCATCAGCGGTTATACCGCCAAAGTAGCCGGAACGGAAGCCGGAGTAGTTGAACCCAAATCAACCTTCAGTGCTTGTTTTGGGGCTCCCTTTCTGCCATTGCATCCGGGTCGATATGCGCAAATGTTAGGTGAAAAAATGCGGAAACATGATGTCAATGTATGGATGATCAATACCGGTTGGAGCGGTGGTCCGTATGGTATTGGACATCGAATGTCCTTGCCCCACACCCGGGCTATGATCACGGCTGCTTTGGAAGGCAAATTGCAGGATGTGGCCTATGAAGCGCATCCAATATTCGGCATGCTGATGCCTACCAGCTGTCCGAATGTTCCGTCAGACATATTGAACCCACGAAATACCTGGTCCGACCAGGCTGCGTACGACGAAAGAGCCAAAGACCTGGCGCGCCAATTCGTGAAGAATTTTGAAAAATATGCTTCCGGCGTCAGTCAGGAAATTTTAGAAGCGGCACCCAAGATTTGAGTTGCTACATTTCGTTTGTAAGGCATTATAGTGTTAGAAGATCATTTCCGGAACAGCGCCATCTATGGTAAGCTTACCGGCCGTTTTGGCTTGGATTTCCTCAATGGATACCCCAGGGGCACGCTCCAATAAGCGAAATCCCATATCGGGAACAATGTCAAGGCAGGCAAGATCAGTTACAACTTTGGTTACACATCGTTTACCCGTAAGCGGTAGTGTGCAAGCGGGCAGCAATTTACTCTCTCCTTTTGGATTCGTATGCATCATAGCTACGATAATATTCTGTGCACTGGCAACCAGATCCATTGCGCCCCCCATCCCTTTAACCATCTTTCCCGGAATTTTCCAGTTGGCAATATCGCCTTCTTCACTGACTTCCATGGCGCCGAGCACGGTCAGGTCTACTTTTTCGGCGCGGATCATACCAAAACTCATGGCGCTGTCGAAGAATACTGAACCCGGCAAGGTTGTGATGGTTTGTTTTCCGGCGTTGATGAGATCCGGATCTTCTTCCCCTTCAAAGGGAAAAGGACCCATCCCCAATAAACCGTTCTCACTTTGCAGTGTTACTTCCACACCAGCCGGAATGTAGTTGGCGACCAGGGTTGGAATGCCTATGCCCAGATTCACATAAAACCCGTCGCGTAATTCACGAGCAATGCGCTGCGCTATTTGAAATTTATTGAGTGCCATAACATTATTTTTGGCGAACAGTACGTTGTTCGATCCGTTTTTCATAATTCGAACCCTGGAAAATCCGATGAACATAAATACCGGGTGTATGAATCTGATTGGGATCCAGCTCGCCGGCCGGAAACAGGATTTCAACTTCCGCAATCGTTATTTTGCCGGCCATGGCCATCAATGGATTGAAGTTTCGGGCCGTGTCTTTGTAGATGAGGTTTCCCATCGTATCGCCTTTCCAGGCTTTCACAATGGCAAAATCGGCATCAAAGGCCATTTCAAGCAAGTATTCTTTTCCGTTAAAAACGCGGGTTTCTTTTCCTTCGGCTATTTCAGTGCCCACACCTGCCGGCGTATAAATAGCGGGCATGCCATAACCGGCGGCCATGCATCGGGTGGCTAACGTTCCCTGCGGTATCAAGTCAACTTCCAGTTCACCGCTGAGCATCTGTCGTTCAAATTCGGCGTTTTCCCCCACGTAGGAGGAGATCATTTTTTTAACCTGACGCTGCTGCAACATCAATCCGATTCCAAAATCATCCACTCCGGCATTATTGGATATACACGTTAGATTACGAATGTTTCGACGAACCAGGGCGGCAATACAGTTTTCCGGAATACCACACAAACCAAAGCCACCCAGCATGTGGAAAACGCAAACAGGGGTTTGCGCAACTGCGGGTAGTGGGCGGAGAGCAGGTAGCAGGTGAGGAAATAGAACACCACCGAACCAGCCGCGTGGCCACTGGGAAAACTGCGACCAGAAATGGCAGACAGCAAACTGGCTTCAGGTCGAGCGCGATCGAACAATGGTTTGAGCCATCGATCGACGATCAGCAAAATCCCACCGGTACCCACGACCAGGCAGATCAGCTCTGACCACAAGCGTTTCAACGCCAGGAAGATCAGTACCGCTAGCACCAGAACCGCGGTGAGATGCTTGCCGGTGGCTTCGTATACCGAAGGCAGCAGCTGACCCAGCCACTCGGGGGTCCACTGATGCACTAGGCGCAGCATCTCCAGATCAAAGGCTGGACGTCGAGTGGCCGCTAGCAGCGGGCCAACCCAGGCCAGCACGACTGCAGTGCCAACAGCGAAGGCCAGCCGCCAAGGACCAAGTGCTTTCAGCCAGTCGCTTACCAGGCGAAGTTGGGCTCGCATCAGCTTTTCTGCATAGTGTCGAGCCGCTGAAAGGGCAACCGAAGTAGGCGATGGGCATCGCGGCGGGCCAATGGGGTGCCATCGCCAGGGCCGATCCCGAACTCCACGAGT
>CAZZJF010000048.1:0-6041 GCA_964654325.1 uncultured Ferruginibacter sp.
GTTTTTTATTGTGGCGCAAGCGAGTAAATAGCGGGATCAGTCAGAAGCATCGCCAAAAAAGAAATGCGGCTATCAAACGTTTCCGCTGCAGCCGACAACGAACCATTTCATTGAACAAGATCAGTAAACGATGATATCCCGCCGCACCCCTAACATTTTAATGTCTACGGTACCGAATAGGGAATAACATCGACTTATCTATTATGTAGATAGAATTCCGGATCAATGGGATGACACTGCGCAAACGTCATCACGTCTTCCAGCTTTTGTTTGATTGTATGGAGTTGATTAAGGTCATTGTCTCGCGGTATACTACACAGATACTTTTGTGTTCAATAGACCATGCGATGATACGGACATCACAAATAGTTCCAGTACTAAAGAAAATAGCGGGCTCCAAAAGGGTTCTCTTATTTTGTTTTCGTGTTCTTTTAGGGTTAGCGCTTATTTATAAAGGAATCCATTTTATTCAACAAGAGGAACATCTTGAAAAAATAATTGTACAATCGGAAAAGTTATCTGGCTTAACGATTCCGAAAATACTTATACCTTGGTTGCATCTAATCGGCGGTTTTTTTATTTCAATTGGGGTATATACGCGCTTCATGATTTTAGTACAGCTTCCGCTTATTGCGGGCGCATTGATTTTATTTTTTACCACAAATGATGCTACGATTCCTTACTCAGAAATGTACTTTGCCTCAGCTATCTTGCTATTACAGGTTATTTATTTCATTTTTGGAGATGGGTTTTATTCCTGGAGACTATTATTAAAAAAAGAAAAAGACTCAGGCCATGAGTAAACAAATCCTAGCCGAAAATAAGTAGAATCGCTTTAAGCCCTTCTTTCACCGGGGATGTGTGAGTGAATGAAGCCAGTCCGCGGCAATAGGCTTACTCTGCAAAACAAAAAATATAATGCATGAGGCCATGTCGACGGAAAACCATTGCACGTTAATGAAATCAATAAAATGTATACTAATTAGGTTTGTTTAGGCGCCATTTCTAGTCGAGGGACCACGATTGACGCTTGTATTTGATACAATCAAAATGCTGTTTCTGGTTCATAAGCCTCAACGGAGGTGGGTAGAAAAACAATTTAAAGTTATCGTGTAAACACAGTTATTGAAAAATAGTTTTGCTATCATTTTCGCTGATTTTCAGCTAGTAGCAAATCAAAATCATTTACTAAATACAAATAAAAAACGATGTTTCATCTGTCGTCTGACATAGACCGAATTAAACAGCAGGCATCATCTTAATTTCAAAACCCTGCCTTTTCCACTACAGGATATACATGTTTGTTTGCTTGTGGTGGTTTTATCAACATATTTTGGGGTGAGTTCAACAGAGGTTCTTAAATAATCCTTTCCACCTATTCGCTCAATTGTTCTATGTTCAGTTGATTCACTGCCTACCCATAGCTTGTAGGTACTGGTCTGATACAAAACACCATTCCCATTGCATTGCTGACATACATCATAAAAATCACTGTCATCCCCTGTATATTTTTCAAACTTGTCCCCTTCGGATAATACAGAGCCGTTATTGAGCTTCACATATGCTGTTCCCATACTACTCCATATTTTTTCCATAACCATCAATCGCTTTCCATTTACAAGTAAAACATCGTATTGTTGTAAACTGCTGACTGATTGCTGATATATACCACTGGTGAGTTGTCCATATTTAAAGTTCCCCATTGTGACACTCTTATCTGAAGAGATACGGGTGCCATAGCCATCTAGGCGGCCAAATGAAAAAGTACCTGTTTCCTTGACACCGTTGCGTTCTAATTTACCTATACCGTGCGGTTGAAAATTTTCATTCACAACTCCGGCATAATGCAATCCTCCACAATCAATATACATTTTGTCCGGTACGCCGTTCTTGAAAATCCCCATGGCTACGCCTTTCATGGGTCTCTTTGGTGATGAGAAGAAAATGTATTCAGATGTGGTATAGTCTCTTACTTGTATATTTTTACAAAACAAGCCGTGTGGTACTCCGTTTTTAAAATAGCCATAGCCCACATACTCCCCATCATCGCTGTACCATTCACCTAGTCCCTCAGGCTTTCCGTTATAAGCCTCTCCTGTATAGGTACCATTGTTGAAAGGCATATTGTATACGGGCTGCCTTTTCGAATTGTATTCTGACATCGGAAATGGATAAAGATCGTTAACAGGCTGGTCTTCATAGTAAGGAACCATTTTAAAAAAAGTATCGGCTATATAATATCGTAATCCTGTAGCACAGAATGTATATGACCAATTATGTAATAGTGGATTCCAAAGAAAACCTTTTATCACCGTGTCATTTCTGTATTGATTTGTGTAAGAGCCGAAGTCTAATTGGGCAGTATTGAGGCCAAACAATCCCTTAAAGCTGTTTTTAATATCGGTATTATAGAAGCTGCCCTTCACCATCACACCTTCCTTGCATAAGCCCATATAATAATAATAACTACCAAGCTTGATGAAGCCGGAGTCTGTCGCTGTGGGTACCTGGAATCTGGGAAGCAGGTTGATTTCGTTTACAGCACTGGCTGAATCAAAAGTCCTGTTGTCAAAATCAATCCGAGTTTCTTGTGAATTGAAATAAAATTCCCTGCCGAATCCATTTAGTTTACCATCAACCCTGTTTCCCTCTACAATATAATATTCATAATTACCATATTTGTTTTTCCTTTCATGCACCGTGACCCCATACCCGGATTGCAAGTCGCCCGACTGGAAAATGAGCGAGTATTCTTTTTTTGCTTTCTTCTTTTTCTGCTGAGCTCGAAGATCTGGGAAAAGGAGTATCGAAAAAATGAAAAATAAGAACAGGAGTTTTTTGTTTTTCATATCAAACGTTGATGATTAAAGAATGGATTGTAAATAATGTATTTGTAGAAATATGTAGTGACCAAATAGAAAACGTAAGAAATTACTATAGTTGTTTTTATAATTGAATATACGAATTTTAATGACCAAATGAATTTAATCGTTTCTTACGTTTTTTGAACCAATAAGAAGCGATTATTGAATCTGATTTTGGATGAATAGATTTGTGTGTAACTCAATTAATTGATGTTAATTTATCATTTGCGGCAGTCGTATAAATCATCATGTCAAAATTGACAAAATGAATGAGCGTAAAGGAAATAAAACCCTTATTTGAAAATGCTCATCTGTTCCTTGTAGATGGGACTCTGTACATCGAGGAATTTCAATACACTATGAAATACATGATTCTGCGACAGTTCCGGTAATATCTTGAGCTGCTTTGAATTGCTGTCCGATAGCCAAACCAGAAAAGGGATTTCATATTGTTCCTTAGGAGCCATACTGAGCGGCACACCGTGCATGTATAGATTTTTTTCGCCCAATGATTCGCCGTGGTCGGAAACGAATAACATGCAGCTGTTATATTGTGGTAGTTGACGAAGCTCTTCAATCACTCGATGTAACAGATAATCCGTATACACGATGGTATTGTCATACGCGTTAATCAGCTCTGTTTGGGAGCAATTACCTAGCTCCACACTGTTACATACCGGTTTAAATGTTTCAAATCGGGGTGGATATTTTTTACTGTAAGTAGGGCCATGACTGGTGCTGGTATGCAATACAACCAGGATTTTATTTTTCGGACTGGCAGCTATCTGTTCACGTAGCCCTTTCAGCAGTATTTCATCATATTCACACGTATCACCCTGACATTCTTGTTGCAGGGCATTTTTATTCAAAACGGTTTTGATGTGGATGGGTGGTTCTCCCCAATTCGTACTTCGCCAGATAACGTCTACTTGATTTCGGTAGAGATAATTTGGTAAAATTTCATACAATTCATCGGTTGCGGTGTGTTCCAGAATGCATTTAAGGCCGGCCGTCGTATAAGTTGCACAGGAGGTGGCGGGAAAGTGATACAGATTCTTGGTTTTTGATAACAACGGGTTGGTGTTTTTGGCATAGCCATACAAGGAGAAGTTCTGACTCCTGGCCGATTCGCCGATCACCAATACCATGACTGATTTGCTACTGTCGGTGATAGTGGCGTTCGGCAACAGAATTTCTTTTTTATTCTTCTGATTTTCGTGTACAATATGCAGATATGTATTGACGGTATATGACCATGGCATGGCAAGGCCCCCTAGGCTTTTTGAATGTTTATCGATCCATAACCAGTTCCGCGCATTCGCAAAAACAAGTAAGATGATCGTTAAAAAACCGAGTCCGACGGTTATTGTAAAACGCTTCCACGATGGGCGTTCGGTTTTCAAACGGAAGAGCCAAAATGCAGGCAGTGCGCCAAGCAACAGCACATACAATAGCATAGTTATCGACAAAAAACTACTTGATTCCTCATACTTTGTGTTGAATACGTTACTAATCATAGATTCGTCTATAATTACACCGTAAGTGACAACAAAATAAACCGAAAGCGCATTCAATATCCAAAATAGCGATAAGAGGATCTTGCCAGCCAAGGGTGATATAAAAAAAAGCAGGTAAAACACGAAGGCGTTCAGTAAAAAAACCAGGATGATCAGACTGACAATTATAAGAATGCCATTCACGCTCGCATAATCAAGATGTTGACATACAAACTGGAAAAATGGGATATGGAAAAAAAGAAGGTTCAGCAGGCTTGCGAAACAAGCGAGGTGAATGATTTTTATGTTATTTTTTAAAGTAATCATTCGTAATGGTATAAAGTGAAACGATTAACGCCGCCAACGAAAAAAAATAAACAGGCAATGCTTGATACATGATTTTACTAACCAGCACAACACCGCAACCGGTCAATAAAACGATGAAAAAAGGCGAATAGCGTTTATTGCCAATCCAGCGCCACCACGTGAACCTCCGGCTTAAAAAAATGCCCGTTATTCCGCATAAAAAACCGATGGCACTGCCGACCAGTACATCCAGCGGATAATGCGCGCCTACGCCCACCCGGGTAAAGGCCAGGAGAAGTCCTAGACCCATTATACTGAAGGTCCAGCCCAATCGATGGATGAATTTATTTGGCATGAGTGCAAACAGCAAAATGGTTAGCGTCGTAAAAATAGTGATAGCATGACCGGATGGCAGGCTGCTATGGCCCGGTAGCGTATCGCCAATGATAATGAAATGCTTGGGATCGAGTGCGGCGGCCGGCCGGGGAATCGTAAACAGGTTTTTCAGTGTGCTGGAAACTACGGCAGATAGCAGCGAGGCCGAAATTAGTGATTCCCACAAAACGGGCGCATATCGTATGAACAAACTCAGTAGCGATAAAAAAATGAGCGCATCACCCAGTTGGGTCAGGTTAAATTGTACGCGTGGGTATTGACCGAAAATACCATTTAGATATAAAAACGCGTCTTTTTGAACCTGAATATAGCCTGCAGGATTCAATGACTCTTGGCAAAAGAGAACGAGAACAATGCAAAGCAACACGAACGCAGGCCAAAGAAACAGGGTGGGTTTCAGTTTGGCGTAATTATGGGTGACCCTTGTGTTCATGTTTGCGGTAGCCTGATGAACAGCAAAATTATTCAATAAACGGCTGAATTGACTAAGCGCGATGATTTTACTGAATAATAAACAATAAACATGGGTGTTCGAATTGATGAAAATGAGGTCGCCAATTGGCGACTGTCTTTGTACCTTTAGGGTATATCATTTGAATAGCCCCATTTGATTTTCGTAGAAGTCAACTTTCCATTTACCTTTCTCTTTTTTAAACTGAACAGGAACGGATTGTCCCGTTCTTTTATTTTTTACATTCATTACCGCAACAGATCCTTCTATCTTCGGCTCCTCAGCGATCAAGTGTCCGTCCATGTTTGAAAAATCATAATATAGTGATGGCATAGCCACAGATGTTGAAGGTGATCCGCCAGAGATGGCGCTAAAACGTTCGCTCTCCTTCATTTGTTCCGCCAAATTGTTAGCAACCTCAATGCCAATAATCGTAGCTACATTACTATTTTCTGTTACAATTTCTCTCACACCTGCAAACTCTTTCTTCTCCATCTTGAGTAGAAATTCAGAATAAACATTTTTTAT
>CAZZJF010000048.1:6051-12767 GCA_964654325.1 uncultured Ferruginibacter sp.
CTACATGAAATGAAAAGGGACAAAAAAAAGATCAACAAAAACTGGTTGAATGCGCGTAAATATTTTTTCATGTTTATTATTTTAATCGAATATAATGAAATTCAGTTTATCGTATTCGTCATAACTCAATTTATTTTGATTATTTGGACTGTCAACAACGTCCAATTCTGATTATATTTCAACAGAAACTAAAAAGATACAGATAAAGCTAAAATATCATCTTTATTCAAATTCAATTTAAATAAACCGGCAACTTTCTCAAAAGAGATATGAGTACAAAACTGAAGCATCTAGAAGGACTTAGAGGACTCGCTGCCATGGCCGTGGTTTTTCACCATCTTAAACTGCTCTGTTTTGTACATGAGTATAACTATTTTCAGGACATAATCAGGGCATCTTTTCTTCCGAAATGGATTCAGACTGGCTGCTTAAACATTATAAATCTGTCAATCGATGGGAGCCTCGCTGTGTATATTTTTTGGGTGCTCAGTTCGTATGTTATATCTATTAAACTTTTCAAGCAAAACGAGAATTACGACCAACTCATTATTGCCTATTTCTCAAAACGGTATTTCAGATTGTTTTTTCCGGTACTCATTTCAATTCTTTTCAGTTATGCATTGCTCGAAAGTGGTTGTATTTTCAGTTCAAAACTAGGAAAAGTCAACCAGAACAACTGGCTTTCAAACTTTTATGGATTCAAAGCAAATATCTGGGAGGCGATAAAAACGGCATACTATGAATCCTTTTTCAATTTTAAAACCAATAGTACATATAATGCGGTTGTGTGGACGATTCAACGCGAATTTCTGGGCTCGCTTTTCACTTTCAGTATTTTTGGCATAATCAGACATAACGGGTTAAGATTTTATATCTATCTGGTTATCTTGCTGGTTCTATTGAAGCTTGAGTTGTACTGGTTGTCTGCTTTTTTATTTGGTCATATTTTAAGTGATTTTGACACTTCGGAGAGAGGTATACCTATCCCTACCATTTTAAAGCGGTTTTCGGATTACTTTTCCAAATTGAAGTTTTTACATTCTATTCTAGGCCTCCTCATTATAGTTTATGCATATCCTACATTATCAGCAATGAAAATACCAGTCGCATATCATCATTTGATTTTGAGCGTTGTGATAGTATTGTTTTGTCTAAAAATAAACTATTTCAGAAAACTATTCTCAACTAAAATACCTTTTATTCTCGGTCAAAATTCGTTTGGTCTTTATCTAATTCATCTACCCTTTCTTTGCTCTTTTACCTGCTATTTACTGCTTATCAAAGCGAGCCTTCAATACAAATTGTTCGTTGCATGTATTACAATACTTCTGCTGTTGATGTTATCTTATTTGTTTACAAGATTTATTGATAAATATTCTATTGTGTATGCCAATAAGATTGGTGACTTTGTTAGGAAATACACCCGTTAAATGATTGTAAATAGAATTTTAGATGCAAAATACAACCGTTGATAAATTCTTAATCATGTCGAAATGCTCTCACCTCTCAAGTGTCGGCGTCTATTCAAAAAACAGTAGTATAAATCCAATGAGTTGACACAGCTTTGGTGGTTAACTCAAGCAAATTTCTTGTACAGTCATTCAATTACTTTTGAACAAATGGTTAGGGGTCAGGCCAATCCTTTAATAAGTTTCATCAAATTAATAATATCGCAAACCAGCAATTGTTTGTTTACGTTCGTCAAGGAAAGATCAAATTTAAAGGCCATCGAACTGGAACCTGGTTTATTCTCTTTTATTTTTCGTAAAAGGGGATATGCTGCGAAGGGTATGTGCGTAAATAACACATCAAAGCAGTCGGCTTGATTTTGGACCGCATCTATCATCGCTTGTTTTTTGTCTTCTATGCGTTTCTTCGAGGTTTCGTCAAAGTCGCGCACATCAAATAACAGACCGGCTTTCAGTGTTGCACCCTGAAACTCGACAAAAAATTGGGTTTGGCCGGTTGGGCCAAAAAAGCTGACACAGGGTACCGTGTTCGAGCCTGCATCGTTTCTCGGGCACCAAAATGATTTGTGTTCGTCTTCTGCCATCATGCTGTTCCGAATTATTTCTGCCTGCAGGTGAAACAGGTAATTTCTTAACATAAAAACATCATTCTGAAGCAGCAATTCCTTAAAATCACATTTTTCATCTTGGATAAAGGGTAAAAGTTTTTCCCTGAAGCGGTTGAGATAGTTGTAATAGTGTCGGATAAGAAATATGAAATCAGTAAATGACGCACTTTTGATTGATTGGTCTGCAGATTTTAAAAACTGCTCTACTATCGTCAATATGCAATTCGAAGATTCGCCGGTGAAACGCAGATAAGAAACCAATATGATGTCATTATCGAATTTCGCTGCCGTAGTCGAATGAGTATCCTTTTGCAGGGAGTCAATGCAAAGGAAATCTGTAGAAAAAACAACTAAGATCAGTTTACGATCATTTCGTTTGTAGCGTTGTATCTGATCCAGCGTTGGAATAGCTTTGAATTTATTTTCAACCACACATTCCGTGTTGTCGCTTAGTTTAAAATAGAGGTCGTACCGATTTCGTTTTTCTATTTTTTTCTCTTTCTCCACCGTGCCCACTATTGATTGGTCTATGGACATCAGTTTCAAGACCTCATCACGCGTGTATTCGTTCTCCAGTAAGAGTTTGATCATTGAAGAATGTACAAGCTCTTTATCGCCGGCAGAGAGGATATCAAAAACATTTAATGAATGACTCATTCAAGATCAATTATGATGGAAGCATAGGAATATCTAGCTAAGATAATAATCATTGCTTGAACCGAGTTGAACTCAAAACCAATCACCGGTTTATTTCTCATAAACGGCATACTGATTTAACACGGGTTGAGCCAACTTTATTGATACTGTAATAAATCGCTTAATATCACAAAGGGCTATCGAATCATGACGCTTCGTGATATAACTAATCTTGATAGGCACGTCTGTTGTAGGAAAATAGGGTACGGACTAATAGTTTAATGCGTCGGACATCCGGTTTTCGCTGTTGATGTAGCTTTTGTTTTACCAAGCGGTATCTGGTATCCGATATTAAACTTGATGAAGCTGTCCGGGCTATCCTGTAGTCTAAATGACGTTTCTTTTGTGTTGTTCAGATTCATGCCGTTATTCCAGGTTTGATTGGAGAAGTTGTCAAATTCAGTGCCATAGATATCGACGTGCAGCGGAATATCCAAGAATAGCTTACCCGGACCAGCGGCGTACTCAAATCCCAAACCTGCTTTGAAGGAGAGTGCGTTCATACCAAATTGTTTTTCGTAACGGTAGTAGGCCGGATGGGAGAGGGGTGCATCTGTTTTCAATAACGATGTTTGTGACCAGGCATGATAGCCAATACCTGCCTCAACTCGCATACCGAATTTACTGGTTTGATTATTCCCGATTATATGATAAATGGCATCCAAGCTAATGGCGGTTTGATTACCGTCTGTATAATCCACAATCAGGTTATAAGGCGCATATGGACCTTCGAGGGCGTTGCTGTAATCTTGCCAGGTACCCCGTACACGATGTGCACGGATACCCACTCCAAATGAAGGGTTGACATGGTAATCCAGCTTTAGGGACGGCCCGTACTTTTCCAGATCTGTCGACAAGCCCAATCCTACCGTGAATCGATTCGCTACCTGTGCCATAGCCAATTGTCCTGTAATCAGAACCATGACAAGCATGAACATTGTTTTTTTCATAACGAATAAGTTTAAGTGAATAAAGAATATTGGTGAGAACCGATTTTAAGATACTCGCAGTCCGATCAATCTATTGTAAATATGCTGTTAAACAGATGCCTGCCTATGAAAAATTTACAAAATATTAAACTATAAAGCAACTGACTTAGGGTTGTTACTCGATTGCCTCATTCAAGAGGATTGTAAGCGGATGAATGTATGCGGATGAATCTATGAATATCACATCAGAGGCTATTGTACATACTTTATACCCTGCCGGCATGATTGTTTTGCCTGTTGACGGGATTCATGAGTAGCGGAGGCAGAACGGTTAATCAAAGGTTGGTAACAATTGAAGTAGCATCTTGGTGCCGGCAGGAATGATCAACGTGATGAATCTGGATTTCCCATCTATCACGATTGGATGGTTGTCAAGAATCTTGTTAAATGAAAAATTAGTTTGCGTATGATCATGATGGATAGTGCCATGTATTATTCGGTCGTCATCCGTAGATAGGCCTGCTCCCATGAAACCTGCAGTAACTGACATATGGTGTAATGCATGGTAATCGTGTTCAGTGCCTTTGGCATGGATGGTTATACCAGGTGGAATACCGGCAGGCTGAAACAAGGAAACCGAAACAGCTTCATTATTTTCATTTAATATCTCTACTAAAAATCCATTTATCATCATTGGCTATTTGAGTGAATCGATTATTTGAGCGATGTCATGAAGATTTGATCATTGAGGCAGTTGGATTCATACAAGAGCATAATCGAATCGTCATTTTTTATTTATTTTTGTATAAAATAATTAACAACTATGATTCATTTTCTTATTTCAATACTTGCTTTGTTTATTGTGTTATCAGGTTGTAACAATCATGAAGATAAGGCCGAAACCGATACTTTTCCAAAAACAGAAGTGGGTTCCTCCAAGATTGAATCTGCACCGCCAATTAGTACAGAATTCAGTCAAACTGACCAAAATACCTCCGCCATGGAGGCACCTAAAAAAAAACCATCAACATCCAATTCCGTTTCGAATGACAACAACAGAGAAAGGGCATTAAAGAAGTTTGAAGGAAAATATTGGAAAAACACCGACTTTTTTGTAGTATATCTTGACCTAAAATACCTTGGCAATAGCTTTTATAAATTCAAGTTACAGATTGACGAAGACTGTGTTATCTCAAAGATTTCCGGTGACTTTAAATTAGCAATGGATAACAAGGGGGTATACTACTCAGAATATTGTGGCAACGTGACATTTGACTTTAATGATTTGTTCAATCCTGAACATATAGATCAACCCGTAATCGAAATCTCAGCTGACAATGAATCTTGCATAAATTGCACGGATGGTTTTTACTTTTTTGGCGATTTTTGGAAAAGGTAAAAGCTGCTGTTAAAAAAAGGATTTTTTACAGCTAATTAATGAAATTACTGCTGATAACTTGTTTCTTTAAATAGCCGAATACTTTGGTTTTCACCATCGCTTTGAAACGTGTGGCAAATTTCTTACATAATAGACTAAAATGAAAATAGTAGTTCATTCAAAGAAGCAAATTGTTAGTCAGACATTTTCCTGCTACGTGCAGAGAAACCTTCGATGAATGGCAGCACAATTCGAATAAATAACCAAACGTTAAAAAATAAAACAGGCTATTTAAAAACATGTGCTGTATATTTTTTTACACCAATACGTGCTTTGTAGTTTGCATCTTCGAATTCCTATATCGCCAAAAAACGTTCCTGTATTAATATTGTCAGTTTTTTTCCAGCGAAAATGATTGAATTTCGCTTTTAATATGATATCAGAATCAAGACAGTTCATTTACAGCTTGAAGAACTTCTTATTCATATTAACAAAGAATCTATAACCCAATAATTTAGTCAACAAATTGTATAGTTTAGCGTCTTTCCCTGCCATATACCTCAATCTGCTCGTCCCATCTGTTGCGGCCTCATAAATTACTTTTGTGACTACACTGGTTGGTGATGAATTCTTGATCATTTGTGGAAAAGCGGTCATTATCTTAGTTACGATGTTTTGATAGGCTTCGAGTGATTCATCATGATTGAAATCAAAAGAACGACCAGCAAAATCAGTTGCTATTGCACCCGGTTCAATAATTTTAACCTTGCCGCCAAATTGTTCAACTTCATAGCGCAAGGATTCGGAAATGCCTTCTACTGCAAATTTGGTACCGTGGTATAATGATCCCAGTGGAAAGGTGATTTTTCCGCCCATAGAGGATACATTAATGATTGTGCCTTTTCTGTTTGCTCGAAAATGAGGTAAAATAGCTCTGGTAACATCCAAAAGTCCAATCACATTGGTGTTGAATTGACGAACTATATTTTCTCTGGGGAATGATTCCAATGGTCCGTATGCTCCGTATCCGGCATTATTCAATAAAACATCAATACTGCCAAAATTTTCAAGGTCACTGTTTACGGCTTGCTGTATTGAGTCTACATCCAATACATCGAGTTTCGTTACAAGGACGTTTTCTAATTGGTTCAGTTCTTTTTCTGATTCAGGACTTCTCATTGTAGCGACTACATTCCATCCTTTTGACTGAAAAAACTATGCGGTGTCTTTACCGATGCCGCTACTGGCTCCGGTAATGAAAATGGTTTGTCTCATGGCGTTCTATTTTGATTGTGCGACAAACATACAGGCGGCTCTTTTAACCAGCAACATTAGAGTATAGTCTATGGTATCTATTTATTTATCAACATCCTATATTTGCTGCATGTTGATAAATGAGCTCTCCAAAAAAACAGGCATTTCTATTCATACGATTCGTTTTTACGAGAAGTCGGGTTTGATTTCCGGCAACAGAGATGAATTGGTGCAAACCAACAATTACTTTCACTATGATGAGGTGACTGTTGAAAAATGGAATTTATTAGTGATGCCAAATCGGTTGGATTCACCATCAGGGAAATTGGTCAAATCATTGACGCCTGGTACAATAGGAAATATACCAAGAAACAAAAACTTG
>CAZZJF010000049.1:0-12682 GCA_964654325.1 uncultured Ferruginibacter sp.
ACCGGCTTCCATGGCTTTCACGTGTTGAGTGGTGTTGTCATCAACATCGTGATGTACATCAAAACCAAACTGGGTCATTTCGATCAACGCGGCCACTATGAAATGATTGAGAAGGCCGGCTTGTACTGGCACTTTGTAGACCTGGTATGGGTATTCGTATTCCTTTGTTTCTACCTGATCTGATTCATCTACTAACAACAAACAAGAACGATAAATTATAACGTATGTCTGAGCATGTTCATCACACCGTTTCCTCACCGGAAATCAGTTTTCCGCCGGAGCCATCTAAAAGCACCTCGCGCATCTGGAAAATCTTCTGGTTGCTGTCTGTGGTTACCATTATTGAACTCGTGTTGGGCTATGGTATCGCCCGTGACTGGTACGGCAGCGAATCGATGATTTTGTTTGTGAAAGGAGCCGTTTGTATCCTGTCTTTTGCCAAAGCATATTATATTGTTTCGGTGTTTATGCACCTCGGGGATGAGATCCGCAATTTCATCATGACCATAGTAGTGCCCTTACTGCTTTTTGTTTGGTTCATCATCGCCTTCCTGGCTGATGGAGATAGCTGGAAAAACCTGCGGAACACCAACGCTGGTTCCCGTACACCAACGGAACAAACCCAGCCCAAGAAATAATCAAATGGACCAATTTTTTACTGCCACCGGATTCATTTCGGTGGCTTTTTTGTAAACCAACACGACGTTTTGGTTGTTACCTTTGTACGTATGAATCTGAAGGCCATCCTTGCCATTGTGCTCGTTACTGTTCCGGCGTTTGTTTGCTACAAACTTGTCGACTATTACAGTAAAGACGCTGTACAGATGCCCCGGAAATATAATTATGACCGTGTGGAGATGGTTACTAAACGGGGCAAGCAAGTGCCGGATACGGTCTGGCATCGGGTTAAATCGATTCCCTGGACCAACCAATTCGGTCAGCAGGTTTCACTGGATGATCTTCGCGGAAAAATCATCGTCATGGATTTTTTCTTCACGCGTTGTCCCAGTATTTGTCCGGGCATGACTAAAGCCATGAAGCGACTGCAAGCGTCTTTTGTCAAAAATCCGGACATCGTTCAGTTTGTAAGCGTGTCGATCGATCCTGAGCGAGACAGCGTAGCCTCCTTGCGTGCGTTTGCCGATCGGTTTGGTGTCAATCACGACAGCTGGTGGTTTGTTACGGGTTCAAAAAACGAAATCTATGATTTCGCCATGAAAGAGATGCTTGCTAACGTGGCCGATCCGGGCGTCGATACCGCGTTTATTCATACCGAAAACCTGTTTTTGTTAGATACCAATCGGGTCCTTCGCGGATTTTACAATGCCTTTGATACAACGGCACTGGCAAAACTGGCGCGCGACATACCAACGGTGATGCTGGAGAAAGACCGGAAACGACCGTCTATTTTCAGGGCCTATATTCCGTATCTGCCCGTTATCTTCATAGGCATCGCCTGTACGTTTCTGGTGGTTATTCTTCTCAAACAAAAAAAGAACAAACATGCTTCAACCAACGCTTAAGAAAAACGATCGACTCGCCAATATCCTTATCTATACGGTATCGGTGGTTGTTTTTGCGGCAGTCGTCATTCTAAATCGCATTCAGTTGGATTTGAATCTGCCGTTCAGTCCGCATGTGTTTGCCACGGCCAGTGCCGTGATCAACAGCCTTGTGGCCGTATTGCTGATCGCCGGACTCATCACAGCCAAGCGCAAACAATATGCCCTGCATAAAAAAATCATGATGTCGGCTATCGTATTGTCGGTTTTGTTTCTACTCTCGTATATCGCCCACCACTTATTGGCCGGTGAAACAAGCTTTGGCGGTACCGGTACAATCAAGACAATCTATTACGTCATTCTGTTCACCCATATTCCACTGGCTGGTTTAATCCTGCCGTTCATTTTGTTTACCGCCTACCGGGCGTTGATCGGAGAGTACGATGCCCATCGTAAACTGACCCGAATTACCTGGCCAATCTGGTTATATGTTGCGGTAACGGGTGTGCTTGTTTACGCGATGATCAGTCCCTATTACACCAGCTAATAAATACGCATTCCGTATTCATTTAATTGTACAATTCGGCGAGTGTCGTGGATGATAGCCTGTTTCGATTAGCTGGATTTATGCGGTTACAATGCCAGGGCGATGGACGGATCCCAAAAATGGTTTTCAAAATGTTGAATGGTATCCTCGATGATGACTAGTCCCTCTTCTCGTAAACGTGTTTCCATCAGCTGGGGTGTGGCGAAATGATGTTTTCCAGTGAGTATGCCCTTACGGTTGACAACCCGATGGGCGGGAATATCTGGCGCTTGTGTATGAGAGGCATTCATGGCCCAGCCAACCAGTCGTGCGCCGGAACGGGTACCAAGGTAGGCCGCAATGGCCCCGTAGGATGTTACTTGGCCACGTGGTATTTGACGAACGATGTCGTAAATATCGGTATAGATTGATCGGGCCTCTGTCGAGGCTGTATCCAACGAGTGGCTTGACTGTACCTTTTTCGAGGGATGCTTAGTTGTTTTCATGATTGTCTGCCTGTTTTTTTTCCAGGAGTTCGGTGCGAAGGGGCTCCGGTACGGATTCGTAATTGTATGGACAATGCAGACAGCCGTTGCCGCAACAATGGCCTTTTTTCAGGTGATAGGCGGCCGTTAGTACCACAAATCCGGTTTCGTTATAATAAAAATCAACGCCTTCAATGAGCTTTTCTTGTTTCCGCATGGGCTTTCAACAAGTTCAAAGGGTGGTTTGTTCGTGCTGTTTCAGGTATTCCTGTAACTGATCGTCGTCGTTTTTCAATTCGCCCGTCAGGGAGAAACAAATGTAATGGATCCGGTTGCTTTGTGCGATATCGAGTTTTTCGTAATGCGTTTGAATCCGAAGACGCGGATCAACCGTTGGTTGGGCATAGACATCATGGGAGCAGCTATGCAGGATCAATTGGTGACGATTAATCACATGTAGGGTGAAATCATACAATACCGGCGAATCGGTTTTCAGGTGAATCAAGCCGCCCGGTTGCAGGATTTGCTGGTATAAACGTAAAAAACGCGGATGGGTGAGTCGTTTTTTAGCCCGTGAGGTCCGGAGTTGAGGATCGGGGAATGTGATCCAGAGTTCGGCAACTTCTCCCGGCGAAAAATAATCGGTGATCATTTCAATTTGCGTGCGCAGAAAAAGGACGTTGGGCAGGGGTTTCTCAGCGGCATATCGAGCACCCAGATACATCCGGTTTCCCTTGACGTCTAATCCCATCACATTTTGATCCGGAAACTGCTCAGCGAGTCCGATGGTATATTCGCCTCGTCCGCAGGCCAGTTCGAGCAGCAGGGGATGGGTATTACCAAACACCGAATGCCAGGTGCCGGCCATGTCTTTCGGGTATTCGAATACATTAGATAATGCCCGTAACTGATTAAATCGAAGCAGCTTTTTCTGTCCCATCGCCGCAAAGATACTGAGCCCGATTGGCGATGCGAAACACTCGATTGAACTTAAATAGACTATCCTGATGACAGGATTTTACAGGGCATTATTGAAAAATAATTTTGAAATGTTAGAATAATGGCAAATATTTGACCCCTCGATTAAAATTTTCAAAAAAAACAAACAATATGGCTGGTAAAATGAATCTCGACAAATTGGACCTGCAAATCATCGAGGCCATGATGGAGAATGCCGAGATATCCTATGCCGAGTTGGGAAAACGGCTGTTTGTCAGTGGCGGAACCATTCACGTTCGCATAAAAAAGCTGCAAGAGTTTGGCATTGTGCGCGGAACCCGGCTGAATGTGGATCTTAAGTTGCTGGGATACGACATCACGGCATTTGTAGGGATTTACCTCGAAAAAAGCTCGCTCTATGATTCCGTTGCCAAAGACCTGATGAAGATACCGGAAATCATTCGCCTCAACTATATTACCGGCAGTTACAGCATGTTTCTGGAAGTGGTGTGCAAAGACATCAATCAATTGCGGTTTGTGTTGCACGATGAACTCCAGAAAATAAAAGGCATTGAACGTACCGAAACCTTTATTTCGCTGGAGGAAGGCTTTTGCCGCAACGTGCCCGTTGTTCCCCAGAAATAAATCAGGCGTTTCGAACATCCCACCGATCCCGAAAAGCGCTACCGAGCAAATGAACGGCCAAGACCAGTGATACGATGGCTAGTCCGGGTATCAGGGCCATTTCCGGTTTATTCGTGATAAGATAGCTATAGTGCTCTTTGATCATCAGTCCCCAACTGGGTTGCGGTGCTTGTATACCCAATCCCAAAAAACTCAGGCCGGCTTCAATCATGATCGCACTGGCGAAATTGGCGGTGCCCAGGACCAGCAAGGGGCCAGTCATGTTGGGCAATAAATGCCGGAATAGAATACGCATGTTGCTGAATCCCATCAACGTAGCGGCCTGCACATACTCCCGCTCCCGGAGGCTCATCAGTTGGCTGCGGGTTACACGGGCTATTTGTACCCACAGGGTGCATCCGATGGCTGCATAAATCTGCATGTTTCCTTTTCCAAAGGCCAGTGTCATGGCGAACACGAGCAAGATGGTGGGTATACTCCAGAACACCCCCAGAAACCATTGCACCAGCGAGTCTGTTTTCGGTCCGCCCAGTGCACCCAACGACCCGATCAGAAAGCCTATAATCAAGGAGATAAACATGCCCATGAAACCAACGGTAAGGCTTACCCGCGTACCAATGATCAACCGACTGAGGATATCTCGTCCTAAACCATCGGTACCTAAGTAAAATGTTTTTTTTCGGATCAAGGAAGGCCAGGTTTCTGGTCTACCACCGGTCAGATCATGAATGGAAAACGATTTCCACTCACCGGCCTGTGGATGGATGTATTCATGGATGAAGAGATTGTCGCCGGATAGCTGGTACGTGTGAATAGGCACCAGCGTATGGGTAGCCGGTTTACCGCTGAACAGTGTTGTCCAGGATGATTTTTCCGTTGCTTCGGTTGGCAGGAAGATAAACAACTGTTTATGGCCGGGCTTCTTGGAGGCCATGGCGGCTATTTGTGTATTGGCGTTTGGCGTTTGGTCGGGTACGATGAGGTATCCAAGAACAGCCAGTAAAATCAGCGCAAGCAGATATACGGCGGCAAAAAAGGCCAGCTTATTTTGTTTCCAGAGTGCTGTTACGAAAGAGGGGATTGCCATTGGTTATCGGACTTGTCTTCCTTTCCAGGAATAGGTTTTTCGGAATGAGAGTAAGCCGGCTACAACGGTGTAGAGGATATGAACGGGTTGGGCAACCGGAAAGAACCAGAGCATGCGGGTCCTTCCGAAGAAGCGAGCTACCGGAAATAAAAAGTATAATTCCACGATGGTTTTGATGAGGAGAAAGAGTAACCCCATGTCGGCCATAGCTGCTCGATTCGTTTCGGGCAACAGCAAGATGCAGAGGCCAAACAAGAGCAGTCCGGCATTCAGTGATCCCACCAGGAGAAACACCGGTTTTATTCCCGAATGGCCGGTGCCATGCATTTTACCGGACCACCGGATACGCTGTTGAATGAAAGCGGCCACGGTTGGTTCCGGATCGGTATGAACAATGGCATGCTTGTTTTTCAGATACACAACCCGCCCGGGAAATTGGCGGTTACATTTTTCCAGCAGCATCATATCGTCGCCACTGGCCATATGCGTGAGGCCGGCATATCCACCAACCGCTTCGAAGCATTCTTTGCTGTAGGCCATATTCGCTCCGTTGCAGAGTGCCGGTGTTTTGAGGCCGAATAGGGCCATGGTGATGCCTTGCAACGACAAAAAATCGAGTGATTGAAACAGCGCCAGGGGGCGCCAGGACCGGAACATCTCTACGGGCATCACCATCATCGCCGGCTTTTCATGCAGGATAGTGTCGGCAATGGTTCGAAGCCAGTATTTTCCCATCCGGCAATCGGCATCCGTCGTTACGATATAGCTACCCCTCGAAGCGGCAACTGCGGTTTGTAAGGCCAGCTTTTTAAAAGCCACGGTGGTGTTGTCCACTTCCGTCATTCGCAGCAACCGTACCCTGGGATCGGTAAAGGATTGCACCCGAGTGGCCGTTTGATCGGTGGAATGATCATCAACGATGATGATCTCCATGCGGGTTTCCGGATAGTGCTGGGCCAGCAGATGGTTGATCAGTGTTTCGATTCGTTGTTCTTCGTTACGGACAGCCACGATGACCGATAGAAACGGACTATCCGTTTGATTGCTGAGAGATGGACTCATGTTACCAGCACGAAACCACGCTCGTCGGTATTGCATGAGCAGCATCATATACAGAAAGAGCAGCAACGCGATTAATATGGAAGAAAGGAGCAGCAGCAAGGGATCAATGGTCGTGGAAGATACGATTTTCGTCAAATAATTTCCTGAAAACAAATCCGTTGAATATCTTTATAACCAATCGACACCGGCTTCCGTAACCCACTATGCAAATGTTTTTTTTATGAAAACCAATCAACAACCCATGCGAGGCGGCGAATGGCTGATCCGCGAAAGCGAACCGGCTGATACATTCATACCGGCTGATTTTTCGGAGGAACAGCGGATGATCTTTGATTCCTGTACACAGTTTCTCCAAGCAGAGGTTTTGCCAGTCATTGACCGGATTGAACAACTGGAAGAAGGGCTTATGTCCAGTCTCATGGAAAAAGCAGGAGAACAGGGTTTGCTCAGTGCTTCTGTGCCCGAGTCGCTGGGAGGATTTGGCAAAGACTTTGTTACGTCAACCCTGATCAATGAAGGATTGGGTTCCGGCTTTTCATTCAGTGTGGCCGTGGCCGCCCACATCGGAATAGGCACCTTACCGATTTTGTATTTCGGTAACGAACAACAAAAGCAAAAATATATCCCCAATCTGGCTAGTGGCAAATGGAAGGCATCCTATGGACTAACGGAACCGAATAGCGGCAGCGACGCCCTCAGTGCCAAAACTACAGCAGTTCTTTCGGCCGACGGCAAGCACTATATTCTGAACGGACAAAAATGCTGGATAACGAATGGTGGCTTTTCGGATGTATACACCGTGTTTGCCAAAATCAACGGCGAGCAATTCACGGCTTTCATCGTAGAGCGGGGGACAGAAGGGTTTACCATGGGCCCCGAAGAACACAAAATGGGTATCAAGGGCTCATCGACCGTTCAATTGTATTTTCAGGATTGCAAAGTGCCCCTAGAAAACCTACTAGGCGAAATCGGTCGCGGCCATATTATCGCATTCAATATTCTGAACATTGGCCGACTGAAATTATGTGCGGCCGTGTTGGGCGCCGCTAAAACAACTGTTTCCGAAACGATTCGCTATGCCAATACGCGTGAACAGTTTAAAAAGAAACTAACGGCCTTTGGCGCCATCCAGCATAAAATTGCTGAAATGACCATTCGGACATGGGTTTGTGAGAGTGCGCTCTATCGAACTGCTGCCTGGATCGATGCGAAAGAAAAAGAACTGGTGGCTTCGGGTAAGCCATACAGTGAGTCGTTACTGGGTGCCGCCGAAGAATTTGCTATTGAATGTGCCATATTGAAAGTGGAGGGCAGCGAGATGGTTGATTTTGTTGTTGATGAGGGCGTGCAGATCCATGGAGGCAATGGCTTCAGTGATGAATATCCGGTTAGTCGTTCTTATCGCGACAGCCGCATTAACCGTATTTTTGAAGGCACCAATGAGATCAATCGGTTGTTGATTGTCGATATGATGCTGAAGCGGGCCATGAAGGGGAAGTTGGACTTGATGACACCGGCCATGCAGGTAGCAACTGAGTTGTTGAGTATTCCGGATTTCGGGGAAGAGGAGGTCGGGCTGTATGTAGCGGAGAAAAAAGCCGTCTTGCAAATGAAAAAAGCAATTTTGATGGTAGCCGGATCTGCTGTACAGAAACTGATGATGGCGTTGCAAGACGAACAGGAAATTATCATGCATATTGCTGATATGGCCATCTGCACGTTCAACGCCGAAAGCGCCCTCCTTCGGCTTATCCGCACGCGGGAGGAGCAGGGAGAAGCGGCTGCGGCATTGCCTTATGACATGTTTCGCTGTTATTTGAATGGTGCAATCGAAAACATGCAATCGCATGGTCGGGAAGCACTCTGTGCTTTTGCGGAGGGCGATGAACTTCGCTTGATGCAAATGGGTTTGAAGCGATTTTTAAAACCGATTCCGTTCAATAGCAAAGAGGCTCGTCGGCGAATCGCCGCCTTTCTGATTGACAAAAATCAATATGCCTTTTGATGAATTATCCTTTCCGTGCAGTTGCCTTTACCATCTGGCTGTTTCTGAACAGCAGTTCACTGATGGCTCAGCAAACAGATCCGTTCATCCGCATAGCCGAACCCGATAAACTCAATCAAACCGTACCGTCCAAACAGGTTTTCATTACCGGCGTGGTGTGCAAGGGTTGTTCACTGACGATTAATGGCGAGCCGGTGACGGTTTATGCTACCGGTGCTTTTGCCTATAAAACATCCCTTGTTCAACCACAAACTACCTATAGTCTGGTAGCCCGATCGGGATCCAAAAAAGCTGAGAAGACGGTCGTGTTTACATACGATCCCCCGGAACCGGAAAAACCGGTTTCATCGTTTTCGATTGAACGTATCCAAACGGTACCTACCGGCGATCTGCTGTTGAGTCCCGGTGATGAGGTGATTGTACGAGTCAAAGCCTTGCCGGGATGTAAGGCCAGCATTCGCCAAACGCCACTGAAAGAATTACCTAAACAACAGGCAGACGGTATGGCCGGCATTTATCAAGGGGTTGTCCGAATTACAGAAGACGATCAGTTCAATAACGACAAATGGTCGGTTCAGTTGATCTCATCGAATGGGGACACCATTTACAAAAAAACAACAGCGACTTTTACTGTCATGAATAATCAAGTACCCATGACCGTTATGACCAAGGGGCGGTTGGCTCATTTGGAATACGGACTCGGAGAAGATCGCCTGGGCGGGGCTAAAATCGGCTATATTGACAGCGCCATTCCTCTTCGTGTCGTTGGAAAAGTTGGTAACGACTTCAAGGTCAGGCTCGCACCCTCGCGCACTGCCATTATTCCGGACGATGTGGTGAAAATAATGCCTGAGGGGGTGGTCGCGCAACCTTCCCTTACCGGAAAAATTCGTGTGTATGGCGATGCCAGCCATGATTTTGTAACGTTGCAGCTGTTTGCCAAATGTCCGTATCAATCGATGCAAAAAACAGATCCGGCTCAACTGGTAGTGGATGTATTTGGCGCTACCAATAATACCAACTGGATTGATCAGTTGCAATCCGCCAAAGCAGTTCGACGTGTAACCTATGAGCAAATCGCCGATGAGATTTTCCGACTGACCATCACCTTGCATAAACAACAGCACTGGGGACATGCCATTTATTACAGCGGCAATCAGCTAGTCATTCGCATACGCCGTCAACCGGAAGATCTGCGCATTCATCACCTCACCATTGCAGTCGACGCCGGACATGGCGGATCCAATCCCGGAGCATCCGGTCTCACCGGTTCATCTGAAAAAGATCTGGCTCTTCAATTGGCCCTGCGCGTTCAGAAAATCCTGAAGCAGAAAGGCGCCCGGGTCATCATGACACGGGAGAAAGAACAATTTGTAGATAACAAAGAGCGGATTCTGTTTTACCGTGACAGTGTACCCGATCTGCTGATCAGTATTCACCTGAACTCCGCATCCGATCCCTTTGCATCCGGCACAAGCACGTTCTACCGGTATGAGGGTTTTCGAGCGTTGAGTCAAAAAATATATCAACGCATGCTCGAACTCGGATTGAAAGAATATGGCAACAACGGCTCTTTCAATTTTATGTTGAACAGTCCTACCGAGTACCCCAATGCACTGGTGGAAACTCTTTTCCTGAGTAATCCGGAAGAAGAAGCCAAAATACTGGATGCCGGATTTCAGCAACAGCTGGCTGAAAAAATGGTACAGGGCATCGAAGACTTCCTGGAGTCTTGTCGGTAGATGCAGGTACGCTTTCCCGTTATTTAAACAGATTCATAACGAAGGGCTGCAGAAAATAGCAAAAAAGCGTGATGAGCAGGATTGCAATCAGGTTTAAGACAAAACCGGCCTTGAGCATATCCCTCATACGGATATGGCCGCTTGCGAATACCAGCGCATTGGGTGGTGTACCCATTGGGAGCATGCTGGCACAGCTGGCAGCGAGTGTCATTGGAATACCCAGCAACAGCGGGTCGATTTGCAGCTTCAGCGCCATCGCTGTGATGATCGGGGACATCACAATGACCTGAGCCACGTTGCTCATGACTTCACTCAAAAAAATAGAGATGGCCGTGATGCTTAAGACCAGCAGAAACGGAGAGTGGCTAGTATAGGTGGTTAAAAACGAACCAATCTGATCGGTGAGTTTTGCGTCTTCCAGGGCTTTAGCCAACGCGATGCCGCCGCCAAACATGAGCAAGATCCCCCAGGCCATTCGGGAGGTATCGGGCCATACCAATAGACGGGTTTGTTGGGCACCCTGTTTGGACGGGGCCGGAATACAAAACAGGGAAAGTCCGCCCGCCATGGCGATCATCGTATCATCCAATTGGATCCATGACTGGCTGGCATTGAGGACGTCTTTACTCATCCAAGCGAAAACCGTAAGGATGAACACAACCAACACCCTTTTCTCGGCTGGTCCCATCTTCCCCATTTTCTCTAGTTCCGACAGAACATAGCGACTGCCCGCTTCGCTGTGACGGATGCCATTTACATAAAAGCCTTTGACCAGCACCCAGTAGAGCGATAGCATCAGCAGCGCTGAAAGTGGTATGAACAGCAGCATCCAGGCCGAAAACGGAATGCTGATTTGGTGTGTTTCCAATAAATAGCCCGCGTAGGCTACGTTGGGAGGCGTGCCAATAATGGTTCCGATGGCGAAGTTGGAGGCATAGGCAATGCTAAGCATCAGAGCCAGCGAGAAATGTCGGAGATTGCCCTCTCCCATGTGATGCGACTCAATGACATGGATGACCGAGGTGGCAATGGGAAACATCATCAGCGTAGTGGCCGTATTGCTGAGCCACAGACTTAAAAAGCCGGTCGATAAAATAAAGCCCAGGATGATCCGGTTCCCGTTCGTGCCTGTTTTTTGGATAATCAGCAAGGCGATTCGTTTGTGTAAATTCCATTTCTCCAGCGCAATGGCCAGCAGAAAGCCGCCCATGAATAAAAAAATGGTTGAATCTGCATACGACCGACATACATCTTTCAATGGGGCGATGCCAAACAACGGAAATAAGATGATCGGTAATAGTGCTACTACCGGCATTGGTAGCGCCTCCATGATCCACCAGCCAATCATCAAAATGGCCACCGACAAGACCATACTGGCCTTTGGTTCCAACGCGAATGGATTGAACAAAAACAACAGCAAGGCTAAGACCAAACCCGCCGGCAGCGCGTGGGTCGCAAAACGGCCGGTATTTTTCACAACAGTCGGGGGCGTGGCGTTCAACGTTTGGTTATTTGAAGCTAAAATAGACAATAGTTCATTCAGTTGACTACTGACTCAAAACAGAACTACCCAACAATTAGCAGTACCTTTGTGCTGCTTCAAATTCGACAGCATGAGTGAATCTGTTTTAACTGCCAAAGATTTTGCCACCGATCAGGAAGTGCGTTGGTGTCCGGGATGTGGCGACTACTCCATCCTGGCACAGGTCCAAAAGGTGATGCCAACCCTGGGTATTCCGCGGGAAAACATTGTGATTATTTCCGGTATCGGCTGCAGCAGCCGGTTTCCTTACTACATGAACACGTATGGCATGCACAGCATCCATGGTCGTGCCACGGCCATTGCCAGCGGATTAAAAGCCACTCGTCCCGAATTGAGCGTGTGGATTGTAACCGGTGACGGCGACGGACTCAGCATTGGCGGCAACCATACCATCCACTTGCTTCGACGCAATTTCGACGTCAACATCCTGTTGTTCAACAATCAGATTTACGGATTAACCAAAGGTCAATATTCACCGACCTCCGAAGAACATAAAATAACCAAAAGCACACCATTCGGCAGTATTGATCATCCGTTCAACCCGCTTGCCCTAGTGATGGGAGCTGATGCGACCTTTATTGCCCGAACTATGGACCGCGATCCGAAGCATTTACAGGCCATGCTTTTGCGGGCCAATGCCCACAAGGGATCGTCTTTTCTTGAAATCTATCAGAACTGCAACATCTTCAACGATGGCGCCTTTGAAATCTTTACCGAAAAAGGAACCAAACCCGAAGAAGTGATCTTCCTCGAACAAGGGAAGCCGCTGGTCTTTGGTACCAACGCGAACAAGGGCATCCGCTTGGATGGGTTCCGTCCGATTGTTGTCGAACTTGGCGACGGACTCACCGCTGACGACTGCTGGATTCATGATGAGCGCGATTTTTACAAAGCCCAGATCCTGGTTCGAATGTTCGACGATCCGTCGATGCAGGGGCATTTACCCCGTCCATTTGGCGTCTTCTATCAAACCGAACGCGCCTGTTATGAGGATATGCTGACGATGCAAGTAGAGGAAGTGATGGCCACCAAAGGGAAAGGTGATTTGGATAAACTGCTCCGCGGCAATGAGATTTGGGAGAGTCTTTAAAATAATAAAAACCAATATTTTAAAAATAATATAAAGTAATAATAATAAATTAATAA
>CAZZJF010000050.1:0-12670 GCA_964654325.1 uncultured Ferruginibacter sp.
GGCTCATCCCCTTCTTTGATCAGCTCCAGCGCCAGGGCGTGCTCCAGAAAGCTATCCGGACCATTTTCTGCCAGCATTTTGCGAATATGATCAATCCGTTGCATGTGTTTTTTTTTAGACAAGACAATGCGAGTATATTTGCACCCGATTTCGTTCCTCACCAACTCAACCGCATATGAAAATTCTGGTTTGCATCAGTAAAACGCCAGACACAACGGCAAAAATAGCTTTCACTGATAACAATACGAAATTCGCTGCAGACGGTGTGCAGTGGATCATCAATCCCTACGACGAATGGTATGCCCTGGTTCGGGCCATCGAACTCAAAGAGGCCGATCCCGGTACGGTACTGCACCTGATTCACGTTGGTGGCGCCGATGGTGATCCGATTTTACGAAAAGCCCTGGCATTGGGTGGTGATGAAGCCATCCGGATTGATATTGATTCCAGCGACAGCTTTGTAGTGGCTTCCCAAATTGCCGAGACCGCCAAAACAGGCGGCTATGATCTTGTCTTCACCGGTAAAGAAACCATCGATCACAATGGCTCATCCCTGGGTGGCATGATCGCTGAATTGATAGAAACACCCTATGTTTCTCATGCTACTAAATTTGATATGTCAGGCACTAATGCCATTATAAACAGAGAGATAGAAGGCGGAGAAGAAACCGTTTCAACATCTTTTCCTTTGGTGGTGAGTTGCCAGAAAGGAATGGCTGAGCAGCGCATTCCCAACATGAAAGGGATCATGGGAGCACGCACGAAGCCGCTGCACGTAAAGCCGGCTGTTACTGCAGAAACATTAACTGAAATCATTTCCTTTGAGCTCCCTCCTGCCAAAGCGGGCGTAAAACTGGTTTCTCCGGAAAACCCCGAGGAACTGGTTCGACTACTGCACGAAGAAGCCAAAGCCATCTAACCCAAATCAAAAACTGTATGAGCATCCTGGTATTTATCGACCAAAGTGAGAAGCAAATCAAGAAATCGTCGTTGGAAGCAGCCTCCTATGCGGCTGCACTCGGACAACAAATGGGCTTGGCGGTGCATGGTGCCGTGCTGGGCGAATCGGGCGATTCATTAAGTGAGCTTGGAAACTATGGCCTGTCAACGGTCTGGCATGCGTCCAATGAAACGTTGAATCAAACCGATCCGGCGCTGTATACAATCGCATTGCAGCAGATTGCTTCACAAGCTTCGGCTTCTATCATCATTTTTAGCAATACCAATACCGGCAAATCAATAGCTCCACGACTAAGCGCCCGAATGAAAGCGGGCCTGGTATCTGGCGCCGTGGCCTTACCTGACACCACGACTGGCTTTGTGGTAAAAAAATCGGTCTTTAGCGGAAAAGCCTATGCCCATGTGTCGATCAAAACGTCGCATAAAATCATATCGGTGAATCCGAATTCCTTTACGACGTCCCGTGTTGAAGGAAGTGCTACCGTCAATCCAATCCAATTGACACTGCCAGCCCCGTCGTTAACTGTAACAGCCACCCAAAAAGTAAGTGGCGAGATTTCGCTGACGGAAGCTGACGTCGTTGTCAGTGGCGGACGTGGACTGAAAGGACCTGAGAACTGGGGATTAGTTACTGATCTCGCACAGGTTCTGGGTGCCGCAACGGCTTGTAGTCGCCCGGTAGCCGACGTACACTGGCGTCCACACCATGAGCATGTTGGTCAGACTGGTATTGCGATTGCCCCGAACCTCTATATTGCCATCGGTATATCCGGTGCGATTCAGCACCTGGCCGGCGTCAACCGCAGTAAGACCATCGTTGTTATCAACAAAGATCCGGAGGCTCCGTTTTTCAAGGCAGCTGATTATGGCATTGTGGGCGACGCCTTCGAGGTTGTACCGAAAATTACCGCAGCCATCCAGAAACTCAAAGGGGCCTAATTGACCAAAACTACCTTTGAAGGATGGGGTCATCATTTTACCGATATACGGATCTGCCTATATTTGCAGTAAGAATACGCTTGTTTTGCCCGGACAAAAAAAAATAGAACTGGAGATTGTTGCCGTTTCACACAGCATCACGCAAACCCATTCCTATGCCGTTATCTTAGGAGAAATTAACGGTCTACGTCGTATTCCAATCGTCATTGGCGGATTTGAAGCACAAGCCATTGTGGTTGCTATGGAGAAGATGCACCCCAATCGGCCGCTGACCCATGACCTGATGAAAAATTTCATGCTGGCTTTCGATGTGGATTTGCTGGAAGTAGTTATTTACGATTTACAGGAAGGTGTCTTTTATGCGCAACTTGTATGTGTGCAGAATAACAACACTGTTGTAATTGATTCGCGGACCTCGGATGCATTGGCCCTGGCCGCCCGTTTCGGATGCCCGATCTACACCTACGAACACATCATTCAAAACGTACAACCGGACGAAAAAAGCAGTTCATCCGTTACCGAAACCACTGCTATCGAAAAAAAGAATGCCAAACTGGAAAAAATGTCGGTCGATGAGCTACAGAGACTACAGGATGAGGCTCTGGAACAAGAAGACTACATGCGTGCCGCTGCTATCCGAGACGAATTAAAAGCACGCGGTATTTAACGTTTACTATTCACCTTTTGCATGATTGTTTTTCCCCACGCCAAAATAAATCTGGGATTACAAATACTAGATCGACGAGTCGACGGCTTTCATAACCTGGAAACGATTTTTTATCCGGTACAATGGAACGATGCGCTAGAGCTCATTCCTGAACCTGAATCAGATCATATTCATTTCTCATCGAGTGGACTTGTTATCGACGCCCCTGCCGCCGACAATCTTTGTGTTCGGGCATATCAACTCATCAAAACTGATTTTCCCCGTTTACGCGGTATACGATGCTGGCTTCACAAAACGATACCATCGGGTGCCGGACTGGGAGGAGGCTCGTCTGATGCGGCCTTCATGCTTAAAGCCATCCGGCAACTAGCGCTGCCCACACTTTCCGATGACGCCTTGCATGCCTACGCACTGCAACTTGGGAGCGATGTACCCTATTTCTTGCTCAACACACCGGCATTAGCAACCGGCCGGGGCGAAAAGTTGACACCTTGTGCCATCGACCTGTCTGCTTATCATATTATCATCGTGCATCCCGGTATTCATGTGCATACCGGCCGGGCCTTTGCGGCCCTATCGCCCAACCGCCCTTACACCCCTGTAAGCGCAGCACTTGATAAACCGGTTCATACCTGGAAGGATTATCTATTCAATCATTTTGAAGAATCTGTGTTCAATACACATCCGGAGATTGCTGCGATCAAGCAACAACTCTATGATGCCGGCGCCTTGTATGCCTCTCTGTCCGGTTCCGGAAGCAGTGTGTACGGCTTGTTTGAACAGAAACCGGAAAAACTGATTTTTCCTCCTCATTATGCTGTTCATAATGGGTAAACTGTATCTTTACCCCATCGAAACGCTTCCATTCATAGCACCTATCCTGCAGGGCAATCTCGATCTCCTGAATCATTAACGAAGGTCTGCATACTTCGTGTCGCTTTTTTCTATCACCGGACGCTTGTCCCAAACCTTTATTTCATGCAGCCATCATCAACCAGTCAACAAACCGCTCATTTTCTCGACCTCGAACATCGCTACGGCGCTCATAACTATCATCCGTTACCGGTAGTCTTAACCAAAGGCGCTGGCGTGTATCTCTGGGATGTGGATGGAAGACAATACATTGATTTCCTGAGTGGATATTCCGCCGTCAATCAAGGTCATTGCCATCCTGCCATTGTTGCTGCATTGCACCAGCAAGCGGACGTGCTCACCCTCACTTCCCGGGCATTCCATAATGATCAGCTGGGCGTTTTTGAAGAATACATCACCCGCCTTTTTGGATATGACAAGGTATTACCAATGAATACCGGTGTGGAAGGCGGCGAAACAGCCATTAAACTGGCCCGTCGCTGGGGATACGCAGTCAAAGGCATTCCTGAAAATCAAGCTAAGATTGTATTTGTGGAAGGCAATTTCTGGGGGCGAACCCTTTCTGCTATTTCCTCCTCTACCGATCCAAGCAGCTATGCCCGATTTGGTCCGTTCATGCCTGGCTTTGAGGTAATTCCCTACAACGATCTGCCGGCGCTGGAGAAAGCCCTGCAGGATCCAACCGTCGCCGGTTTTATGTTTGAACCAATTCAGGGAGAAGCCGGTGTGGTAGTCCCGGACACGGGTTACTATTCCGGTATCCGTGCATTGTGCTCAAAATATCAGGTATTGATGATTGCCGATGAAATTCAAACCGGACTTGCCCGAACCGGTAAAATGCTCTGCTGCGATCATGAGCAGGTTAAACCGGATATTCTCATCCTGGGTAAAGCCCTGAGTGGTGGCATCCTGCCGGTTAGTGCCGTACTGGCCAATGATGACATCATGCTGACCATCCAACCGGGCGAACACGGAAGCACATATGGCGGAAACCCCCTCGCCTGTCGAGTTGCCATGGCTGCCCTATCGGTACTGGTTGATGAAAACCTGGCGGAACGTGCGGAACAACTGGGTCAACGTCTTCGGACCGGACTGCAAAACATGCAAAGCCGGCATATTTCGTGTATTCGTGGCCGTGGGTTATTAAATGCCATCGTTATCCAGCATCCGAATCCGGAAGCAGCCTGGGAACTTTGTTTGATTTTGAAAGAAAATGGCTTACTCGCCAAACCAACGCATGGTGATAAAATTCGGTTTGCACCACCCCTCATTATCACCGAAGAACAAATGGACGCTTCACTCAATATTATCGAACAAAGTCTTTCTCAATTGAACTAAGCGGTTTTTTTTGCCATTCCATCCAGAGCTCAGTGCCCTGTCGTGGCTGAACGGACAATGATGCAGGATGCAAATGCACCTTTTTAAAATAAGGTTCAAAGAGCCCCTGGTATTCATCGATTGAACCACCGTATGGTGGTGACACATCAAACAATCGATTGAAAAGCAATCCAATCAGCAGTCCGTTTGAACGAAGCAGTTTATGCATTTGCCGAACATAGGCCGGCCGCTTATCCGGATGCAGTGCACAAAAAAACGTTTGTTCAAAAATCAAGTCGTACTGCCCTTCCCATTCAAAGAAATCGGCGTGAACAATGGTCAACTGTTTTCCTTCCACTGCATGAAAACGTGCTCGCAGAAACTGAATAGCGCGCGGGGCAATATCCAACACCGTAACCTGCGAAAAACCTGACTCGATCAACCAGGCAGCCTCATGCGCGTTTCCACAACCGGGAATCAAAATGGCTATTTCTTTGTTTGAAATGGATGAAAAAAAATCCACAAAGGCCGGTGAAGGCGACCCAAGATCCCATCCGGTTTGTCCGTTGACATACCGTGCATCCCAATAGGCAGCCACATCCTGAACGCCTTCTAAACTCATGATTGTACGCGATGTTTTTGATCACTGACAATATTGTCTACCGTCCACACCATCTTTTGCTGAAACGGATGTTGCCGTTGAGTACAGGTTGCTTTTTCGCAGATGGCACAGGAAAATTCAAGACAACCATCAGTATGAACAAACAATTCAACACGGTCGCCAAAATGCTGCTTCACCAATCCCGATAGGGCATCAATCTGGCGGTGTGCTTCATGTACATTCAGGTACCAGGGCACGGTCAGGTGGCAATCCATATGTATCTGTGAACCATATTGTATGATGCGGAGGTTGTGTAAGTCGACCCAGTTGTCTGAACGGTTTTGATTCAACAGGTCTACCAGATGCTGGATCAGCTCGGTGTCCGCTTCATCCATCATGCCGGCCAGTGATTTTCGGATGATGCGATAGCCGGTGTAGAGGATGATGCATGCAAACAAGATGGCTACGGCGGCATCTATCCAGGCTATTCCGGTTATATATAAAAGTACCAATCCAACAATAATCCCGAGAGTGGTGTATGTATCTGAGATCAGGTGTTTGCCTCCTGAAATCAAGGCAGGCGAATGATTTTTCGTTCCGGTGCGAACACAAGCCAATCCGGCAAAATAGTTCACAAGTGCCGTTGCCGATACCAGATAAAGCCCCCAGTCGATTTTTTGGAAGGGATGCTCCGTAAAAAGGTTCATCACCGCCTCGCGAATAATCAGAATACCGGCCACTGTAATCAAAGCGCCTTCAATGGCCGCAGTAATAAATTCAACCTTGCCATGACCGTAGGGATGCTCCTTGTCTTTGGGTTTCGCCGAGAGATGTAAGCTGTATAGGCCCATAAATCCAGCGATGACGTTAACCGTGCTCTCGAGCGCATCCGTTAAGATAGCCACTGAATTGGTCAGCCACCAGGCGAAAATCTTCACCAAAAACAGGCCAAGGGAAATCGCCACAATAATCTTTTGAACCTTGAGATTCTGCCGGGAGATGGCGGATGGACTACTTTCGGACATGCCTAAAAGTAAGAAAAAGGGCCACTACACACAAAAACGTTCGTAAGTTCGATTCCCCTTCCACAAGGATTGTCTAAACAGGCAACAAGCCTTACCTTTGCCCCAAAATTTTACCTATGCATTTTCAGCTTTCCGAAGAACACAAGATGATCCAGCAGGCGGCCCGCGATTTTGCTCAAAACGAATGTTTACCCGGTGTCATTGAACGGGATGAACAACAGCGTTTTCCGAAAGAACAAATTGAAAAACTGGCTGATCTGGGCTTCATGGGCATGATGGTAAAACCGGAGTATGGCGGCAGCGGGATGGATACGATCAGTTATGTGCTTGCCATGGAAGAAATCAGCAAGGTCGACGCCAGTGTGAGCGTCTGCATGAGCGTGAATAACAGCTTGGTTTGTTATGGCATTCAGGAATATGGGAATGAGGAACAAAAAGAAAAATACCTGAAACCCCTTGCGCAAGGAAAGAAAGACGGCGAACTGTACATAGGCGCCTTTCTGTTGAGTGAACCGGAAGCCGGCAGTGATGCCACGTCACAACGAACCACCGCCGAAGACAAGGGTGACCATTACCTGCTCAACGGAACGAAAAACTGGATCACCAACGGCAACAGTGCCAGTGTGTATCTCGTTATAGCACAAACTGATGTAGCCAAAGGCAGTCATGGTATCAATGCGTTTATTGTCGAAAAAAACTGGCCCGGCGTTGTCGTGGGTGCCAAAGAAAATAAATTGGGTATTCGGGGCAGTGATACACACACGATCTTATTCAATGATGTGAAAGTGCTCAAAGAAAACCGGATTGGTGTAGATGGCTTTGGATTCAAATTTGCGATGAAAACCCTGGCCGGTGGCCGAATCGGCATCGCGTCTCAGGCCCTCGGCATCGCAAGCGGCGCTTATGAGCTCGCCCTGGCCTACAGCAAACAACGCAAGGCCTTCGGAAAAGAAATCATGAACCATCAGATCATTCAGTTCAAACTGGCCGATATGGCTACCCGGATTGAGTCGGCGCGATTGCTTTGCCTGAAATCAGCCTGGGAAAAAGACCATCACCTCGACTACACCCTGAGTAGCTCGATGGCTAAGGTATTCAGCAGTGAAACGGCCATGTGGACAACCACGGAAGCGGTCCAAATTCATGGTGGATATGGTTTTGTAAAAGAATACCATGTCGAGCGACTGATGCGTGATGCCAAGATCACTCAGATCTATGAAGGCACCAGCGAAGTACAGCGCATTGTAATCAGCAGAAGCATCCTTAAATAATTAATCAATACCGCAATGCTTATTGAAGTTTCCAACGGTGAGATTGTTGACAAACTCACCATCATCGAAATCAAGCTCCATCATATCAAGGATCCCGAAAAACGGAAGAACCTAGAGGCTGAACAGGATGTCTTGGAAAATGCGGTCGCTTCGATCATTGCCAAAGACCATCCGCTGTATCAAGCCTTATATGACATCAATTTGAAACTCTGGTATATCGAAGACGATTGCCGTGATTTTGAAAAACGCCAGGATTTCGGACAGGCCTTTGTCGACACCGCACGCAGTGTGTATAAAACCAATGATGAGCGGGCCGCTGTCAAAAAAGAGATCAACCAGCTGACCGGCTCCCGTCTGACGGAAGAAAAATCCTATCAATGAGCGTACAACGGGTTTTAGTCATCCGATTATCCGCCATGGGCGACGTTGCCATGACCATCCCCGTTTTACAGCAAGCACTCCGGGAAAATCCGAACCTTGAAATTGTATTCCTAACACAACCTTCATTCGCTCCTCTTTTTGAACATATTGAGCGGCTGATTGTGCATCCGGTAAGCCTCTCCCAATACAGTGGTTTTGGGGGTTTATGGCGATTAGTTCGACAACTAAAAACCCTTTATACCATACATCTAGTTGCCGACTTACATGATGTATTACGCAGCCGAATCATCCGGTTTCTGTTTCGCTTATCCGGGAAGCCCATTTTTTCAATCAAAAAAGACCGAGGCGCTAAACACGATATCCTTACAACCAAAAAAACAACACCGTTGATCCATACAACGGTCCGATACAGACAAGTGTTTGAAAACGCTGGCTTTTCAATGTCGGCACAACCATTTCCACTGCCCGCCGTTTCGATGTCACTGGCTGATCAAAAAACCATTGACAATTACTTACAGCCGTTTACGCCACCGTTCGTAGCCTTTGCACCCTTTGCAAAGCATGCTACCAAAACACTTCCGTTGGATCAGTGTAGCCAACTGATAGCCACGTTGTCAACGTCGCACACGGTCTTTCTTTTAGGCGGAAAGGAAGAGCACCCCACTATGGTAACACTTGCGGAAAAGCATACACGCACAGTTGTGGTGAGCGACTTGTCGTTTATCCAACAGGTAGGATTGATGCAGCGAATGGAGGCGGTTATCACCATGGATAGCGCCAATATGCATTTGGCAGCCATTCAACAAGTTCCGGTAGTTAGCATCTGGGGGGCCACCCACCAATGCTTTGGTTTTAATGGCGTACAAACAGACCCCAATGGTGTTGTAGAAACAACACTATCCCTGCCTTGCCGACCCTGCAGTGTATTTGGCAACAAACCGTGTACAAACAAACAAGAACCGATGCAATGCATGACAAGTATTACAACGGAACAAATTGTACAAGCCTTTGAAAAAGTGCGAAAGAAGCAACATTGATTTAATGCTCCACGTAATCCAGATCCTTCCCAAACGTTTCATCCGCAAAGTATACGGCTATGAAGGCCAACACCATGATTATGCCCGCGGTGGCCAATCCGGCTTGCAAATACGTTAAATATCCTTTCAGCCATTCAAACAAAGGCAAGATGAAAAGCGCCAACATACCCCTTACCACATTAGGAATGGTTGTGGTGGCTGTCGCCCGCAAATTGGTGCCAAACTGTTCGGCCGCCATGGTCACAAAGATGGCCCAGTAGCCCGTACCAAACCCAATCCCGGCACAAATCCAATACATACTGAATGCTGAATGATTGACGGCAGGAATAAAATACAGACCGATAAACACCAAGGTGAACAGCAAATACAGATACAAGGCCTTCTTTCGGCTTTGCAACCATTGGCTAATAAGACCAATCAAAACATCTCCGACAGAAATTGCCGCATAGGCTGTCATGATTGACAGTCCGGGGTCGATTCCTTCAATCCCTAATTTCTCACCAAACTCTTTTGAGAACGTGACCAGTACACCGATACAGAGCCATGTGGGCAATCCGATCAGCACATTCATGACATAGCGCCTGAACCGGTCGAGATTGTTGAAAAAAAGAAAAATATTCCCTTTTGAAACGTTGGTCATTTTGTCGCTGTGATACATAGACGATTCAAACACACTGATTCGCAGGACCAACAGCATTAGGCCCATGCCGCCGCCTATGTAATAGCATGTTCGCCAGTCAAATATTTGTTTGAAGAAAAAAGCAACAACAGCTCCGGTTAGGCCAATGCCGGCTACCAAGGACGTCGCTACGCCCCGTTTGCTTTTATGAATCAGTTCCGAAACCAGTGTAATACCGGCGCCTAATTCTCCGGCCAGTCCGATGCCTGCAATAAACCGGATAATTTTATATTGCTCCACCGTTTGCACCATACCGTTGGCGATATTGGCCAGCGAATACAAAAGAATAGATCCAAACAAAACACTAAGCCGTCCTTTTTTATCGCCGAGAATACCCCAGATCACACCTCCAATCAGTAAGCCAATCATTTGCCAGGTAATCACACTGGCCCCCTCCGATTCCAGTATCATAGCTTTTGCTTCTTTGGCCGCTGTGGTCAGGTGTAATACCTCCGTCAAACTGGGCACCCGAATGATGCTGAACAACAGCAGATCATAGATGTCCACGAAATAACCCAGGGCGGCTACAATAACCGCTGTGTTGAATATTGTTTGATGTTGGGCTTTCAAGTGCTCAGGCATGTTAGTGATTGTACGTATTCGTTTTCGAAGACAGGCTCATCCAATTTATTTGAATCGGGCCGTTCCGATTTCAACAAAGTCAATGCATTCTATTTTTTCCGTAACCGGTAAAGTCCACATGCTCAATCATTGGCACTTGTTGTTTTGACTTTACCAAAAACCATTTTCAAAATAACCGGCACTGTTGTTACGAAAATGATGCCGAGAACGATCAGTTCGAGGTGTTTCTTCAGGTCAAATCCAAACGAATACAAAATCCACTGCTGAAGATAATGTCCTGCAAACAACATTGAGAACACCCAGGCAATACTTCCTACAATATTGAAAAAAGTGAATTTTTTGGCATCCATCTGAACAATACCAGCCACTATTGGCGCGAACGTACGCACGATGGGCAGAAAGCGAGCCATCACAATGGCGCTACCTCCATGTTTTTCATAAAACGCCTTCGCCTGATAGAGGTACTTCTTTTTGAAGAAAAACGTGTCTTTCCGTTCAAACAAAAACGGGCCACTTTTCTTACCAAACCAGTAACCAAAAGCATTACCCAATATACCACAAACACTGATCAACACGCCCAAGATCATCAGTTCAGCAAAGTGACCCATTTCACCGAATCCAAACGAGCCTTTTATAAGATCGTGGCTGTAAATACCGGCCACAAACAACAACGAATCACCGGGCAGAAAGAACCCCACAAAAAGTCCCGTCTCTGCAAAAACGATTAACAACAGCAGCCATAGTCCCCCATATTTGATGTAAAACATCGGTGTGAGCAAATCTTTCCAGTGAAAGGATTTTTGAACGACGATTCGTATTTCCTGACTATCCAGGGTTGATACCGCGGTTATCGTGGATGCAAATCCGGATTTGGCTACCGTCATATTCTCCAATACTTTTTCCTCGCTAACAAACCGACCCTCTGTATCAGTCTGATACTTTTTCGCGTTCATGACAACATCCATGGCAGACACAGGTCTTTCATACTGATCAACGACGACCCATCGATAATTGGATTGCGAAAACAGCGAAACGGATGGCCAAAAAACGATCATCATCAGGATCCGGCGAATTAGTAACATCGACATTTTAAACAGATTGTTTTTTGATACACCAGGCCTGACGATCAGGTTTTTAGTGCTTTCTCCCATTTACATACCGCTACGGTGGCAAGGGCATTTCCGAGGACATTGGTCATGGTTCTGCCCATATCACAGAAAACATCAACGGCCAATAGAAACCCTACCCCTTCTGCCGGTATGCCAAACATAGCACCAGTTGCCAAAATGGCCACCAGCGAGGCCCTTGGAACAGCTGCCACCCCTTTACTTGTTATCATGAAAACGAGCAACATTGTTATTTGAGCACCGGTGTTCATTGTCAGCGAGGTGATATCATAGGCTTGTGCAATAAACATGCTGGCAAAGGTCATGTACATCATGCTCCCATCCAAATTGAAGGAATAACCTAACGGCAAGGTGAAGGAAACAATTTTATTATCGCATCCGTAGCGTTCGAGCTCTTCCAGCATTTTGGGATAGACCGCCTCACTGCTGGCTGTATTAAATGCAACAGCCATCGGACTGCCGATCCGCTTGATTAATGGGAACAACCGATTTTTTAAAATCAGGTAACCAACCAAGAGTAGAATCAGCCACAAAACAGCCAATCCAACATAAAACGAACCGATGTACATTGAAAAAGTTGACAAAACACCCAATCCTTTTATGGAAATTACAGCAGCCATGGCTCCAAATACCCCAATTGGTGCGAGTTTCATGATCATGCCTACCATCTTTAAAATAACATGTGCCAGGGAATCCAGCGCTTTGGTGATGGGTTCGCCCTTTTTTCCGATCGCGGCCAGTGCAATGCCAAAAAACAAGGAGAAAACAACCAATTGCAGGATTTCATTATTGGCCATTGCTTCAAACACACTGCGCGGGAAAACATGACCGATGAACTTCTCTAATGAAAATTCACTGGTTTTACCCACTACATCCTGCGCCATTTTAGCATGTTCGCTGGTTGGGTCTATTTTTAAATGCAATCCTTCACCCGGTTTTGCAATATTGACCAACAGTAAACCAAGCCCTAAACTCAACAGAGAGGCCGAAACGAACCAAAGCATGGCTTTTCCTCCTATTCGGCCAACCGCTTTCATATCACCCAGTTGCGCGATGCCAACCACGAGTGTTGAAAAAATCAAGGGCGCAATGATCATGTGAACACAACGCAAAAAAATGGTTGCCAGTAATTTTATTTTTTCTGAAAAACTCTTTTGAAAGACGGCGTCGGTATTTTCATTGATCAGGTATCCGGCCAAAATACCCAATAG
>CAZZJF010000051.1:0-12654 GCA_964654325.1 uncultured Ferruginibacter sp.
TTGAAACGCATTCATCATCTAATTAAAATTCGGTTGCCATTTTGAACCTATTGAACATTTTGAACCTATTAAACTTTAGAAACGTATAGATCCATGTCAAAAAAAATTACAATTATCGGAGCCGGACTGGTAGGATCATTACTGGCTGTTTATTTACGCAGACAAGGGTATGTTGTTAATGTCTATGAAAGAAGGCCCGACATGCGGTTAACAACTATCAGCGCCGGCCGCTCCATCAACCTTGCTTTAAGCGATCGGGGCATCAAGGCTTTGGAGGAAGTTGGCCTGATGGATGAAATCCGTAAAATATGTATCCCCATGCACGGGCGGTACATTCATACCATGCAGGGTGAATCAACCTATCAGCCATATGGCAAAGAAGGACAATTTATCAATTCGGTTTCGAGAGGTGAACTCAACAAAACCCTGATGACCCTTGCTGAGGCGGAAGGTGCGACTTTATTTTTCAATCAGCGTTGCGAGCGCATCGACTGGAGCAACAAACAAGTGCATTTTGTACATACGGAAACCGGGGTATCCACGATAACGGATCAGGATCTGATTTTTGGCAGCGATGGGGCCTTCTCTGCCGGTCGTTTATCGCATCAGCTCCACTCTGATCGTTTTCAATACCAACAGCATTACATCGATTTCGGATACAAAGAACTCAGTATTCCTCCGGATGCCGATGGCCGTTTTCAGCTCGAAAAAAATGCATTGCATATCTGGCCACGAGGGAATTACATGCTGATTGCCTTGCCCAATATGGACGGCACGTTTACCTGCACGTTGTTCTTCCCGTTTGAAGGCGATCCGTCTTTTGCCTCTTTAGACAACCTAGAAAAAGCCCGTGCTTTTTTCAGCGAGGTGTTTGCCGATGCGTTTCCGCTAATGACAGATTTTGACAATGAGTGGACAAAAAACCCCAATGCATCATTGGTTACCGTGCAATGTTATCCATGGGTACATGACAACCACTTTGCCCTGATCGGCGATGCTGCGCATGCCATTGTTCCGTTCTTTGGGCAAGGCATGAATTGTGGGTTTGAAGACTGCGCTGTGCTGAATGCCTTCATCAACCAGCACAATCATGATTGGCCAACAATTTTGGAAGCCTATCAGCAATCGCGAAAACCCGACGGCGACGCCATTGCCACTCTTGCGTTGAATAATTTCATCGAGATGCGCGACAAAGTCGCTGACCCGACTTTCCTCTTACAGAAAAAAATTGAAGCCCGTTTCCATAGTAAGTATCCCGAATTATGGACGCCGGCCTATAGCCTGGTCACGTTCAGTCCGGATGTGCGTTACAGCGAGGCGCTTCGTCGTGGGAATGCTCAACAGCAGATCATGGATGATGTGATGCGTTTAGACCAAATCGCCGAAAAATGGGACAGCGAGGAGGTTGAAAATCTGATGAAACTGCGAATCAGCGGTTGAGGGTGCTTGGAAGTTTGAGTACGCTCACTCAGGTTCCAACTGTCTAATAACCATAATTTATCTACTTTTGAACCGCCTAAAATAAGTATGAATCGTTCGCAACTTGTCCAACAGATTAAAGAGAAACATAGCTTCCTGTGCGTAGGACTCGATACTGATCTGGGAAAAATACCGGCGCATTTGCAACAACGTCCAAATGGCATCGTGGAGTTCAACAAACAGATCATTGATGCAACCAAAGCCTATTGCGTTTCGTACAAAATAAACACCGCCTTTTATGAAGCGCTGGGTGCGCGTGGCTGGGATGCACTCGAAGAAACCTGCGATTACATTCCGGATACCCATCTGAAAATCGCTGATGCCAAAAGAGCGGACATTGGCAATACTTCCAGTTATTATGCTAAAGCATTTTTTGAAAGACTGAAATTTGATGCGGTGACCGTAGCTCCTTATATGGGTGAAGACAGCATCGCGCCTTTCTTATCTTACAAAGACAAATGGACCATTGTACTGGGACTGACCAGCAACAAAGGTGCCTATGATTTTGAAATGCTGAAACTACATAACGGACGCTATCTTTACGAGCAAGTGCTGGAAACCATCAGCTCCTGGGGAAGCAGCGATCAGCTGATGTTCGTCGTGGGTGCTACCCAGGCCTCTGAACTGGAAAATATCCGAAAAATCGTGCCCAATCATTTCCTGCTCGTACCGGGTGTAGGTGCTCAAGGTGGAAGTTTGGAAGAGGTTGCTAAATACGGCATGAGCAAGGATTGCGGTTTATTGGTCAATGCTTCCCGAGCAATCATTTATGCCGGCGATGGGATTGATTTTGCGGAAAAAGCAGCAGAGCTAGCCCGTTCATATCAAGAGGAGATGAAACAATGCTTATCTGATTTGTAGTCGCTTTGGCTGTTTGGTTGTTCAATGGTTTCAAAAGAGCTAATCTGTCAACTGCATTTACAACCCTGTTTAACAACGTAACCGAATAAACCCTATTGAACTATTTTCCTTTGCCGACACTCTTTCCTCGCCAGCTCAAATGCCCCATCTCAAAAAAATTGGTTAATTTAACTACTTAAAAAATCATCAACCAACGAATAGCATCTTATTTTTCTATCCTCAAATTATATCACCATGCGATTTTCATTTATTTTGATAGCCTCCTTGATGCTGACATCGGCTGCGTTCAGTCAGAAAAAATCAGCCGATAAAATCCTGTCTGAAGCCTATCAACAAGCGGCAAAAGAAAACAAAAAAGTCTTTATTATTTTTCACGCAAGCTGGTGCGGATGGTGCAAAAAACTAGATGCCTCAATGAATGATGCGTCCTGCAAAGCCCTTTTCAACAAGCACTATATCACCGTACACCTGACGGTTAAGGAGTCTGACGGCAAGAAACACCTCGAAACGCCCGGCGCCGATGTGTACCTGAAAAAATATATGGGTGATGAGGCCGGCCTCCCCTTCTTTGTTATTATTAATGACCAGGGCTCCACATTGGGCGACAGCTTCGCTCGCAATAAAGGTGAAAAACTGGACCAACCTGGAGAGAATATTGGTTGTCCGGCAACCGCAGCAGAGGTAGCCGCATTTTGCAGTGTATTAAAAGCAACTTCCTCCCTCACTAAGGCCGAACTGTCGATTATCGAAAAACGTTTCCGTAAAAATGATCAGTAGATCAATTATTGGCATACCTGTTTCGGTTTGATTGATTCATTAATTGTTGCTTATTTATAAACCTGCGGTGTATGCAGCTGGTTATGCCTTTTTAGTGCGTTTAAAGGAATCAATCGTAATCGAACCAAAGCTACGAGTCAAGATAGACTTGCGCAACGTAAGTGAATCTATCAAGGAAGCGGAGCGACCAAACCACAGACTTTAACGGCCCACTTCGCATATTCTTTACCGGAAGGATGCAAGCCATCTGCCGCCATAAACTGTAAATCGTGGGCATCCGCCCGCTGGGATGTTGTGATATCGACAAATCGAACACCAGCCTCTTCCGTGATTTGTTTACAGGCAAGATTATAGGCATCTATTTCTTGTTCAATGTGCGCTGTATCGCGTTCTTGGGCAAACGGTGTTTTACCCCAGTCGGGAATACTTAGCACCGCCACTAGATTGGGATTTCCTCCGGCGAATGCGATTGCTTTTTGCAACAGCAACCAAAACTCCTCCCGATAGTTTTCAACCGTTCGTCCGCGATACTGATTATTAACCCCTATCAATAATGTCACGAGGTCGTAGGCTGGGAGTAATTGCGTTTGTTCGATCTGCTGCAGCAATTCGTCGGTGGTCCAGCCGGTTTTAGCGACAATTTCCGGTGCCAGCCAACTCTCTTGCGAATTTTGTTTCCGCACCAACTGAATCAACTGATACGGAAAGCTATCAAACAGAGGCACTTGTTCGCCAATGGTGTAACTGTCGCCCAGGGCCAGGTAGGTTTTAAACATTTGCGGAATTTTGAATTAAAGATAGAGATTGTTTGTTGTTGGTCGCGTATTATATCCCTGCCCTTCCATTGGTCGTTAAACCGGCAGGCATACTAAATTGTAGTCCATTCAATGGTTAGATAATGCCAACCGTAGCCACAATAAATCCTGATTTATGAGCCGAAAACACTGCATCTTTGCAGCAATCAACCATATCTATATGCGACGTCATTTGCTTTTTTTTGCGATGTTCAACATCCTAATACTGGCCTTCTCACAAGAAGGCCTCTCTCAATCAACCTCACCTTACTATCATCCGAACCATAAAGTAGCGCCCGGAACAGAATCCTTCGGGCAGGGCACCAATATCAATGTCATTTATCACCGTTGCAATTGGCGTGTTCATCCTGATTCGCCTTCCACGACGGCTCCGGTGAAGTACCTTCGGGGGAATGTTACCACCCATTTTCTAACCACCACGACTAATGTAAGCTCCGTCACCTTTGATTTCAACAATGTATATACGATTGACTCGGTCAAATACCGAAATGCCAGACTGGCAACATCTTCGATAGTGTGGAACACCAGTAAGATTTTACAAATCAATTTCCCATCACCTATTGTCAATATTGGAACCAAGGATTCACTTACCATTTTTTACAAAGGCACTTCCCCGGCTGCGAGCGGACAAATGCTCGGTTATCAAAAAGCAGGTAGTGGAAGTAACAACTATGTGTACACGCTATCTGAATCATACGAAGACCGCGACTGGTGGCCCTGCAAACACGATATGCGTGACAAGATTGACTCCATCGATATCAACCTGAGCATACCCAGTACTTTTTGGGCTGCGGCTAACGGAAAACTTACTGACAGTTCCATCACCGGCAGTAACCGTATCCTGTCATTCAAACACCGTTACCCCATTGCTTCCTATCTGGTTTCGATCGCCGTGGCTAAATTCGATAGATATTATCGCACTCCTGTCGTGATAAACGGAACCAGTGTACCCGTTGTGTACAACCTGTTTACTGGCAAAACCACAACCACTTTGAATACCATACTAACGGCACTGGATAAAAGCGGATTGGAGCTATCCGCCTTTAGCAGTCGTTATGGCGACTACCCATTTAAAAATGAAAAACATGGTTATTATGAATTTGGATTCAGTGGTGGCATGGAGCATCAGACCTTTTCCGGTATGGGCAGCTCGGCATTATCAAGCAACAGCATCATAGCCCACGAGTTGGCTCATCAGTGGTTTGGCAATAAAGTGACTTGCGCTACCTGGAACGATCTTTGGCTCAATGAAGGTTTTGCCCGTTACAATGAAGCAGTTGCCGCCGAACTCGTTTCCGGTGTAGGCACCCCTGCTACCCTGCGCTCTTCGATGAAATCAACCGCCAGAGCCACTTCGACCACACCCATTTATATTACAGATGGCAGCTCCTCCAACAGCATTTGGACATCCGCCAACACAAATGCGGTCTACGAGAGAGGCGCCATGGTGGTAAGCATGCTGCGAACACTTTTAGGAGATACCCGTTTTTTTCAAGCCTGCCGAAACTACCTGAATGACACCGCACTCGCCTATCAAGCTGCTTCAACAGCTGATTTGCAGCGTCATATGGAAGGGCAGTTCGGTGCAAGTCTTGCGCCCTACTTCAATGCTTGGATTTATGGTTTCGGTACACCCAGTTATACGGTTACCTGGTATACGTCCGGCAACAACATCACCATTAAATTGAATCAAACAAGAACGACCGGATCTTCCGTCACGCATTTTCCAATGCCGGTCTATCTGAGAGTCGCCGGAACGACTACTACCAACCTGATCCTCTATGATCGTGGTGATTCCATCTTTGTGGCCGGTAATGGCATCAGCACCGGATTTGCCGGCAGGGTGGCCAACTTCAACCTGAGCTCCGCCCCTACCAGCGTCAGTTTCGATCCTGACAATGTAACAATGGCTACCGGTACGGTTACCAAATCCACTACCCCCATCGCCAGATCAGGCAGCGATCTTAATTATTCCACACTCAATGAAATCAAGGTATTTCCTAATCCGGTGAGTAATGAGCTCCTGATTGTGCGAAACGAATGGCAAGGAACCACTACGTTTGTTTTTTCAGATATCAACGGAAAAATCATCCATCAATCAGTTGCTAACAAGGCGGCTGAAAAAATCAATGTGGAAAAATGGCCGGCTGGTAGCTATATCTTACAGATTATGGAAAACGGCCGCTTACTAGAAACGCGAAAGATTGTCGTCAGGCACTAACGGGTTGCAAAGGTTTGGGCGATTGAAAACGTGTAAGATATTTTAATTTCCCTACCGAACCTCCAAACCCACACAACCACGCGAAACACCAATTCTTTGTATATACAATAGACATCGTGTGGCGATCAATACCTCACGGCCAATTTCATCTTACCCCAAAACGTATTATCAAATCCGGAGGGCGCCAATGCACTGGGTCCAGCCGCATCGCCTAAACGCACTACAACGATATTGAGGGATGGAACGACGTAAATCTTTTTATCATCCTTTCCCAAGGCCATGATCATATCGGCTGGGCCGTTTGGAACCAGTGGTTGATTAAATACTGTTTGCAATGTTGGTACCATGGACGTAGCCTTTCCGTTTAACCACCACAAGTATCCATACGACAAGTTGATATTTTGAGAGGTACTCGTCATGGCATCAATATATGACCGATCCCGGAGCAGGGTGTCGTTCTGCCAGACACCTTTGCGTAATGAAAGGGATCCGAAACGAGCCGCCTCCCGGGTGGTGCAATACAGCACGTTGTTGAACCACGTTGCCTGTGACATTCCAATACGATTGAATAACCGGACATCGGAATACTGATTGATAGTTTGACCAGAAGCCGCGGCCAATACATCATGTAACAAGGTATAGGGGGCATTATGATAAGCCCAGCGTGTACCGGCATCGGACTTGTAGACCAAGCATGACGGGTCTTCACAATTATCATCCGGTACATCATCATCGAGGCCCGTGGTCATGGTTAACTGATTTCTAATGGTTATAAGGTTCTCTTTTGCAAGTGGCAGGCTGGTCCATCCTGTTCCCAGGTATTGACTGGTTTTATCATTGATATTCAGGAGTCCGTCTTCCTGAGCCATGCCCATTAAATAGGCAAAAACAGATTTGCCGGCTGACGCAATGTAATATCGAGTGTCTTGATTCCAGTTGTTCCAGTATTTTTCTTTTACGATCCGGCCATTTTGCAACACGATCAGCCCATAGGTATTGACCGTTCCGGCATAATCAAAAGCCTCATTTAGCTTGGTCGTGTCCCAGCCCAGTGTGGCGGCTGATTTAGTCTCCCAGGTCGCACTGTTCAGTGGTGGAAAGTAATAGGCCTCCTGTGGATTCGGGGATGGGCCAGGCGATGGCTGCTCTTCTTTTTTACAAGCAATAAGCGAAAAAAACAGAAAAGCGACGGCTAAAAAACGGTTCATGGGATGAAATTTCAATTCAGACTAGTGAAATTATAATAGTTTAACTAAAAGCCACACCATTTACCCCATTTTACCCGAAAATCATCCACAAAACCCATTGAAACGGGTCTTGGATGGTATATTTGCAAGCGAATTTGATGACTGGTTTTTAGAGGTCTTGTTTATATAGTAAGCGTATAAAACCTACTGAACTTACAAAACCTACCAACCCGTTTTTTACTTTTAACCATTAACGTTTGAATTTATACTATGGCTACCAAAACCGACCAATTCATTTCACCTGATTATTTTGGTGTTGACGAACTCCTCACAGAAGAACAAAAGCTGATTCGTGAGACGGTTCGCAACTATGTCAAAAAAGACATTTCACCGATTATTGAGGAGTATGCCCAGCGCGCGGAATTTCCGGTTCAAATTGTTCAGCAGATGGGCGAATTGGGCTGTTTCGGGCCTACCGTACCAGAACAGTATGGCGGTGGCGGCCTGGATTATATTTCGTACGGACTGATGATGCAGGAGCTCGAACGTGGCGACAGTGGGGTTCGTTCAACCGCTTCGGTGCAAGGAAGCCTAGTGATGTTTCCCATCTATCAATACGGCAGTGAAGAACAACGCCACAAATTCCTTCCCAAGTTGGCCAGTGGTGAATGGCTGGGTTGTTTCGGATTGACGGAGCCTAACCACGGATCTGATCCGGGAGGTATGCTGACTCATTTCACCGATGCAGGTGATCATGTGATTCTGAATGGCGCCAAAATGTGGATCAGTAATGCCCCGTTTGCACAGGTGGCCGTCGTTTGGGCCAAGAATGAGGCTGGCGAGATTCATGGTCTGATTGTAGAAAGAGGTATGGATGGATTCTCAACTCCGACAACCCATGGCAAATGGTCGCTGCGTGCCAGTGCTACCGGCGAATTGGTTTTTGATAATGTCAAAGTCCCCAAAGAAAATATTCTACCCAATATCAAAGGCCTGAAAGGTCCGTTGAGTTGTTTGACCAAAGCCCGTTATGGTATTGCCTGGGGTGCGGTTGGTGCCGCGATGGATTGTTATGATACGGCCTTGCAGTACAGTAAAGAACGAATCCAATTCGGTAAGCCGATCGGTGGTTTTCAGTTACAGCAGAAAAAACTGGCTGAGATGCTCACCGAAATCACCAAAGCACAGTTGCTCAATTGGCGCCTGGGTGTTTTAATGAATGAAGGAAAAGTGACCCCGGCCCAGGTTTCCATGGCTAAACGAAATGCCTGCGAAATCGCCACCAACATCTGTAGGGACGCCAGGCAAATGCTGGGCGGCATGGGCATCACGGGTGAATACTCCGTCATGCGCCATATGATGAATCTGGAAAGTGTGATTACCTATGAGGGTACCCATGACGTACACCTGTTAATTACCGGCATGGATATTACCGGTTTGAATGCCTTCAAATAAGGATTGGGAAGTTTGGTGGATTAAAAGATTATGGTGGGCCTAACGACCTATCTCCTATCTATTCTAAACACACCAACCATCTAAAATCCTACTAAGCAAATTTCACATACCCCTCCAGTCCCTGCAACCCTCCTTCTCTGCCAAACCCGCTTTCTTTATAGCCGCCAAACGGTGACGTGGGGTCGAATTTATTATAGGTATTGGCCCAGATAACGCCTGCCCGTAATTGGGAAGTCAGGTTGAATATTTTAGACCCTTTGTCGGTCCATACACCGGCTGATAATCCAAACGGCGTGTTATTAGCCTTTTCAATGACCTCATCCACCGTTCGAAAGGTTTGGATGGCCAGAACCGGTCCGAAAATTTCTTCCTGTGCGATGCGATTGGATTGAGCGACATTGGTGAACAAGGTCGGTTTGCAGAAATACCCTTTTCGTGGTATCGTACAACCTGGTTGATAGAGCTCAGCGCCTTCTTGTTGTCCGATTTGGATATAGCGATGAATCGTATCGAGTTGTTGTTTGGAATTGATGGCCCCAATGTCTGTGTTTTTGTCGAGCGGATCGCCCACGATCAAGGTGTTCATGCGGTCTTTCAGTTTGCGTAAAACCGTTTTATAAACCGATTCCTGAATGAACAACCGGGATCCGGCACAACAGACATGTCCCTGATTGAAAAAGATGCCATTGATGATTCCTTCGACGGCCTGATCCAACGGCGCATCATCAAAAATGATATTGGCTGCTTTGCCTCCCAACTCGAGGGTTAGTTTTTTTGATGTGCCGACAACTGCTTTTTGAATAAGCTTACCCACATCGGTTGATCCGGTGAAGGCAATTTTTTGTACGTTCGGATGATTGACGATGGCAGCGCCTGTTTCACCGGCACCGGTGATGATATTTACCACCCCGGGAGGAAGATCAACTTCCTGAATGATCTCCGCCAGTTTCAAGGCGGTAAGCGGGGTTGTTTCGGCCGGTTTGAGCACCACGGTATTTCCGGTAGCCAGTGCCGGAGCGATTTTCCAGGCAGCCATCAGCAACGGAAAATTCCAGGGAATAATTTGGCCAGCCACACCCAGCGATTGGGCCTTCCGGTTCGGAAAGGCATAATCCAACTTATCGGCCCAGCCGGCGTAATAGAAAAAATGATTGGCAGCAGTTGGCACATCAAAATCACGGCTCTCCCGGATTGGCTTTCCGCCATCCAGTGTTTCCACGACGGCCAGCTCTCGAGCTCGTTCCTGTATGATGCGGGCGATTCGATAAATGTATTTTGCACGCTCCTTCGCTGGCATTTTTTTCCAGTTCTTGTCGTAGGCTTTTCGGGCTGCCTCAACGGCTTTATTCACGTCTGAAGCATTCGCTTGTGCGACCATGGCTAGCTTCTCTTCCGTTGCGGGATTGATGGTTGTAAAATACTTTCGCGAGGAAGGCTTCACAAAAGCACCGTTGATGAATAACTCATATTGCGATGCGATGTTTGCCAGGCTTTTACTTTCCGGCGCCGGCGCTAAATTCCGGGAACTATCGAATTTGAGTTGGAGGGTATTTTTTTTGGCCATTGGTAGTTTATGAGGGTTTAGTATGTTTTGGAGGTAACGTAGGTTTAGTTTTTAGATCGATTATTATACGAATTGATAATAAAGTTATTGGCTTCCTGCTGATTTTTTCATGTACTTATATCCTTAATTTCAGGCTGTCTTAAATAATGAATCAGGCGAATAATCAAATAGGATAGTTTTTCATTTTTTCATAGAGACAAGCAAATTTATCCTTGGTTAAAAATCCAGCGTCTAAAGTCCTGAACAACTGAGATCTCAGCGCTTCACAAGAACCCCTTTAGTAATACAGAAACTGGATAACTTCTTTTTGCTACTGCACTCATGATCTGTCGCCATATTACTACCCAATCAATTCTAACCTAACAACCCTTATTAACTAAATAACATTCAGATTGAATTTTATTTAGTCCACCGAAAAATAATCCCCGCTTTGGTATACTCCGGTCCGTTGTTTCATCAATTGCATCAAAATGTCATTAGCCAGGCTGCTGGCTCCGAAACGAAACCACTCATTGTTCATCCAGTCTTCACCGAGTACTTCATTGAGCATGACGAGATAGTGTAGCGCCTGCTTCGCCTTGGAAATGCCTCCGGCCGGTTTCATCGCAATTTTCTTCCCGGTTTTGTAGTAAAAGTCGCGGATGGCCTCTAGCATCACCAACGTAACCGGCATGGTAGCCGCCGGCTGAATTTTTCCGGTTGATGTTTTGATAAAGTCTGCACCGGCATACATGGCGATATCACTGGCCAGTCGCACCTTATCCAGTGTGCCCAATTCGCCGGTTTCTAAAATGACTTTGAGTCGTGCCTCACCACACACTTCTTTTACTGCAGCAATTTCATCAAATACATATTGGTATTCCCCCTGGTGAAATTTACCCCGCGATATAACCATATCGATTTCATCGGCACCTTGTGCCAAAGCGTAGCGGGTGTCGCGGAGTTTCACATCCCGGGTCGATTGACCGGCCGGAAAGGCCGTTGCCACGGAAGCCACTTTCACACCCGAATTACCCAATGCCTTTTTGGCAATACCCACCATAGAAGGATAAACACAAACTGCCGCTACCGTAGGCAAACCCGGATAAGCATCATGCAGGTGCAAGGCTTTGTAACACAATTGCCGGACCTTTCCTTCAGTGTCTTTCCCTTCCAGGGTGGTCAGATCAATCATATTAAGCGCCAGCTTCAAGCCATTGAGCTTGGTTTCGTTTTTTATACTGCGTTTGGTAAAACGAGACGCGCGCTCCTCTACTCCCACCTGATCTATACGGGGCACGGAGAGAAAATCGGGAATGGTTTTGAGCATAAACAATTATTGTAGAGCTTTAAAGTTAGTACAAATTTCAGGGACCAGCCCAGTAGGGTTCTAGCTTTTGAGAGATTCAACGCGACTTGTTGTTAGTCAATTTTCACGATAACCTCCAGCGACTGTTCGATGAGCTTATCAACAGCTGCATGACTGTCTTTTGAATAGTGTTGCAGGATCCGGTTGGCTACTATCACATTTACACTCACACACTGATGGCCGAGTAATTTGCCTAATCCGAATATGGCTGATGATTCCATTTCAAAATTAGCAATCCGGTGCCCTTCAAATGAAAACGATTCGATACGATCCATGACTGATCGGGTTCTCGACCGCAACCGCAATTCACGACCCTGAGGTCCATAAAAACCTGGGGCTGTGATTGTAATGCCCTTACTAAATCCATCCCCAAAGGCATCAACCAACCGCTTACTGCTTTCAAAAATATAGGGATGTGTGATAGCCGAGTTCCATTGTGTATGCTGAACAAAGGCCTCCATCAATTGCTGCTCCGTAACTGAAGTCTCATGCACGTAGAAGTTTAGCACATTATCAAAACCGAGTCCATGGGAAGAGACTACCAGACTGTCGACCGGAATATCGCCTCTCAACGCGCCGGAAGTCCCAAGCCGTATCAACCGAAGCGAACGGAGATTACTTTTAATGGCCCGGCTTTCAAAGTCGATATTAGCCAACGCATCCAATTCATTGATGGCAATATCAATGTTATCGGGACCGATTCCTGTTGACAGCACGGTTAGCTGTTTATGACCGATCGTGCCGGTATGACTAACAAACTCGCGATGTCGGGTTTTATGCTGGATATGGTCAAAATGGCGACTTACTTTTTCAACGCGACCCGGATCACCTACCAGGATAACCGTATTGGCCAATTCATTCGGGTGAATATCGAGGTGATAGATAGCCCCGCGTTGATTTATGATGAGTTCAGATGCAGGAATCATGGGGAAAATGATTTAACAGGT
>CAZZJF010000052.1:0-12631 GCA_964654325.1 uncultured Ferruginibacter sp.
TACGCGATTCGCTGGATCAAAACCGCCGCAATGACGGTCGGAATTGGGTGATTGGCCAGCGGTTATCAACCGATATCAAAGTCAAAAAATGGCTGGAAACCAATCTTGGGGTCAATTATTCGCTGAATGCGAACCAAAATAACGCCCAAAAAGAACTGAACAGCACCAATGTAAGCTGGGTTTTCTCGAATACAACTCGGATATTTCTACCTAAAGACTTCATTTTCAGCTTTGAATTAGATAAAACCTTTAATTATGGTTTATCTTCCAATGCGACCGCCAATCCGTTTATCATTCAATCAAGCCTGGAGAAGCAATTCTTACCCAAGAAAAATTTGTCGCTGAAGCTTCAAGGATTTGATTTGCTGAATCAAAACATTGGCGTAAATCGCTCGGTAACGGCAACGGGCTTCACGGATACCCGCAGCAATCGATTGGGTCGTTACTTTTTGATATCGCTGATCTTTCGCCTGAACAAGTTTACCGGTCAAATGCAAGGCGGCATGGGTATGCCGGGTGGCGACATGCCTCGGGGCGCCGAACGGATGATGCGCATGCTGTAATCGACTTGCACTGCTAAGTAAAACCTGAACATTCATTCCTATAATTAATATTATGTTAAGCAGAGTATTTCGGTCGATTCGCTTGTAACCGATTGGTGCTCTTCCTGTCTTGTTTGGTAGATTATTATTAAACAAGCATTGACTCCCCTCAACTGCAGTTTGATTCATAAATTCAGCAATAGCAGTAATACAATGAGCAATGACAGCGGAATCAACAAAATAAAAATGAATAATAGAATGGACTGCCGATTGGCAAAATTGATTGTCCATCCCATAGCCGGATTCTTTTTAGGTGGTAATATCCGGTCGTCATCCGGATTGTAGTAAAAAATACCCCATTTCCATTTTTGGGGATCCTTTCGCCAGATTTCATCTTGCTCTTTGGTAACCTTGGCCATAAAACGAACGCTTTCCAAATGTGTTAGTCAAGCGCTCCATGACGCTTAAATTTGAAGCATATGGGATTAGGCCTCATGGAGAACCGGTGAATAGTCTTTATTCCGCAGACGGTGTATCAGACTCTTGTCCGGCTTCAGTCTGCTCATCGGTATCGGAACCTTCATGGTTGTCTTCTTCCATTTCATCCAGGTTGGTGATACCGGCGATTTGGTCTCCGTCATCTACGCGAATTAATTTGACGCCCTGTGTAGCCCGGCCCTGTTCACTGATGGCAGAAACCGACATGCGGATGGTAATGCCACTCACACAAGTGATCATGAGATCTTCTTTTTCGGTGACAGCCAACAGGCCGACCAATCCCCCGGTTTTGTCCGTGACGTTGATGGTTTTAACACCTTTACCGCCGCGATTGGTGATCCGATAATTGGGTTCGCCCGTTTCGGGGTCATCCAGTGAAGTTCGTTTACCATATCCTTTTTCACTGACAACCAGCACGGTTTTGGATTTATCTTCTTTATTCACACAAATCATTCCAACGACACAATCTGATTGTTCGTCCACCTCGATGCCATTTACCCCAATACCTCCACGTCCGGTGCTGCGAACGGTATTTTCGTGGAAGCGGATCGCGCGACCGCTTTTAACGGCCAGCATGACCTCACAGTTGCCATCCGTTAGTTCTGCAGCCAGCAACTGGTCGCCTTCCAGGATATTTATGGCATTGATTCCGGTTTGACGTGGCCGGCTGAAATCTTCGAGATCTGTTTTTTTGATGATTCCCTGTTTGGTACAGAGCACGATGTAATGTGATTTGACAAAGGTTTCATCTTCCAGGTTGGGTATATCAATGATCGCCCGTACTTTATCATCGGCCGGTATTTGAACCAGGTTTTGTATGGCTCTTCCTTTGCTGGTTTTATCGCCCTCGGGAATCTGATATACTTTCAGCCAGTAACAGCGTCCTTTTTCGGTGAAGAACAATAAGGTATGGTGTGTTGAAGCGACAAACAAATGTTCGATATAATCTTCTTGACGAGTGCTGCTTCCGCGGGCTCCCCGACCGCCGCGTTTTTGCTGACGGTATTCTGAGGCAGATGTACGTTTGATATAACCCAGATGCGATATCGTGACGACCACATCTTCTTCTTCAATCAGATCAAGCATATTGATCTCATCATCGGCATACACGATTTCAGATTTCCGGGAATCGCCGAACCGTTCCTTGACTTCGTTGAGCTCTTTCTCGATGATATCAAAACGCATGTCTTCATTGGCAAGGATCAACTTTAAGTGCTCGATCAATTTCATGATTTCGGCATGCTCCTCACGGATTTTTTCAATCTCCATGCCGGTAAGTCGCTGAAGTCGAAGTTCCAGCACCGCTTTGGCCTGTATATCGCTCATACCGAATGAGGATTTTAATCCCTCGTGGGCAATGACCGGCGTAGCGCTTTCGCGGATTAGCTTGATGACCGCATCGAGGTTATTGAGTGCGATGATGTAACCTTCGAGGATATGTGCCCTCTCCTCAGCTTTCTTCAGTTCATAGCGGGTGCGGCGTACAACCACCTCATGCCGAAACTCCACAAACTCCGATATGAGATCACGAATGTTGAGGATACGGGGACGGCCTTTTACTAATGCGACATTATTAATGCCGTAGGATGTCTGCAGCTCGGAATATTTATAGAGCTGGTTGATAACGACCTGGGCAACGGCATCCCGTTTCAGTTCAATGACAATCCGGGTGCCTTCTTTATTGTTACTTTCATTGTTGACATCACTGATGCCTTCAATGGTTTTTTCCTGAATCAGTTCACCGATTTTCTGTGTAAGCGTATCGCGGTTGACCTGATAAGGAATTTCGGTGATGATGATTTTTTCCTTTCCCTTTGCATCACTCTCCACGGTCGTTTTACCCCGCAAAACCACGCGGCCTCGTCCGGTGAACAAAGCTTGTCGAACCCCTTCATATCCGTAGATAATTCCGCCGGTTGGGAAATCAGGTGCTTTCACATGTTTGATCAGCTCCTCGAGGGTGATTTCCTTGTTTTTGATATAGGCAATACAGCCATCAACCACCTCATTCAGGTTGTGCGGCATCATATTGGTGGCCATGCCTACCGCAATGCCACTGCTGCCATTGAGCAATAATTGCGGTATGCGTGTAGGCAATACCGTTGGCTCCATCAGGGAATCGTCGAAATTATATTGAAAATCAACAGTGTCTTTGTCAAGATCATCCATCATGGCTTCGGCAAACTTCTCCATCCGAACCTCCGTATAACGCATGGCCGCGGGCGGATCACCATCCTGGCTACCGAAGTTACCCTGACCATCAACGAGTTTGTAACGCATGGACCATTCCTGGGCCATCCGAACCATCGTATCATAAATTGAAGCATCACCATGCGGATGGTATTTACCCATAACCTCACCGACAATACGGGCTGACTTTTTGTACGGCTTATTGCTGTTATTGCCCAACTCATTCATACCAAACAACACCCGCCGATGCACCGGCTTCAAGCCATCGCGCACATCCGGTAACGCTCGTCCAACGATTACACTCATCGAGTAATCGATGTAAGAGGTTTTCATTTGCTCTTCAATATGTACAGGTATGATTTTACCGCGGTTGTTCGGGTTCGACCCCTCGTAGTTCTCCAGATTTTCCATATGCTTACGAATAAGGACGAAGTTACCACAAACGCTTTATTTTTCAAGGGTTTCCGACTAAAAAAAGAGATGTTAAGTTATGCACAACGAAGGGGTTGTTGTGGACAAAAATCGACTGAAAAATAACCAGAGTTGTAGTGGTATTTTAACTCCGTTGCCGGCTCGGTTTCAGGATGAAATAAACTACTTTTACAACTTTCAAAAACTGGCATGAAACAACCCATTCTTCTCTTCGGTGCCGGCAAGTCGGCCGGTGTACTGATCGATTACCTTCTCACCCACGCACCCGAAGATGGACGACCACTCTGGATAGCCGATGCCCGTACAGAGCATCTCAGCCAACGGCTGAATAATCATCCGTTTGGCAAAGCCTTTGAACTGGATATCCATGATACGGCGTCTAGAAGTCAGCTGATTGCTGAATCGGCCCTGGTTATTTCCATGATGCCCCCTGCCCTACACGCGTTGATTGCAACCGATTGCCTCCATCACGGCAAATCCTTGCTTACGGCTTCGTATTTGGATGATACCATCAAAGGCATGCATGCCGAAGTCGAAAAAAAAGGGCTGCTTTTTCTCTGTGAAATGGGCCTGGATCCGGGTATCGACCATATGAGTGCCCTGCAACTGATCGATTCCATTAAAGCAAAAGGCGGCCAAATACAATCGTTTAAAAGTCATTGTGGCGGACTGGTATCGCCCGAAAGCGATAACAATCCCTGGCATTATAAAATCAGCTGGAACCCGCGAAATGTTGTGTTGGCAGGCAAAGCAGGCGCGCTTTACCGACACAATAACCAACCTGTTGAGATTGGATACGAAGCGTTGTTTGCCAACCCCAAACAGGTAACCGTTACCATCCAGGATCGACCCACGCATTTTTCCTATTACCCAAACCGAAACAGCCTACCCTACATTGATTTGTACGAACTTCCGGAGGCATCTACTTTTGTTCGAACGACCCTACGTCACCCGGATTTCATGCATGGCTGGAATCATCTAATTCAGTTGGGTTTTACCTCCGAATCTCCATTAAGCGATTTTTCAGGCAAGACCTACGCCGATTTTTTTCGCTACATGGAACAGAAAAATGGACAATCGATGCTCTCAATCGACCATTCACCGGTCTGGGATCAGCAACTCGCCTGTTTGGGTTATGAAAACGAAACTGCCGTTTTCCGTAAACCATATGCTTCCGCAGCGGACATCCTGCAACAACTGCTGGAATCTTCGCTGTACCTGTCTCCTACCGATAATGACATGATCGTCATGCTGCATGAGCTGGAATACATCCTTGATAATAAATGGTATGGCGTAAACAGCTCGCTGGTTGTCAAAGGACGCAGTCAATCGCATACGGCCATGGCGGAAACCGTTGGCATGCCGTTGGGTATTGCAGCCCGACTGATCCTGAATGGTACCATTCGGCAAAAAGGCGTGTGTATTCCAACATCCCCTTCATTGTATGAACCTGTTATGGCCGACCTTGAAAATACAGGTATTCGCTTTACAGAAACAACCCGCCTGCTGGACTAAGATTAATCGTCGTATTAATTGGAGAAAGTGGATGTCAGGGATGCCGTAAAACCAAAAGATGCCGGCACGAATCGACAGATGCCGCCTACGCAAAATAAGCCGGCCCGTTGCTTACCGAACGACAAACTAAATCGGTTGGCTTTTTTAGTCACACTGGCGCCTACGTTATAGTAATGCGCATCTGACTTTCCATAGTTATACAAATCACTGATGAAAAATGTATACGGCGATGACATCGAAAATTCTGCGATGCCGGATACCCAATTGCCCCGATCGGTCTTCGTAGACAAGTGTTCGAACTTGCAACGCAACGATTTTTGTGGCGCAAATTTATATAAGCCGCCCAGGGCAACAATATAGGCATCTACATTAGCCTCCGATACCGCCTGGATGACAGCTGAGTTATAAAAAATATGTTGTGCAGCCAGCGTTGCTTCAAAATCAGGGCTGAATTTTTTCTTAAGCTCCAGGTTGATGTCGCTGTAATATTTCATGCCGGGTTTACTGAATATTTTACCGGTATCGCCCAGTCCGCTGAAATGCGAGATGTTGAATGAAATCAACATGCCATATTTTCCACCGAGAGCCGTCTTAGGTTTGATACGATAATAGAGATCGAGCTGACCTCCGGTCTCTCCTTTGAACTGAGCTGCATATACGTAAATATTGCTGGTAAGGTAATCGTGCTGTTTGGTTAAGGCAGGTACATAATTGACCGGACCGATCGAGGCGAACTCTCCCTCCCGTTCGGCGAGGTAATTCATATTATACAGTGTTCGGTACGTGAGGGTGGCACCGAAATTATTTTTGGTGAGGGTTGTATTCACTTGTAATGATCGTCCTTTATCCAGGCTTTCGTTGTTCAGCAAATGCGGATCGGCTCCTTTCTCCACATACTCAGCTTCTATATCAATATCACCCGACTGAAAAGCAGCACGGCCGGCATAGGCATTGACGGTGGTCGGATAGTCATCGATCGGTCCGGTATACTCCTGATAGCGACTGACAAAGCTGCCTCCCAGGGAAAGACTGTTATTCTTTTCGCCGGTTGGATTGATTAACCGTGTCAGGTCAAATTCCGCATCAGCGCCCCTTGTATTTGAATTGGTGTATTCGAACAGCTTACGGGTGCGACCATAAATGACTTTTAATTTCATGAAGTTTGTAGGTTCTACATAAACGTTGGCGCCTTCGAGGGCATTATTGATACCGATTTGTCGGTTTTCATATGCCCGGAAAATCATGCCACTTCCGAACTGTTCGTAGAAATCGCCTACCTGAATGGAGAATTTCTTGTCGGCGTATTTAAAATACTTATTGACTAATTTACTTTGATCGTCGAATGGCACCGGATAGAATCCCAAAATGGGCGGCAAGTATGATTCGAATTGTACACCGGCGGTGAATTTATCGTAGTTATAGTCCAGTTTTAAGAAACTGTTCATCCCGAATTTATCATCGGGTGGCAAGGCATCTATTTTGATGTCTTTGAGATAGTATTGTGAGTAGTTTTCAAAACTACCGTTGAAATGACCTTTCATAAAAGAGCCATTGTTCTGGGCCAGCACAGCAGTAACCGAAATACTCAGCAGGGCGAGTAAAAAAAGATTGGTTTTCATTGATTGGAAATAAGTCAAAAGAGAGTGATCTTATAGCTTTTTGATTTCGGCGAATAAATTATTTTCTTCACCGGCGATATACCCGGTGTGTCGGTATACCACTTTATTGTCTTTGAGAATCAACACATGCGGAACATCTGTTACGTTGAGCGATCGTTTCAGCTCGCTATTGATATCCATCAGCACGTCGAACTGCCAGCCTTTCCCTTTGATAAAAGGTTTTACGCGGCGTGATGTTCGGGTATCGTCAATCGAAACGCCGAAAAAATGAAAGGGTCTCTCCTGCTGACGTTGTTCCAGGGTTTCACTGATAATATCGAGTTCGGTGATGCATGGGATGCACCAGGTCGCCCAGAATGAAACGACCACCGGTGTGTCTTTGCTCATCGTGCCGAGCTCCGCAAAATCGATGGTGCGGCCTTGGGAGGTTCTGAGTTTGACGGACGGTAAGGCATCTTGTGCATTGGTATTGATTGTGCAACCAATCAGCAATATGATAATCAGCGGTTTAAACATGAACAAGGTTTTCATTGCCCTAAATGTACATTTTTTTCAATAGCCAAATCATGGATTGGTAATCGTATTTTTTATTTTTTTATACCGTTTAGTTTTTCAAAAAAAGAATTACTTTCAGGTCCTAAAAATTGAATATGAAAAAAATAACTCATTTACTGCTGGCCGGCTTGGGATTGATCATGTTGGCAAGCTCTTGTAAGAAAGATGACACCGCGGATGGCGGATGTTCTGCTGCCGGTGGCATTAATGTTGTATTGTCAACCAGCCGTGTTGAATACAATGGTTTTGATTATGTTTCCATTGTTGTCAAGGATGATGCCGGAAATGATATCACCAGCTGTTGCAGTATTTTACTGAACAATACCATCGCCATCAACGCAAAGTATGTACCCAGCGGTTTAGGAAACTATCAGATCACAGCCCGGATTGGCACCACGCAATCAACACCCAAAACACTGGAAGTAGTTCCGGCCTCTGCGTCACCATTCACAACCAAGGCAATGGTAGAGGACATGACCGGTGCCTGGTGCGGTTATTGTCCACGAGTTGCGTATCAATTGGAGCAATATAAAGCCACACATCCAAACCTCATCGTTGTAGGTATCCACGGTGGTGGTGGTTCTGATCCTTACAAATTTCAATACTACACTACCTTCAACTCTAAATTTGGTATCTCCGGTTACCCAACGGCTATCCTTAACCGCCGTACACCGGAGTGGAGTGAAGAAAACTCCGAATTGGATGATGCGCTCAGAGCCTGGGCTCCCGTTGGTATTTCCATCAGCAGCAGCACCAGCGGTTCTAATATCACCGGTACCGTTCGTGTGAAATACGGTGTCAACTCCATGAAGTCGATGAAACTGGTTATTGCCCTGGTTGAAAACGGACTCGTGTTCCCTCAAGTGAATTACTATTCCCCAGGTATGGCAACTCCTTATTTATATGGTGGACAGAACCCAATCACGAATTTTGTACACAACGGCGTTTTACGCAGAACCGCTACTGATTTATTCGGTGATGAAATTCCGCTGGCAGAACAAACCAAAGACAATATTTATGAAGTTCCATTCACTATGCCAGTGAGCGGTAACACATCCAGTGGAACGTATACGGCGATTCCGGCTAATTGTGGCATCGTGGCTTATGTTCTGGATGGTTCTACAGCCACCGGCTCGGCTTCCAACAAAGGCATTTACAATGCCCAGTACGCGCCGGTTGGATCGACTGTCAATTTCTAACAGTACGACATTAATCTTACATCTGAAATGCCTCGTTTATACGGGGCATTTTTCGTTTATCTGTTGGATGAGTAATTGCATACCTTCTGTGGCAGTTGCCTCAATGGGTTGAAAACCTAATGCAGCAGGAATGGAAGGAATGGAACGGTCTATGACAAATTTCTGTGCTTCTGGTTTTGCGTAATGGATCAACCCGGCTGCCGGATAGACCTGTAAGGAAGTACCAATCACTACCAGCCAATCGGCCAGCGCTATTTCAGCAGCTGCCATGTCAATCATGGGCACGGGTTCTTCAAACCAAACTATATCAGGACGCCATTGTCCTCCATCCGGAGCGTGGTCGCCCAGTTGGATGTCTCCGCGAATAACAGAACGAATGGACGGATCCGTTACGCTGCGCATCATGGTGATTTCTCCATGAAGGTGTAAAATGTTGGTTGAGCCGGCCCGTTCGTGCAGATCATCGATATTTTGTGTGATTACCACCACATCGTACATAGCCTCGAGTTCAGCGATGGCTCGATGTGCTGCATTGGGTTGTGCCAAAAAAACATCACGTCGGCGCATGTTATAAAAATCGAGAACCCGCTGCGGATTTTGAGCAAAGGCACGGGGTGTAGCCACCTCTTCTATGTTGTACCCATTCCAAAGGCCGTCGCTGTCACGAAAGGTTTTAAGTCCGCTTTCTGCCGAAATGCCGGCACCGGATAAAAACACCAGTCTTTTTTTCATGATCGATTATTTTTCACCGGCCAATTCCAGTACGATTGTCCACTCGGCGGGTGTCACTTTTTGAACGGATAAGCGACCTAGTCGAATCAGTTCCATGCCGGCCAGTCTTTTTTCCGCTTTAATCATGGATAGCGGTACGGCATTCTTCAACTTTTTGACCGGTTTGAGATCGACCACCACCCAGGCATCCTCGTCGGTGGTTGGATCGGGGTAATGTTCCCGAACAACAGTCGCAATGCCAACGATCTCCACACCTTCATTGCTGTGGTAAAAAAAGGCCAGATCGCCTTTTTTCATCGCTTTGAGATTATTGCGGGCGCCGTAATTGCGAACGCCATCCCAATATGTTTTTTTGTCGGCTACAAACTGATCCCAGCTGTATTTGAATGGTTCTGATTTTACAAGCCAATAGTTCATACGTTACAGGTTAGTAAATGAATAGGTTTTATTGGAAACTGCGCTTTTTTGCCTTTCACGCTTAATACAGTTTGTAAAATAATTTGTTTTCTGCAGAAATGGCATTCCGCAAATAACCGGTTTGAAAAAAAGGGGAATGATTCACCAGCCAGAGGCCAGTACGTCGGCCAGATGCATTGTTTTGATAGGTAGTTGTTGCTTTTGGGCATAACCATCGAGCTGCATCAAACAGCTCATATCGGTTGAAATGATATACTCGGCTCCGGTAGCGATGGCGTTCTTTATTTTTTGATCGGCCATACCGATGGAGATGGGCTCAAATTTGACGGAGAAGGTCCCACCGAACCCGCAACAGGTTTCTACATCGTTCATTTCCACCAACTCCAGTCCTTCTACTTGAGAAAGCAGGGTTCGTGGCTCGGATTTGAGTTTACATTCGCGCAGCGCCGCACAGCTGTCGTGATAAGTGGCTTTAGCATGGAGTTTAGCGTCAAGCTGTGTTCTATTGAGCACATTCACCATGAAATCGGAAAATTCGTAGATGCGGGATGCCAATTGTTTGACGGCAACCGACTGGGCGCTGTTTTCAAATAGAGACCCGTAATAATTTTTTACAAAGCCGCAACAACTGGCGCTGGGTGTGATAATATAATCCTGGCCATCAAAATCCCGGATGAATTTACCGGCCACCGCTTTGGCATCGTCACCATATCCTGCATTGAAAGCAGGCTGACCGCAACAGGTCTGAGACGGGTTATAGGATACCGTGCAACCGGCTTTTTCGAGAACCTTGACCATATTAAAAGCCGTTTCCGGATAGAGCTGGTCAATGAAGCAAGGAATGAATATCTGTACGTGCACGGGAATTAAAATTTATAGGGCTTGTTTCAACAATATCATCTGAACAGCTGTTTCAGCCGCTTCTTTGCCTTTATCACCGTGTAAACCACCGGTTCGTTCAATGGCCTGTTCCATAGTATTTACTGTGAGAATGCCGAAAACAACCGGAGCGTCTATGGACATGTTGAGGGTCGTAATGGCTTGTGTAACCGAGCTGCAAACGTAATCAAAATGAGGCGTGTCTCCTTTGATTACACAGCCCAATGCGATATACGCACTGGTTTTTGGGTGTGCACGATAATGCTGGCGAATAGCGAACGGAATTTCAATGGCGCCGGGTACTGTGAGTATGAGAAACCGGATGTTTTTACCCAACAGGTACTCGGAACAAGATGCGGTTAATTTGTCAATGATGGGCGTGTTCCATTCAGTATTGACAATAACAACAAAGGCATCCTCTGGTAATTGGATGCCTTCCGTTGATAATGTATTGGGGCGGTAAATCGACATACAGTGGATTGGTATTAGAGTTCGCCCATCATTGCCAATCGTTTGTCAACTTCGCCGTTGGTTACTATTGCTGCATTGGGAAACAACTGCTTGATTTTTTTGAAATAATCAATGGCCTCCTTGTTTTTGTTGAGTGTAGTGGCATAGCGGCCGCAGATATACAATGCCTGTGGAGCCAGTAATGGATCCTTATCGTTGACGGCAAAGGCTTTCTCGTAATTTTCTAACGCTTCTTTGGTTGCTTTTTTCTCAGCATACGCATCACCCATCATGGAGTGTCGGCGGCTTTCTAGTTGGCCATTTCCGTTAGCATCAAACAATTTTAGATGTATAATGGCGCTATCGAACTTGCTAACATGCAAATAACAGGCCCCTGCAATATAACGCATACGGTTAGCTGTTGGAGTGCCATCGTATTTTTTGATGGCTTTGAGAATACCATTCATTTTATAGCCATTCCATGCACCTCCGTGGAGGACCAGGGAAACAGAGTCGGCACTGAAGCCATTTTGTGAGGCCATTTGGTCAAACAGCGTTTCTTCCATGTAAATGGCATCCCGGGCTGCCTGTTTTTCAGGTTCAACCACCTGACCCTGGTAAATCTGAAACCCCAGGTATCCAACCAGTAGTAACGCAACCACTATTCCAATTAGTTTAAATGTCTTTTTGTTTTTTTCTAAAAAAGTACCGGCAGCATTCAATTGTTCACTGGATTCGGCCAGTTGAGACATCATGTTTTTTTCAGATTGTTTAGCCATAATTGATTATTGAATATTAATCCATGATGAATGGATAATCATTTTGTACGTATACGTCTTTTAGCAATTCGTCGTCTTCAGGCCAAGGACTATTTTCGGAGAAAGTCACCGAGTCATCGACGGTTTTCTTAACCCGTTCATTGATGGCTTCGATTTGATCATCCGGCACCTTGTGTGTCTTTTTCAAAACAGAGAGCACATGTTCAATAGGATCTTTTTGTTTGTATTCTTCCAGCTCTTCCTTGGTTCGGTATTTCTGCGGATCACTCATGCTGTGACCCTTGTAACGATATGTTTTGATTTCAAGCAGCGTCGGACCGCCATTTTCGCGGGCACGATTCACCGCCCGGGTGATTGCGTTATGCACTTCTTCCGGACTCATGCCGTCGACCACATCGGCCGGCATCTCATAGGCATCTGCTGTTTTGACCAAATCTAGGGTTTTACTGGTACGCGCGACCGAAGTACCCATGGCATAGTTGTTATTCTCGCAAATGAAAATAACCGGCAGGCTCCAAAGCATGGCCATGTTAAACGTTTCGTGTAACATCCCCTGCCGTATAGCGCCGTCACCAAAAAAACAGAGTACTACGTTTTTGGTGCCTTTGTATTGTTCAGCGAAAGCGAGTCCAGCACCGGTACCTATTTGTGCACCAACAATGCCATGACCACCATAAAAATGTTCGTTGACACCGAAAAAGTGCATACTGCCGCCTTTTCCTTTACTGCAACCGGTTGCTTTTCCAAATAATTCAGCCATACAGGCATTGGCAGAAATACCTTTCGCCAGTGCGAGGCCGTGATCCCGGTAGGCCGTTATGAAT
>CAZZJF010000053.1:0-12460 GCA_964654325.1 uncultured Ferruginibacter sp.
TATATAATATATTATGCTTTAATTTATAATACGGGTGATCAACCAAACTTATACACATTTCCTTGTTTTTCTTTTTTATTGGCCCAGGTCTTCGTACTTTAGCAATAGAATTTAATGGGTTAGTAAGTACAAAGGGTCGGCTTTATGCCGGCCCTTTTACTTTTTAGAACGTTGCTTTTTTCTACGCTGTTTCTTTTTCAACAACCTCATATATTCATCTTGCAATCAGGTGCAATGAAGTTCAAGTATTCTATGATTAGTGTACCGGTTGATTCAATAAATGGCATGCACATTGAAACCAAGTTGTTCAACACACTGAATAAATTTCAGTTTTTTTTCTTTAGCTGTTTTGGAACTACTTTTACCGCATGAGTAAGTTGAAGACCATTTTTTTCTGTCAGCAGTGTGGTCATGAATCACCGAAGTGGGTTGGTCGGTGTCCGTCTTGTAATCAATGGAACAGTATTGTAGAAGAAGTCGTTCAACGAGGAAAAGATAATGTGGAGAAAGACATCTGGAAAGACAACGCCACATCGGGTGAACGAAAAACAATTGCACTCAAAGAAGTGAACAGTGCCGAAGAAGCGAGATTGGTTTGTCCGGATGCGGAACTGAATCGGGTCTTAGGAGGTGGTATCGTTGCCGGTTCTATCGTATTGGTTGCCGGTGAACCGGGCATCGGCAAGTCGACTTTGTTCCTGCAAACCGGTTTACAGTTGATCGGACGGAAAGTGCTCTACATCAGTGGCGAAGAGAGCACCCAGCAAATTCGGATGCGGGCTGACCGTGTGGGTTCGATCAATGATGATTTTTTCATCCTGCCAGAAACGGACACGCAAATCATTTTTAAGGAGATCAAAAAACTCAAACCGGAGGTTGTCATCATCGACTCGATTCAGACGCTGCAATCTCCTTATGTAGACTCGGCTCCGGGCAGTGTAAGCCAGATTCGGGAAACGGCGGCCGCTTTTCAACGGTTTGCCAAGGAAACACAAACGCCGGTATTTATCATAGGACACATCACCAAAGACGGAAACATTGCCGGTCCAAAAATCCTGGAGCATATGGTAGACACCGTGCTGCAGTTTGAAGGCGATCGTCACCATGCCTATCGAATATTGCGAACGCTCAAAAACCGGTTCGGATCCACCTCCGAATTAGGTATTTACGAAATGCATGCCGGCGGTATGCGCGCTGTCAGCAACCCGAGCGAAATCCTCATCACGCCCAAGGAAGATCAACTCAGCGGCATTGCCATTGCAGCGACCATGGAGGGACTCAGACCACTGCTGATTGAAACCCAAGCTTTGGTAACTGCCAGTGTATATGGCACACCGCAACGTACTGTCAGCGGATTTGATTTAAGAAGGTTACAACTCTTATTGGCTGTGCTCGAAAAACGAGGTGGTTTTGCCTTTGGCATGAAAGATGTGTTCGTCAACATCGCCGGAGGGATCAAAGTAGAGGATCCATCCATCGATCTAGCCATCATATCAGCCTTGTTAAGCAGTTATGAAGACCAACCCATCTCCCCCCGATTGTGTTTTTGCGGCGAAGTTGGCCTGAGCGGAGAAATCCGGGCCGTCAACCGCATCGAACAACGCATCGCTGAAGCACAAAAACTGGGATTCGAAAAAATCATCGTAAGCAAATACGGACACAAGATTCCGAATACCGGGAAAAAAGATATTGAGATCATCGCCCTTGGAAAAGTAGAAGAACTCTATCGTTTACTGTTTTAATCCACCCGTCATGATGAACGTTACCTGGCCGCTGCTGCGGGATGTATTGCATTTATTTTACCCACCAACCTGTTTACACTGCGGTAGCGGTTTAATCCATTCAATGGAACCGATCTGCATAAGCTGCCTGAGCAAACTACCTTTCACCCAGTTTGAAAAAATACCCGATAACCCAACGGAGCGGGCATTGACCGGTCGATTACCCATACAATCCGCCGCATCCCTGCTTCATTTTTCGAAAGGAAAAATCACCCAGTCGCTGCTGCACGCGCTGAAATATAAAAATGAACAAGCCCTGGGTATCTGGTTGGGGAAACTGGCTGCCTATTCGATGCAACAGAGCGGTCGCTTTGAACAGATCGATTATCTGCTGCCGGTTCCAATGCATCCTGCAAAAGAAAAAAAACGTGGCTACAACCAGGCGGCATTGATTGCTGCGGGCATGGCATCGGTGATGCAAATTCCCGTCTTGTCGAAAGAGACCGTGCAATGTAAAAAAACAGAAACACAAACCCGAAAAAGCCGTACCGAACGATGGTTGAATGTGGCCGATTGTTTTTTTATCAACCGCCCTGAACAGCTCAATCAAACGTCGATTTTGTTGGTTGATGATGTGCTCACCACCGGAGCGACGCTGGAGGCTTTTGGCCGAACCTTGTTTGCTTGTCAACCGGGCCGGCTTTCGGTTTATACGATCGCGTATGCCGACGCTTAATTTCATACATTTGATTTATGAAGGCATTTCCGTTGGTGATTGGTTCAGCCATGTGTCTGATGTTGCTTTTTTTATCCTGTAAAAAAGAAGCGTTCATTACCGACTCCTCCGCACGCATTACCGTGCAAACGGATTCCATCCGTTTCGACACGGTTTTCACCTCGGTTGGTTCCATCACCCGGTCGTTCAAAGTATTCAACCCAAACAATGGCATCATTCGCTTTCAACAAATCCGGTTGATGGGCGGAACGGCCTCTCCTTTCCGGATCAATGTCAACGGTCAAGCAGCTACCAACATCCAAAATCTGGAACTTCGGGCAAACGACAGCCTATATGTGTTTGTGTCGGTTACCATCAATCCAACCGATAGCCTGGCGCCTTTTCTGCAGCAAGACAGTATTTGTTTCGAGTATAACAACAATAAAACGTTCGTACAACTGGAAGCCTTTGGTCAAAATGCGCGTTTCGTTCGCAACGGACGCATCACACAAGATTCGGCCTGGGATAACCGCCTGCCTTTTGTGGTGCTGGGCAACCTCACCGTTGAAACCGGAAAGACACTCACCCTGCAAGCCGGCACACGCCTGTTCATGCATGCCAATGCCACACTCACAGTACAAGGCACCCTAATCAGTGCCGGAACACCTGCTGCACCGGTAGATATTCGTGGTGACCGGCTGGACCCCTATTATAATGATTTGCCGGGAAGCTGGCCGGGTATTGTTTTCAGCGCATCAAGTGAAAACAATATACTCACATATACCCATATACGAAATGCATCCAAAGCGATTGAACTCACCGGACAACCAGCTGGAAACAATCCAAAACTCACACTCAACCAGTGTTTGATTTCACAGGCTAAACAGGAAGGTCTTTTCTGCCGAAACACAACGGCCTCTCTGAACAACTGTTTGATTTATAACTGCGGTAGCAATATCCGCCTAGTGGAAGGCGGTACCTATCAACTCAACCACTGTACCCTGGCTGCTTTTTCTACCCGGTATACGGCCCACCAAAATCCTGTTTTTTTTGCCTCCGATGTTGATATTCTCTCGTCGAGTTCCGTAACAAAGCCATTGTTTGTGCAAATGAGCAATTCGATTATTTGGGGAGAAGAAGGCTGGGTCAGTGACGAGATTCAGACTTACCGTTCAGGCACTACCCCATTTCAGATAACCCTGGACCACTGTATCTACAGATCCGATAATCCCCCACAGGCCACCACAACCGCTTGCCTGCCAAATATCAATCCATCATTTGACAGTGTTAATTCCGTTGATCGTTTTTTTGACTTCCATCACACCAAAGACCCCAATGCACCGGGTATCGATCAGGGAGTTACCACCGGTCTTACGATTGACCTGGATGGTCTAACCCGACCGATCGGTTCGGCCCCCGACATGGGATGCTATGAAAAACCTTAAAAGGCCAAACCTTTTACTCAATTGATTGTTGGAATGGCATGAAAACAGTCCTTTTACTATTTCTGATAACCGCCTGCTCCATGCAATCCAATACAGACCAATCAACCATTAGCACAAAGCCCCCCGTATCAATTCATCGGTTTGACGTACCGGCATTGGATGGTGGCACAATCAAGCTTGGCGATTTCAAAGGGAAAAAAATACTGATCGTAAATACCGCCTCGGCTTGCGGCTATACCCCCCAATACGAAGAGCTGGAAAAACTATACAACCAGTACAAAGACAAATTAGTCGTAATTGGTTTTCCGTGTAATGATTTTGGCGGACAGGAGCCCGGCACGGCCGAAGAGATCCGTTCATTCTGCAAAAAAAACTACGGTGTTACCTTTCCGATGGCCGCCAAGGTATCGGTCAAGGGTTCGTCAATTGCACCCATTTACAGTTTTCTCACTCAGCAAAGTGAGAACGGCGTCCTTGACGCACGCATCAGCTGGAATTTCAACAAGTTTTTAGTAGACGAAAACGGCTTTGTGCTTCGTCATTACAGCAGCGGTACGGATCCGCTGGATGAATCCATCACGTCGTTGTTGAAGTAAGCCGTTTTCCACAAATTGCACACCGGCCATCTAATTCGGTCAACCATTCACGCAATGGCTGTTTCTCTGTTGTAACTTTAAGAAACCCCTTGTGTATGTTATGGAGAACTTTGTCGGGCGAATGCCTGATTTTACCGATCCGGGAGGCCGTTGAACAGGCCATCCGAAAAGAATACGAAAGTGGTAACGCCCTGAAAATTTGTATCGGAACAGATAGTCAGGTTAAAGGTCAGGAAACGGAATTTGCCACGGTCATTGTTTTCTTGCGAAAAGGGAGTGGTGGCTATATGTATATCCATCATGAAAGCACCCGGCAACAGCTTTCGCTGAAAGAACGCATGCTGATGGAGGTGGCTAAAAGCATTGAAGTGGCTTACCCGCTTTGTGAAGTATTCGACAAATACCAGGTCGATATGGAGGTCCATGCCGACATCAACACCAATCCGCAATTCAAAAGCAACGAGGCGCTGCGTGACGCCATGGGTTACATAACCGGCATGGGTTTTACGTTCAAGGCAAAACCAGAGGCATTTGCCAGCAGCAGCTGTGCAAACAAAGTTGTAAACTGATTCGTTTATGGAAGTCTGTTAGTCTTTTTCAGCAGCCAGCACCTCGGTTGTTATTTCACCGATATACTCCAATACTTTTAGTTTTCCTGTTTTTTTGGCTGCGCTGGTGATGAAATGCGCCGGTAAAAAAGTCCAGGTGGTTCGCATAGCCTGCAGAAAATCGCGGGCGTTTTTTTGTACGGTCCGTTGGTTCTCCTTATCCGCTTTGGTAAAAACAAGCGCCAGCGGAATCTGCCACTTGCGGATATTTTCCAGAAAAGCCAGATCGATCTTTTGCGGTGTGTGCCGGGCGTCGATCAACACGAAAATCATGGAGAGGTTTTCACGTTTTCGCAAATAGTTTTCAATCATCTGTTCCCAGCGACGGCGACTCGACTGACTTACCTTGGCAAATCCGTATCCGGGCAGGTCTACTAGATACCAGTCGACTGATTTGTCTTTTTGATCGATAGAAATAGTAGACTGAATCCCAAAATGGTTGATCAGTTGCGTTTTACCGGGTGAGGATGATGTTTTGGCTAATTTGTCGTTGCCACAGAGCATGTTGATCAACGATGATTTACCAACATTACTCCGGCCAATAAAGGCAAACTCGGGACGATCGGGCAGCGGGCATTTCTGCACCTCCGGACTACTGATCACATATACCGCGTTTTTAATCTGCATGCCAACCATTTGTTAAACAAAAGTAACCATTAATAAAAACATCCTGCAGCGAATCTCATCCAAGCTGGCAAAGGGTGTATCTTTGCAAAGAGCATGTCAGGATTTGCACACGATACCATTGTTCCGGATGTCCATTCCACTGAATCGAAGAAAAAACAGGTGGGTGGCATGTTTGACAGTATTGCGCACCGATATGATTTCCTGAACCGGTTTCTTAGCCTGGGTATCGATATTATCTGGCGAAAAAAAGCCATCGACACGTTACGTACTATTCATCCCAAGCGCATCCTCGATGTGGCAACCGGCACGGCAGACGTAGCGATACAAACGGTCAAACAGCTACAACCCGATCAGATCATTGGAATCGATATCTCAGAAGGCATGCTGGCCTTTGGTCGTGAAAAGATTGAAAAAAAGGGATTGACAGCAATCATTCAGCTGGAAACGGGCGACAGCGAAGCCATGCGTTTTGAGAATCATTCGTTTGATGCCGTTACCGTCGCTTTTGGTGTCCGTAATTTTCAAAACCTCCGCATAGGCCTTTCCGAAATACATCGCGTGCTTCGTCCCGGCGGTAAACTGGTCGTGCTGGAATTCAGTAAACCAACGGCACCGGTTATCCGCTCCTTCTATGCGTTTTATATGCGCATACTGGCCCCCGCCTTCGGACGCCTGTTTTCAAAAAATAAAACAGCCTACAGTTACCTCGACGAATCGATCCGTTCGTTTCCGGAAGGGAATAACTTTGTAACGGTATTAAAAGAAACCGGTTTCACGAATACATCCTTTAACCGACTGACATTTGGTATATGTACGATTTATTGCGGCATAAAATAATCCTCTGCTTGCTGTTGCTTTGTGCAAGCCAGTCGGCCATGGCCCAGCTTGAGCCCATTGTGAACCTGCCGGATCATGATGACAAACAAATTCATTTTGGTATCAGTCTGGGAGCAAACCGAGCGTTCTATCATTTCGACCATAACCCGCTTTTTTTACAACAAGACAGCGTACTTGGCGTTGAAAGCCTGCAAAGCACCGGAATCAACCTAGCCTGGCTCGTTAACATGCGACTGAGCAATCATTTCGATCTCCGCACCTACCCGTTAAACCTGATTTTCACGGAAAAGGCCTTTCAGTATTCCTTGAAATATCCGAATTCATTTGATAAAGAAGACAGCATCACCACCCGAAAAGTACAGGGTATTACGCTCGCCTTGCCGGTACAACTCAAATTCAGCAGCGACCGGATCCACAATTTTCGGGTATACATGATTGGTGGCGGAAAGATTGAATACGATTTCGCAGCCAACGCCGGTGAGCGAAACGCGGAGAAGAAAATCAAACTGAACAAATTGGATTACGGACTGGAAGCCGGAATTGGCTTTCATTTCTACTTCCCCGTATTTGTATTCACGCCCGAAATCAAACTGGGCTGGGGGTTTCGGAATGTGCACGTGCGCGACGAGAATCTGAAATACTCCAACGTGATCGATCAGATCAAATCCAGAACCATTCAGCTTTCCCTGATTGTTGAGTAAGCGACTGATTAGAAATCACCTTCCCGACGGGCGGCATTCAGTCGCAATCCAAGCGTGATTACGCTGGCGCGCTTTATATCTGCATTATTCTCGGTCCGAAATTGCCGGTGTTGTAACCCCAGATCAATAAACAGGTTCTGCTTCCATTCATATGACAGATTCAGAATGGCATTGGCGCAAGTTGTACGAATACCGCCGGCCATCCGAAATCCATCTTCGCGTGCCCGTGTACGATAGTCTTCAAAAATATTGGCACCAAAATTACGTCCGGCAGAGTCCAAACCCTGTTCATACCATTGAACACGTCCGTACAATGTCAACCGAGCTGTCGGTTGATAGCGAACAATGCCAATCAACTCCTGAAAATTGGCACCTAATGGATGAGCCAGCGGTTGATTATAATGGGTGTAGTTGCTCACCGTATCGAAATGCGAATACGTGAAAGGTCTTACGCGATTGGCTTCGACCTGGACATCCAAATTGGATACACCAAACAGGTCGATGTATTTTACGCCCAATTGGAACCCGAATTTGTTGGTCCAGTTACCCGGATCTTTCAGGGCGCGCTGAATGATGAATTCATCAAGCATAACCTGACCGTAAATCTGTGCCCTTTTTCGCACATTCGCTTTTAGGTCGAGCCCAGCAAAGGCATTATCCGGACTGCCAATGGTACCCTCGATGTGCCGGTAAAAAATAATCGGATTGAGGTATTGAAAATCAAACCGGTCGCGACGACCGAAAACCACGCCTTCGAACAGGCCAACATTCAACCAGGGACGGGCCTGTATACTCAGGTGATGCATGGCAGCATATTTTCGGGAGAGCAGGGTGTCTTTGGTTTTATAGAACTGCGGCAACAGCTCCATGTAGGTGTTCTGATAATTGAGTTTCCAGAAACGCACATTTATTTTCGCAAACAGATAGCTGTTTCCCCAATCGCTTAAAAACAGGCTTCGGTATCCGTTTCCAATGAAATTTTTGTCGTAGCCAAACTGAATATCAACAAACTTGGCTGCCCGGAAAGTCAGGTAAGCCCGGGCGTCAAAAAAGTCATAGGCCGACGAATCATCTTTAAAAATCTTGTAATAGCCCACACCCGGCACCGCACGTGCAGCGTTTACACGTTGCTGATAGAACAGCGGATCGCGCTCCTGGTTTTCTTGCAACGACGTGAAAAAACCCAATCGGTCGCCGAGCTGACCGCGTATGGATATTCCTCGTGTATTCCGGTAGATCGTTTTATCATATCCGATTTCCTTTCCGATCTGCAGGTTGAGTATCGGGTTGATAGCCAGAAAAAAATCCTTGTTTCGCCGTTCCCAGAAATTACCGCGATTTTGATAAAAGGTGTTCCACAAAGAACGCTTGCTGGTCCACGCATCCGGATGACCGGCCCACTCCACATTATTCATCCGTAAGCTGTTCCAGTTATACTGATCCTGAACAGAAAGGGGCATGGTTAATGTATCCAGCGCCAGCATGATCGATTTTCGGTTCAGTGGCCGGACGGTCGACATATTTAGGATCGAATCGCGTTGTAGCTTGATTTCCATCCGGTCGATGAAATGCAGGTCTTTAGACTGCGGGTCCATCAGCAAGGACTGTGAACGGGCTGAGAATAGGGCGAGGACACAGAAAAGGAGCAAGACGGCTCGAAGAATTTGCATACAAAAATCGGTTACTGTAACTTGCTCAAGGTATGGAAAAAAAAATCATCCGGAATGTCCAACTCGTGAACGAAGGGAAGATCTGTACAACCGATGTACTGATTCATGGTGAACGTATAGAACGCATAGATCCGCTCATCAATAAAGCCTATGCCGTTGATGAAACAGATGGCAGCGGAAAATACCTTATTCCCGGCATGATTGATGATCAGGTTCATTTCCGCGAGCCGGGGTTGACGCATAAGGGCACGATTCGTCAGGAGAGTCGGGCTGCGGTTGCCGGCGGGGTCACAACGTTCATGGAAATGCCCAACACAATTCCACCTGCCCTCACACTCGATCTGTTGGACGATAAATACCGGATCGCCGCCCGGGACGCCGCCGCCAATTATTCCTTTTACCTTGGGGTGAGTAACCAGAATGCCGATATCGTTTTGCAGGCGAACCAACTCAAAAAAGACATCTGCGGTATTAAAATTTTTATGGGCAGCAGTACGGGCAATTTGCTGGTTGATAATTTCAATACCCTCGAAAAAATTTTCAGCGAATCAGAGCTGCTCATCACCACGCATTGTGAAGATGAGACCATCATCCGCAGAAATACTGAGCAGATGGTCCGGTCGGGAAAAGAGCCCGGACCCGAAGACCATCCAATCATTCGGGATGATGAAGCCTGTTATGCCTCATCGCTCCGTGCGGTGAAAATGGCACAGAAATACAATACGCGCCTGCATATCCTGCACATCACCACCGAAAAAGAACTGGCCCTCTTCGGCAATATGGCGCCCCTCCGCGACAAGAATATTACCGCGGAAGTTTGTGTACATCATTTACATTTCTCGTCGGATGATTACGCCGCGCTCGGCTATAAAATAAAATGCAATCCAGCCATCAAGGCCCCACACAACCGCGAAGCACTTTGGAAAGCCCTTTTAGATGATCGTATTGATGTGATTGCCACCGACCATGCGCCTCACCTGCTCTCCGAAAAACAAGCACCATATGCACAAGCCCATGCCGGCTTGCCCTTGGTTCAACATCCGTTACTGATTTTATTGCATCATGTGAAACAAGGCCGTATTTCGTTAGAGCGCCTTGTTGAAAAAACAAGCCATGCCGTCAGCGATTGCTATCGGATTGCCGATCGAGGGTATATTCGGGAAGGATACTTTGCTGATTTGGTGTTGATTGATTTAAACGCTGAAACAACGGTGACTTCTTCCAACCTGCATTATACCTGTGGCTGGAGTCCGTTCGAAGGCTTTACCTTTCCTGCCAGCATTGAGAAAACCTGGGTAAGCGGTCACCTGGCTTACGACCGAGGACAGCTTGTTGTAACCCAGCCCGGACGGCGGCTCTCGTTCATTCGCTGATATGCAAACTGATCAAACCACATTAACCGATCTTGGCCTGTTCAGTACGGGAGCAGACCCATCGATTTTCGATCTGATCAATCATACAGATACACATAACGGGCGGGAAAAACTGCGGGCATTGTTGCAAAAACCATTGCCAAACAAAGCGGCTATTGAGGAAACGCAGCGAATCCTTCAGCATTTACAAACCTGTTTGCCATATTGGGATCGCCGCATCACCAACGGTACCGTCAAAGTGGTTGAATCGATGTATGAGGCTTCCACCTCACGATTTCAAAAAAAGGAGACCATCGGTAGTGGTTTTTTTCGGGTGCTGCATGCCGGCGACCATTCGCTCCTGCTTTTCTCAGCAACCCACGTGTTTGATTTTCTGAAAGGCATGCTGGTATTATCCAATTTGCTGATTAATTCGGATGATACTACGCGGCTGAAAACCTACTGCAATGAAATTCAGGAAATAGTAGCGGACCAGGCCTTGTCTTTGTTGCATACCGATGATACCTGTGATCAATGGAAAGAGAAGGATCGGTTAGCACTGGCTGATTTCTGTCGCTACCCCTTTCGAAACAGGATGTTTCGGCTGCTTGAGTTACATGCACTGTTGGATGCGTGGCAAAGTATGGCCATGGCGGGTAGTCGTCTGTCGTTCCATTATCCGACGTTCACAACGAATGAAAAACCCCTGCTGACATTCAACCACCTTCGTCATCCATTGATCAATCAGCCTGTTCCTTACGATCTGAGCATGGATGAGCAACAGCATTTTCTTTTTTTGACCGGCGCGAACATGGCGGGGAAAAGCACCTTTATTAAAAGTATCGGCGTGGCTGTTTACCTCGCTCATTGCGGCATGCCGGTACCGGCTGAACAGATGACGCTGGTTTACTTCCGAGGTATTGTTTCAAACATCCATATTCAAGACAACATCACGGCGGGCGAAAGCTTTTTTTTCAATGAGGTTCAACGAATCAAAACGACGGTGGAGCACATTCAGCAAGAAGGCCATTGGCTGGTGTTGATCGATGAATTGTTTAAGGGAACTAACATGGATGATGCCATGAAATGCAGCGCGGCGATTGTGCAGGGATTACTTGGTATTCCGAACGCGCTTTTTGTTTTATCAACACACCTCTATGAGCTGGGCATGCAATTCGAAAAAAAACCCGGCCTGCTGTTCCGGTATTTCGAAACGTTGATGATTGAGGACGACTTCCGGTTTACCTATTTGCTGCGCGAAGGCATTTGCCGCGACCGAATAGGCTTTATGATACTCAAGAAATCAGGTTTACTGGATATGATTTGAAACACATACCTATACTCCTATTGCATGCTCAAAAAATACAGACCGCAGTTCAGGAATTCTAGTATGTGTTTTTGAGTGACTTGATAACGTTTAGACGTAATAGTTATTCTTTAAAAACTATTTTCTGGAAAGGAAACTATCATGATAGAGTAATTCGATTACACGAGACGATTTTAGAATAATTATCAGATTCCTGTGGGTTATTTTGATTCACGATTGGCGTCTTCTAGGTAATGTCATTATGCTGATTATTATGCACCATCCGCCATTCCTTCGTATACTTTTTTCCATTTTCCTCTCTTTTTCGAATAAATCTCTATCCACCAAGACTCCATACCGTCAAGCCCCGAAACTTCATAAATGAGCTCAGGCATTCCGTCACCATCAATATCAACTTTTGAAATTAGAGTATACCGTACTTTATAATAATATGTCTCGTATTCGTCAACAGACTTTCGTTTTGTTTTTAATACAGGCCTGTCGTTTGTAGCCAAAGTTTTTAATGTATTCGTTCCAAGCATTGGATTATTTGATAATAAATTATGCTCGGGGAAATATTCTATTTCAAGTGTTGACCAAGCAACATTGACGCCAACGGTAGTTTTTCTTGTAACTGGAATTGATTGGTGTTTTACTCCATTGTTCAACAGATAAAGAATTTGACACTTCATTAATTCAGATTCATATTCATTATACATCTTTTTGTATTCAATGATTTTTTTGGGTCGCAAATGACTTATTTCCTCATCACTCAAACTGCATGGAGGTTCTAAATATTGTCCATTCTTATAAATAACCACCGGATAGACAACCTTATTATCGGAGTATTGATTAAAAGAAAATAGTATTGAATTGCCAATG
>CAZZJF010000054.1:0-12423 GCA_964654325.1 uncultured Ferruginibacter sp.
TTTTCTTCTTTCAATTCATTTGTTTTTTTTAGAATATTAATAAATGCAGTTCCTCTTTTTCCTCCAGAAATAATCATTTTGTTTTTATTTGGGAATTTAATTGAATAGGATTCTCTTGCATCTTGGGTGATTTTATTGTAATTACTGCCAGAATCTTTGCTAATAACTACAAACCTTTTACCGGTGGTTTCTATTGGATAGCTATTGTCGTTTAATTCAATAGAGTAACTAAATTGAGCACTCAATGAAAAGGCTATAAAAAAACAAAATAGCGTTATAATAGGTTTCTTCATGATTACTTGTTTTATGTGTGACTGAAGGTGTTTTTTCGAAAACATGAAAGCTGCCAATATTCGTACCTAATTCCTGGATAACCGACTACCAGGTTTGAACATACCCTCTCCCGTCATACTGCGGGACGCTCCCCGACAACCATAACCCTGACGATAACACGAAGTCAATCCTATAATGACAAGCATCAATAAAACAAAAAGCCAATGACTGTTTTTCATAGATCGTATTTTTTGAATGACCGCCGATGGTACTCGACTGGCAGGAAAAGCCTGCTGATTAAATCTATACATACTCTTAAACGGATATACATAACCTCCTGTTAAAGAAGTTGCCGGCCGGCTGTTATTTAACAGGCCATTAAACCGGCTGTTTTTTTGTACCTTGATCTAAACTTTTTACCCTTTCCCTTGTCAATGTCACCTATGCAAAAAAACCACCTGCTTTTCGCCGTCTTTTTTTCAACGTTACTCATCATTGCCGCTTGCAGTAAGAAGGAAGAAAACACCCCTACCGACCCCTATGCCGCCATTCGGGCAACGTTCGGCAACAAGATCGATCCATCAAACCTGCAGAACTACGCCAATCAGTCCATTCCAACCTACATTACCAAAGACAATACCGGTAACAATCCAATCACAAACGCTAAAGCAACGCTTGGCCGGGTGTTGTTTTATGATAAAAATCTCAGTATCAATAACACCGTAGCCTGCGGAAGCTGTCACAAACAGGCCTTCGCTTTTGGCGATACCGCCCTTGTCAGCGGCGGCGTAGAAGGTGGTGTGACCGCCAGACACAGCATGCGACTGATCAATGCACGCTTTGCAACGGAACGAAAATTTTTCTGGGATGAACGTGCCGCTACATTAGAAGCACAAACATCCATGCCGATACAAGACCATGCTGAAATGGGCTTCAGCGGACAAAATGGACGTCCTGGTCTTTCCTCACTCCTTGCTAAACTGCAAGGCATTGGCTACTATAACGAACTGTTTCGCTTTGTATACGGCGACGCCACCGTAACCGAAGCCCGCATGCAGGAATGCCTGGCTCAATTCATACGCAGTATCCAGAGTTTCGACAGTAAATACGACGCCGGCAGAAGCCTGGCTCCTAATGATGCAGCCCCCTTTCAAAATTTTACACAACAGGAAAACCAAGGCAAACAATTGTTTTTGGCGCCCCCACAATTCGACCCAACCGGCAGCCGTATCGGTGGCGGACTGGGTTGCGGCGGCTGTCACCGCGCCCCCGAGTTTGATATCGACCCCAATACCCGCAACAATGGAATCATTGGCATCATCAACGGCCCGGGACTCGACCTGAATAACACCCGCACACCCTCTCTGCGTGATCTCACCAATGCATCGGGAATACTGAACGGACCCTTGATGCATTCCGGCGTAATCAATTCCCTACAAGCAGCTATTGGTCACTACGGTACTATCAATATCGCACCGGGTAATAATAATCTCGACCCTCGACTCACTCCGGGCGGCAATGGACAACGGCTGAACCTAACTGCGCAGGAAGTAAATGCCGTTATGGCGTTTATCAAAACCCTGGCCGGTACCAACGTATACTCCGACGTACGCTGGAGTAACCCGTTCTGATACGTGTCTTAGCAAAGAACCCGCCTCAATTGACGTACTTTCGCTAACCTATGGCGGTTCAGCGAATAGACATCTCCACTTTTTTAAAGCAACGACACTGGCCGGTCTTCGATGTCCGTAGTCCGGGTGAATACAACCATGCCCATATACCCGGCGCATACACATTGCCGTTATTTTCAGATGCCGAACGGGCCGATGTGGGCACCCGATATAAACAACAGGGCAAACAAACTGCCATTCGATATGGATTAGATTATTTTGGTCCGAAAATGCGATCAATCGTGGAAACGGTTGAACAGATCCTGCGCAATCAATCATCCACCGATACAACAATACTGGTACATTGCTGGCGCGGTGGTATGCGCAGTGGTGCTATCGCCTGGTTACTCGACCTCTACGGATTTAACGTGTTTGTGCTGGAAGGTGGTTACAAGGCATTCCGAAACTGGGTATTGCAACAGTTTGAAAAACCGGTATCTGTTAAGATGCTCGGCGGATACACAGGTAGCGGAAAATCAGGCATACTAAAATCATTAGAGGAAAAAGGCATACCCGTTATCGATCTGGAAACTATCGCCCGCCATAAAGGATCGGCTTTTGGTGGCATTCAAATGCCTGAGCAGCCCAGCCAGGAAATGTTTGAGAACGAACTGGCACTCGCTATTGCCGCAACAGAAGGACAAACGGTTTGGCTGGAAGATGAAAGTCAACGAATCGGAAAACTGAATATTCCACACGCCTACTGGCAGGCGATTCGGAAAGCACCGGTCTATTTTTTGGATATCCCGTTTGAAGAACGGCTCGCCTATATCATCGAACAATACGGCGCATTGCCAACCGACAAGCTGATGGAAGCCGTGGTACGTATTGAAAAAAGACTGGGGCCCAATGAAACGAAAATGACCCTTCAATTTCTGATCGAAAATAATATTCCCGAGGCCTTTCGTATCCTGCTCACGTATTACGACCGGCTTTATTCGAAGAGCTTACGCCAGCGTGAGAACCTGGATTCATTACTGATATCTATTTCACTGCCACGCGTAGACGCTACAATGAATGCGAGCCACCTGTTGGCACAAATACACTAATATGGAACAACCCATCAAATTAACATCATACGCCCGCGGTGCCGGATGCGGCTGTAAAATAGCTCCGGCTGTGCTGCAGGAAATTGTAAAAACAAGCCTTCCCGACAGCTCCTTTGCTTCCCTGCTGGTGGGCAATCAGTCGAATGATGATGCCGCCGTGTATGATATCGGTAACGGACAAGCCATTATATCAACCGCTGATTTTTTTATGCCCATTGTAGATGATCCGATGGATTTTGGAAAGGTGGCTGCAGCCAATGCGATCAGTGATGTATACGCCATGGGCGGACGTCCGCTGATGGCGATTGCCTTGCTGGGATGGCCTATCGATCAACTACCGGCTTCGGCTGCAGCAGCTGTTTTAGATGGCGCACGCCTCATCTGTCAGGAAGTAGGCATCCCGCTGGCCGGCGGGCATACCATAGACAGCACCGAACCAATTTTCGGATTGGCCGTAACCGGTCTTGTTGAGCCCATACACCTGAAAAAAAACAACGAAGCCAAACCGGGCGACTGGCTGTTTTTAACCAAGCCACTAGGTTTAGGCGTATTATCAACAGCCCAAAAACGCGGACAATTACTCCCTGAGCACGTCGGCCACATGATGAAAACAATGACTGCCGTAAATAAAATCGGCGAATCACTGGCACGCATACCCGACGTATCGGCTTTAACCGACATTACCGGATTTGGATTGCTAGGCCACTGCTCCGAAATGGCTGAAGGATCCAATATCTCAATTAATCTATTCTATAACGCAATCCCTGTGCTTGAAGGTGTTCGCGACTATATCAGTAAACGAATCGTTCCGGATGCCACGTACCGCAACTGGAACAGCTACAGCAATCAAACGCAGTTTGAAAAAAGTGTAAACGTAATGGAGGCCTTTAACCTCTTGCCTGATCCGCAGACCAATGGTGGCCTGCTAATTGCAGTATCCGAAACGGGGGTTGATGCGGTGGTCCGTCTACTGACTGAACAGGGTTTCAGCGATCATGCGAAACCAATCGGTCGCGTACTATCTCCGGGTGAAAAGCGGGTGATGGTTAGTGCATAAGCAACGCATCAATCTGTTGGGCGAGCGAGCGGTCTTTTTCTGTTATGATATTGCCGGCATCATGTGTTTGCAGCCAGATCTCCACAACATGGTATGTGTTTTTCCAAGTTGGATGATGATTGGCTTTTTCAGCCAAAATCGCTACCCGCGTCATAAAAGCAAATGCCTCAGCAAAATCAGCAAAGGTAAATTTTCGATATAGCGACTGGTCTGTTTCGGTCCACATGGCTAGAAAATAAGATTGGTTTTATTTTTGATTTTATCGGGCGTGAGTTCGCTGACAAACTGAACAGCTGGCAGGTTTCGAATCGATTGCTGCAGCCCCTGTATATCCTCTCCTACAATCGCATCACCACGCACCATCCACAAAAAATCCAAGTGTTTCACTTCCGGAAGCAGGTACTCTCCCATGTGCTGATTATGATATAAGTAATACCAGTTGGTTGTTTGGGGTACTTCATATTCAAAAATGGAAAAATGATAGTTGCGCGATTTATTACGTAACTGAATTTCGAGATCGTTGTTGAGCCGAAAAGAACATCCCATATACCGGTTGATACTGGATACAAATTGATAATTCCGAACCGGCGCCACGATGCCAAAAATCAGGCACTCTTCCAAAAACACTTCGGCCAGGTCTTCGTTGTTGAGTTTTAGTTTCATAGACGGCAAGACACAGGTTAAAAGGTTACTTGAAAGGTAAGCATCTTTCCATCTCGTTGGACCAACACGGTCGTTTGTTGCCCTTTCTGAAACATTGAAAGGGCTTTCATGTATGCCTGTACATCATCCGTATCAAATTCACCGAGTTTCAAAATCACATCGCCGGATTGTATGCCGGCTTTCTGTGCAGGCTTGTTCTCACTCACCCCCTCCACATGCACTCCTTTAGCCGTATATGTGTAGTCGGGCATAATACCCAACGTTACTTTAAATGATGACTTCGCGGAGCTAACCGCTTCCCGGGTTTTTAAAAACGGTAGTTTGGCTAGATGTTGCGTGCCGGCAATCAGTTCCTCTATATAACGGACAATCTGTAAAATACCGTCGATGTTGACTTTCTCGGCATCATCCGAGGGCTTGTGGTAATCGCTGTGTGTGCCGGTGAAGAAAAATAATACGGGTATGTCTTTACGATAAAAACTGGTATGATCACTGGGTCCACTGCCGGCGCTGTCAATCTTGATGGTAAATCGCGTGTCTTGTAATGGAATCAACTGGCTCCAAAGCGGCGATGTTCCAAAACCGCCAATGGTGAGGCCTTTGGTGCTGTCGTTTAAGCGGCCAACCATATCCATGTTGATCATATAGTTGACGCTATTTAGGGCAACCGGTGGATGTTCGGTAAAGAATTTGGATCCATAGAGACCCAGTTCCTCTCCGGAAAAAGCAACCAGCAAATAATTAAAGGACGCATATTTTTTATCTCGCAGGGTTTTACTAAGCAGTAACAGAGCCGAGGTACCACTGGCGTTGTCATCTGCCCCGTTATGAATACGTGGCTCCGAGCCGGCATAAAGCGAGTTTTTATCTTCGCCATAACCCAAATGATCATAATGCGCGCCTATTACAATCGTGTAGGGCGCTCCGTTATCAATACGGCCGCAAACATTGTATCCGGTTCGTTCATCCTTGGTAACATCCACATATCCGCCGAGATTTTGATTCCATCCTTCGGGTATGGCCACCCCCATAATAATGCGCGCAGCAGAAGTCCTCAATTGCAATACCGGTATAGATAGTTTGTCTTTTTTTGATTTTTTATCAAAAACCAGTACGCTATCTGTTCGGCTATAGACCATGATAACCGTCGCTTTTTCTTTTTCCTGAATCGATGTTATTTTCTTGTAGAGTTCGTCATCCGGATCGGCATGTGGATTTTGTTTTAAATCCTCACGGAATAAATCAAGATCAATAATGACCAGTTGTTCACTGAGCGGATCGATGCCCCATTCGCCGGTAGCCGAGTATGGCAATGGAATGAAGTCGGTATTGACCTGAAAAGAATCGGCTCCGAGCCGTAATAGGTTTTTAGGTCCCAATTTGAGCCCATCATACACCTCGAACGGTTGTAAAAAGTCGTTCTCAAAAGCCGGCTTGAGTTTGTTTTTTTCAAAAACAGCCTTTATGTATCGTGCGGCCGTTTCTTCGCCGGGCGTACCGGTTCTTCGTCCTTCTAGTCGATCGTCGGCCAGGTAGAAAAGATGTTTTTTTAGTTCGTTGAGGGCTCGTTTGTTGGACTGGGCATTCACCGTAACCAATCCGAACAAAAGGGAAAACAGGATGCTGAATCGGGATAAAAAATACATAATTGTAAAGGTAAACAATGGTTTGTTACGGATTTCGTAAACCAGCCGCCGTGCAATCGTACTACCTTTGCGTATGCAGTCGCCGAAACGACACATATCCATAGCGCTGGTGGGCAATCCCAATAGTGGGAAAACGTCGTTATTCAATGAATTAACCGGACTTCGGCAACAAGTGGGGAATTTTCCGGGGGTTACGGTTGATAAAAAAACAGGGGCTAGCCGGATCAATACAAACCTGGATGCAACCATCATTGATTTGCCGGGCACGTACAGCCTGTATCCCCGTCGGGCCGATGAGTGGGTATCTTACCGGGTTATGCTGGGCGAAGACAACGACGTGAAACCCGAAATGGCCGTGATTGTGGTCGATGCATGCAATCTCCGTCGAAGTTTATTGTTTTGTACGCAAGTGCTCGACCTCGGTATTCCCTCCATTATTGCATTAACCATGCAAGACCTCGCCCAAAAGCAAGGGATTAAAATAGATGTGGCCGCTTTGCAAACGGAGCTGGGGGTTCCCATCGTTGAAATCAATCCGCGAAAAGGCAAAGGACTGGAGGATCTTCGACGATTGATTGCCCAGGCAACAAGCTTGTCGAAAGCACCCCCCGAATTCCTGTATAGTTCGATGCTGGCACCGGCTGCCGTTCTGGAAATGCAACACCTGAACAGCCGATTGAATAATTATCAATCGATCCATCACCTGATCCACTTTGATTCGCTGCTCTATACAAATGATCAAAAAAATGCGATTCGGGATATTATTGCTCGACATGGATTCCGATCGACTAAGACGCAGGCTGAAGAAATTTTTCAGCGTTACGAGCGTATCCGGTTTATACTTCAATCCTGTGTAAACGAAACCAGTCCTGAACAACGATCCCGGCTAACCGAAAAAATAGATGCCGTATTACTCCACCCCATTGGGGGTTATGTGATTTTATTGACCGTACTTTTCGTTTTGTTTCAAAGTGTATTTTGGCTGGCACAGTATCCGATGGATGGGATCGATTGGTTGTTTGGTAAACTGACAGACTGGTTAACAGCGACGCTTCCGGTACATATGCTGACCGATCTGTTTATCAATGGGATTCTTGCTGGCTTAGGAGGTATATTGGTGTTCATTCCTCAAATCATGATTCTCTTTGGCCTTATTTCATTGCTGGAAGACAGTGGGTATATGGCTCGAATCAGTTTTTTGACTGACCGGCTCATGCGAAAGGTTGGCCTGAATGGTAAGAGTGTAATGCCCATGATTAGTGGGTACGCCTGCGCCGTGCCGGCCATTATGAGCGCCCGTAATATTGAAAATCGAAAAGAGCGTTTGTTGACAATTCTTATTACGCCGTTTATGAGTTGCAGCGCGCGTTTACCGGTTTATTTTATGTTGACGGCACTGGTTGTACCGGATGAAACGATTGCTGGTTTCATTGGTTTACGCGGATTGGTAATCATGGGGCTATATCTGTTTGGAACCATCGTGGCTATTGGTGTTGCGTGGATATTGAAATTCTTCATCCGGTCGGCAGAAAAAAGTTATTTTATTCTTGAATTGCCGATGTACCGTAGTCCACGTTGGAAAAATGCATGGATCACGATGGTTGAAAAGGCTAAGATATTTGTCCTGGATGCCGGTAAGATTATTTTACTGATCAGTATCGTACTATGGACGCTGAGTAATTTTGGGCCTTCCGATAAACGCGAGCAGATTGAAATAAAATATACGTCCGCTTTGCAAAATAATCCAGCGCTGGCTGTTCAACTTGAGCAAGAAAAAAACACCGAACTTCTGCAGTTTTCCTATGCCGGCATGATCGGACGAACCATCGAGCCGGTCATCAAGCCATTGGGTTATGACTGGAAAATCGGTATTGCGTTGGTTACTTCGTTTGCGGCCCGCGAAGTATTTGTTGGAACGATGGCTACCTTATACAGCGTAGATGCGGATGAAGAAAAAGAAGGACAAACCCTGCGAGACAAAATGGCGGTGGCAACCAATGAAAAAGGCGAGAAAATCTACACAGTAGCCACCGGGTTCTCTTTATTGATTTTTTACGCACTGGCTATGCAATGCATGAGTACCCTGGCGGTTGTTCGACGGGAAACCCGCTCGTGGAAATGGCCGGCCGTACAGCTAATCCTAATGACCGGCCTGGCGTATCTGTTGAGCTGGGCAGCCTATGTGTTTTTACGCTGATTCGTTACAGGGGACATTTCTGATGATAATCCACCAACTCGATAGGAATATGCGGAAACTGGAATCCGTTGTAATGGACCAGTATCTGATCAAAAACCTGATTGATCTCGTCCGGGCTGGTGAGGGTAACTAACTTGTATCGAAACTCTTTAATACCGGGAAGTCCTTTGAGATAATTAGTATAATGCCGGCGCATTTCATTGATGCCAACAACCGGCCCCTTCCATTCAACCGATTTTTGTAAATGCTTTCGACAAACATCTATGCGTTCCTTTAGGGTTGGTGGCTGCATTAATTTTCCTTCCTGCAGGAAATACTTGATCTCCCGAAATATCCACGGATAGCCGATGGCTGCACGTCCGATCATAATACCATCTACCCCATATTTATTTTTATACGCCAGGGCCTTGGGACCGCTGTCGATATCGCCGTTTCCGAAAATTGGAATTTGGATACGGGGGTTATTTTTCACCTTGGCAATCAGGGTCCAGTCGGCTTCGCCTTTATACATCTGACAACGGGTTCGTCCATGAATGGTCAGGGCTTTGATACCCACATCCTGTAATCGTTCGGCAACTTCTTCGATATTTCTGCTTTGGTCATCCCAGCCGAGTCTTGTTTTTACGGTAACCGGCAGCTGGGTGCTTTTAACAACCGATTCGGTTAGTCGAACCATCAGGTCAATATCCTTCAAAACCCCGGCGCCAGCGCCTTTCGAAACCACTTTTTTCACCGGGCAGCCAAAATTGATGTCTACCAGATCGGGATTGACCGTTTCACAAATGCGAGCACTCATGGCCATGGCTTCCTCGTCGCCCCCAAAAATCTGAATACCAAATGGCCGTTCTTCTTCCGTGAAATCGAGTTTTTTTCGGCTTTTGATGGCATCCCGAATGAGTCCCTCACTGCTGATGAACTCACTATACATCAGGTCAGCCCCATTGTCTTTACAAACAGCCCGAAAGGGCGGATCACTCACATCTTCCATGGGAGCCAGCAACAATGGAAAAGAGGGCAGTATGATATCACCGATAGAGGGCATGGGAATTCGTATATTGCAGCAGCCTGTTAATGGACTCCCACAAAAGTAAACAAACACGGTCAGCTATGCAATACAAAAGCAATCTTGGTTATACCGGTGCGGGACAATTTGGTCTGCTTTTGGTTTTTTTTGGTTTTGGTATTGTATTATCGTCTATGCTGACAGGCTTGATTGGACTACAACTGATTCCGTCCAACATCCCATTTGAAAAAATGGGTGATGCAATCAGCCTGGCACTTAAAAACACAAAAGAAACCGGTTGGATTCGGTTGATCCATCTAACAAACATGGTTTGCCTGTTTGGTCTTTCCGCTTTCTTATTTTCAAGAATCACCAACGGAAAAGAAGCGATTTGGTTGGGATTCAGCAAACACATGAATATCACGCAGTTTTTTTTGGCGATGATGGCCGTTTTAGCAGCCTCGATCTTCAGTAGCGCATTTAAAGAAATTACCGACCGGTTACTATCGGGCATACCCTCGTTGGCAGCCTACGCCCAAACACTCGAAAAAAGTTATGATAGTAGCATTCAGGCAATCGGTCGAATGGACTCAGTGGCTGATTTGCTGATCGGCCTTGTACTGCTGGCTTTCGTACCTGCATTTTTTGAAGAGCTGTTCTTCCGGGGGGTGTTACAGCGGTTTTTTGAACGCTGGTGGGGCAAACCAATACTGGCTATTCTCGTCACCTCCGTTATCTTCAGCTTATTACACCTGTCCGTCAGTTATTTCATCACGAGAACCCTCCTGGGGTTTGCACTTGGCTGGATGTTTTACAGTACGCGTAATATCTGGATCTGCATTTTCGCGCATGGTATCAATAACGCCCTGGCGCTGGTATCGCTTTATAAATCATCTTTTCAAACCAAGCTGACTCAGCCCGAGGTGATGGAGCTGCGTCACGACTGGTGGATTGTTTTATTATCCCTGATCGCGCTGATTTTTTTTCTAAGCCGATTGAAATTCTTTTCAGAAGAGCCTGTTTTTAAAATCCACACCGAGGAGGAAAAAAGTAAAACCCGTTATAGTCGAGCCGGTGATTGGGTGAGTTAGAATTGCGGGCTTGTCCTTTTTTTGATCCATCGGAAAACAATCAACAACGAAAAGGCAATTCCGGCCGTGTCAGCCAAGCCATCGGCTAGATCAAAATCCCTGCCCGGAACATACAATTGAATACACTCGGTAGCAAACCCCCACAACACACAAAGCGCCGTTATGACAACGATCATGCGATTAGTCAAAACCGTTATGTTATTTTTTCGTATAAATGGATAGAGTATTAGAAAATGAAGCGTGCCGAACATACCGGCATGTACCCATTTATCAAAATAAACCGATTCAAGAAATACGGTCCAGGCGCTGGTGTCGGGCATTGAATGACCCGGTAAACAGATGAGTATGTTTACGAGGATAAACCAGCAAATGGCGGGTAAAAACGAGATAAATGACATGATGGTAAAACAGTCAGCAAAGGAGGTGGGTCACCGGCGATCCGTATAGTAGGAATCAGCCAACCAAACCGGTATACGCCTCCGCATTCATGAGCGCCTCCACATCGGCCGGATTACTAACCGTCATTCGAATCATCCATCCCTCACCATACGGATCACTATTCACTTTTTCTGGATTGGATTCCAGCAACGGATTGATTTCATCAATGGTGCCGGCTATTGGCAGGAACAGATCACTTACTGTTTTTACAGCCTCTACAGTTCCGAATACATCCTCAGCTTGCAGGGTTTTGCCAACGGTGGTAATGTCAACATATACAATATCACCTAATTCGCGCTGGGCGAAGTCGGTAATGCCGATTGTAGCAATATTACCATCGAGGGCGATCCATTCGTGATCTTTGGTATAACGGAGATTTGCGGGGAATTCCATGGTGATGATTTTCGGGTGCAATTTATTTAATCCCCTCCATATCGATGGGCAGAAGGCTGATTTTCATGTAAATATTTTGTTTAGGCCGGTTATTGCTATCCGTCATTTGCTTGTTGATGGCATCAATCACCTCCAGTCCGGTCTCCACCTCGCCAAAAACCGTGTAATCCATATCCAAAAAAGGTGTTCCGCCAATTTTCTTGTATACATAGCGTTGTCCTTTTGAATAGGTAAATCCTTTCTGTTGCTGAATCATGTTCAGCATGTTGTCGTCTTCCGGTTTACCCTGTACGATATAAAACTGACAGGCGCTGCTGGCTTTCTCCGGATTATTATCACGAGCGGCGGCTAATGCGCCTTTTTTATGGAAAATAGACGGATTGAACTCAGCCGGGATGCGAGCCATGTCACCCCCGCCCATCCCCAACATCGTTCCTTCGGGCGCATTTCTGCTCATGGGGTCTCCACCTTGAATCATAAATCCGGCAATGGTGCGATGAAACAACAGGCTATCATAAAAGCGTTCCTGTACCAGCTTGATGAAATTATCACGGTGAAGCGGGGTTTCGTCATAGAGCCGTACGACCATATCCCCGTAGGTTGTTTCGATTTTAACGCGCGTTATTCCCTGAATATAGGGAACGGGAATAGCTGTTTGACGCTTGGACGGCTTTTTGGTAGACCGAGTGCTGGATCGGGGTTTTCGACTCGTGCTACCCTGAGCTTCGGCTGAACTATGTATAAAACAAGTGACTGTAATTAACAATAGCAGACGAACAAGATTACGGTTCATAGTAAATGATTTCATACTGAAAATTACACGAATTATCGAAATGCCGGACTTTTTTCAGAGAAAAGCTTGCTCCTTGAAGTAAAACAAAACATGGTCTTTTAAAAAGTTTTCCTGTTCAAACAGGTTGAAGGCAGGAAGTGGTTTCAACTG
>CAZZJF010000055.1:0-12265 GCA_964654325.1 uncultured Ferruginibacter sp.
AGAGTATCTTTGAAATACTGGATATTATACTTGAAAACATGAAAACAGCACTCATTACAGGGATCACCGGACAAGACGGAGCATACCTCGCCGAACTACTCCTCAATAAGGGATACAATGTCCATGGAATCAAACGCCGAAGTTCGCTCATGAACACCGACCGGATCGATCATCTGTTTTTTGATAAAAGCATTGCCGACCGCTTTCACCTTCACTATGGAGACCTGACGGACTCCAGCAACCTCATTCGCATCATCCAGCAGACACAGCCGGATGAAATCTATAACCTGGCTGCACAAAGCCATGTTCAGGTGAGTTTTGAAACACCGGAATATACGGCTAACTCGGATGCGATGGGCGTATTGCGTATCCTGGAAGCGATCCGTATTCTGGGACTGGAAAAGAAAACCAGGTTCTATCAGGCCTCCACGTCTGAGTTGTACGGAAAAGTGCAGGAAATCCCCCAAAAAGAAACAACCCCTTTCTATCCTCGCTCGCCATACGGCGTCGCTAAATTATATGGATACTGGATTACGGTCAACTACCGCGAGGCCTACGACCTTTATGCCGTGAACGGTATTCTGTTCAATCATGAAAGTCCGCTCCGTGGTGAGAGTTTTGTCACTCGTAAAATCACCATCGGTGTAGCCCGTATCGCGCTGGGTTTAGATGATATGCTCTTACTCGGAAACCTTGATGCCAAACGCGATTGGGGTCATGCGAAAGATTACGTGGAAGGTATGTGGCTGATGATGCAACAGGAACAGCCGGAAGATTATGTGCTCGCCACCAATGTAACGACCTCCGTACGCGATTTTGTCCGCATGGCTTTTGACCATGTGGGTGTCACCCTTCGATTCGAAGGGGATGGTGAACAGGAGAAAGCATTTGTGGAATCATGCCGCCTACCCGACTATCAACTACCCGTTGGCAAACAGGTTGTGGGTATTCATCCCCGTTATTTCCGTCCGGCAGAAGTCGATTTACTCATCGGTGATGCCTCCAAAGCCAACGAACAGCTTGGCTGGAAACCAAAATATGATTTACCCATGCTGGTTCAGGAGATGATGACGGAAGAGTTGAAATACCAGCGCAGCAAAAAACATTAATCCTGTTTTTTTCGGAAAACAGCCAGTAGCGGATCGGCAACAACGCCCAAAGCAATCATCCGAAGCATAGACAGGTTCCATCCGTGTATACGTATATTCTGTTGCATGAACGACCGAATCAGCTTCCATTTCCCGGCACGCATAAAGCGAAAAACAATTCCTCTGAAGATTCGAAAATTCTTTACCGCAGGCTGGTGAAATACCCGTTTCGCCTGATCGACGCCCTGCCTATAGATCAATCGCACACAATCGGCCAGCGTGTACGCATCGACGTCGTATCGTTCGATAATATGATCTGCAGATTCATGCATGCGTTCAAAAGCCACGGAAGGCGGATTGTAATAATAGGCCTGTTTGTCGAGCACCTGCACCATGGGTATTTTATGTTCCTTGAGTGATGTAACGGCCCAGGTTATTCCGCTGGAGCAACCAATCAGCAAATCACATTTTTTGGCAAAGGCAACGGTCTCCCGAATGGTCAACACACTCCCATCAAACACGTGCGGGGCCTCAATCGGGATTTTTTTGCCCGAGGAGAATACAATGGCAATGGACTTATTTTCGATTGTGGTTGCAAATGCACGTAGGTAGTCTACGCTAAAAGCAACTTGACCGCTCAGGGGTGCACACTCAAACAGTATGATATGCTTAAAGGCGCGCAGCTCATGCTCCTCATAAAAAAGCTGTGCCCGCTGAACTTCTTCGGGAGAGAGAACCAATACCGGTGTAGGATCAACCGTAATCGGTCGTCCGTAATTGCGGTAGATGGACGTTCGGATACAGCCATCATAACGGGCAAAGTTGTCACCAATGATTTGCGGGACAATGATTTGATCATATTGTCCGGCTGCCTGCTCGGCTTGGGCCTGTTTCAGAAAACGTTCATAGGCTTTTTCTTTATTCTCGGCAGGATCCATCTCCACGAGTCGAACCTGGTCAATATCCGGATTCTGAAACAGCATCGATTGACAAGCCGTTGCTACTGCCCAAGTCACGTGCGCATTGGGAAAATCATGTCGTATTTGACGGGCAACTGTTGTAGCAATCAGGCAATCACCATTCGAAAAAAGCTGAATCATCAGGATGCGTCTCGGATTCATGCTGGTTCATTGAGCATTAACTGACATAATTGACGAAGATCAACTGAGGGGCGCCAGCCTAAGCCAATCATCGTGGATGGTTCACTGACCAGCATACGGTACTCTGCGCTGAATCCTGCCTGCATTGTCACATGGTTTTCCCAGGACAGGCCCAGGTTTGAAAAACTGAGGTCCAGCCATTCGCGAATAGAATGACCGCTTCCCGTACCAATGACAGATTCGTGTATGCGTTCCTGTTGTATAAAGGTCCAAATACCGTTGACTATATCGCCGGCAAATCCCCATTCTTTAACCACATCCGGATCACCGATCGATAGAATCTCCCGGCTCCCCTGCTGGATACGTTTGGCCGCCTCCACAATTTTCCGGCTCATATGCCTTTCGGAGCGCAACGGACTGTCATGGTTAAATAGATAGCCTACATAGGTTTGGAGACCCAGCCTTCTGAAATAGCGGGCCAGGTATACTGAATAAATGCGACTGGCAGAATAGGCATCGCGTGCCTCAAAAGGATCCGATTCATGAATAGGTTTACCCTCATTGACAAACTGCAACCCGCTCCCGGAAATAAAAATGCGGGCTTTCGGGCAATGCATGCGAGCGGCTTCCAAAATATGCAAGGTTCCCGTGCCGATAATTTCATGGTTCTCCATCAGCACCTCATGCCGTGTTGTAGAATTTGCAGCTAAGTGAAAGATATAATCAGGCTGTAGTGTTTTAAAGAGATTTTCGACAGACGGCCGATTGAGCAATGATGTGCCGTCCGGTCCGGGTTGTCGACCCACGCCCACCACCTCAATACCGTGGCTTAACAGCAACGACCGAAGGTAGTGACCGTCCTGACCGGCCGCGCCGAAAATTACCGCTTTCATGTATGAAGAAGATTGGTGCGAATAAAAATTGTATTCACATACGTATCAGCATAAATGCTGTATCCTTTTGACAGAACGAAATCAATCATGTCACGGTGTTTCATTGCCTGTTCAGTGGCACCAAACCGAAGGGTCTCCACTACCAACACGGCTGGATTCCATCGGTCGAAATCCAGTGAACGCAAAATATCAAAATCGAGTCCCTCGACATCAATCGAGATCAAATCAGGTGTCTGCTGAAAATTCGTCGCTATGATCTGATTGATATTACGGAGCGGGATAGAGAGCACTTCGCGATAAGGTGTTCCGCCCGCCTTCCGTAATTCGGCCTCTTCGGCGCTAAACGTATTCCAGCCATCATTATCGAATACATAAAAATCGGCTTGGTCCTGTTCATTCAATCCAATGCCCACATTTAAGCACCGGTCTTTTGGCCGATGTTTTCTGATTTTCCGACAAAGCGTCGGATCGGGTTCCACACACACACCGCGGCTACCGGCCAGGTAAAACGCATAGGTGTTGTTACCATGCACCGGATCATTGGTACCCACGTCCAGGTATTCGATGGTCTGCTTTCCAATCTGCTTGAACAGGTACATGAGGATGGCATCTTCGCCAACCTGAGCAAACGATGGTCGTGCCTTCGCATTAAAAATATAGTTGCAGGCAGTAAGTTTTGATATGATCCGTTGCCAGTTCACGTGCAGGTTTATTGTTTATAAATATCCAGCGTTGGAATGGGGAAAATAAAGCCGGTTCCTTTCTGCAGGGCAGCCGCTTCCCGCTCCACGAACTCTGTTTTGAAATGCCAAGGCAGCACCAGGTAGTAATCGGGATCCATGGCTCGGCTCTCCTCTTCTGAAATGATTGGAATATCGGTTCCCAGCGTGCGGGCGCCGTACTTGTCCGGATTTCGCTCGGCGGCATAGTCGATCAGCGTGTGATCAATTTGACACCATTGCAGAATGGTATTCCCTTTAGTGGAAGCGCCATAAATGTGTATACGTTTCCCCTCAGCTTTCAGCTTTTTAAGCGTGTCATATAATTCTTTACGTTTAGCTTCGATACGTTGCTGAAAAGCCAGGTAGGGTTTGTCGGTGTCCAGCTCCAGATCGAATTCAGTATGCCTGATTTCATTGATCAGCTTGTAATACGCAGGACGGTCGTGTTTGCTGTTGTCTTTGTGCGTGGCATAGCAACGAATACTGCCTCCGTTGATATCGTTGAATGAGATTCGAAAGATTTTCATGCCGCCCATGGCCAGTATTTTTTCGAGCACGGCCAGGCTGTAATATTCGAGGTGTTCATGACATATCGTGTCATAGCTGTCCAACTCCAGCATCTTGGGCATATAGCTCATTTCAAATACCCAAACGCCCTGTGACGAGAGGAAACGGCTGATCCCTTTGACAAAACTGACCGGATCTTCAAGATCATAGAACATGGCGATCGAGGTGATCACGTCCATTTTCTTCCCCTCGAGTAAGCGAAACAGTTCTTCTGATGGAAAAATATCCTGTACAACCGTAGCTTCTTTTACTTCCTGGGCCACGTCGCTGGGATCACAACCATATTTCATGAAATGCTTGGGGTAATATCCAAGAAGTGTACCATCGTTACAGCCGATATCGAGCACTGAAGGATGTTTCACATTGGGAATGGTGTCAATCACCGAGTCGACGATCTCTTTGAGGTGATTTCGCATGGTATTGTTGGTTCCACTCCGGTACCAGTAGGCCGCATATAAAATTTCAGAGGGCACCGAATGCTCCATCTGTAAAAGTCCGCAGGCTTTTTCATCCACTTCCGGATTGCATCGAACCAGGGTACAATCGATTTTCCGGGTGCTGGGCATTTCTTTACCCGGTTTCACAAAACTGCCCTGTAGATATTGCGGTCCAAGATCAATCACTTTTCGAAGAGAAGGTGAGCCACAAACTCTGCAGGTTGTACGTTTTCGGATATGCATATTCGGTCGTTTTGAAACGCCGAAATTACTGCAAAGGGGCTGCATGGCAAAACCGCCTCCATTTACCTGATTCCCTCGTCTTTCCGGACATACCTGACGATGGATGAGCTGATTATTGTTATTTTCGGGCAAAAATCAGCAGAACCCCGCTCCTCCATGGCAGATATCCGCAGAAAAAGCATCAAAGCCACCACCTGGATCTATGTGGGCTTCGCCATCGGGGCATTAAATACCTATTTTTTAACCCACCGCGACTGGTTCACGACCGATCAAAACGGACTGACCCGCGCCATGATCGAAACCAGTCAGCTGATTTTCGCCTTTTCGTCGTTGGGTAGCACCACATTTCTTTATAAGTTTTTTCCCTACTACGCCGATAATCTCGAATCCAAAAAGAACGACCTGCTGTTCGTCGCGTTGGTTATTTCGCTGATTGGATTTGTGTTGACGATGACCGGCTTGCATTTTCTCAAACCCACCATCGTACGGAAATTCAGCGCAAACTCCTTACTCTACGTCGAATACTTTTCATGGATCATCCCAATGGGTTTTTTTGTGTTACTCTATAATATCCTGGAGAGCTATGCGTATGGATTTGAAAAAGGGGTGCTGACCTCGTTTCTGAAAGAGGCCGTTTTGCGGTTTTATACTTGCGTCATTATTGTATTAAAAGTGTTCGGTTTAATTGATTTCAAAACCTTTGTTATATTATTTGCCTTCCAATATGCATTGATTGTCCTGGTTCTATTGATCCATCTCTACAAGCATCGACAGTTGTGGTTTAGTATGAAGCCAAGCCGGGTGACTTGGAAATTCCGAAAAAAAATCGGACTGGTCATGACCCTGACGTTTATCGTAATCATTGTGGGCGTGATTCGGCAAAGCATCGATGGCCTGGTATTGGCTGCCAAGCAGAATCTGGGAAAGGTGGGTATTTTTGGACTAGCCTCATATGTGGCGTCGGTAATGCAAGCACCGTTTCGAAGCATGACGGCCATTACACTCCCTATTCTCTCCAGAGCCTGGAAAGATAAAAATCACGCGGAAATCAACCGCATCTATCAGCGAAGTTCGATCAACCTGCTCAGCTTCGCCTTGTTCATGTTTTTATTGATTTGGATGAATTTTCGGGATGCCATTGGATTGCTCAATATCAATCCTGAGTACCTGGAAGGTGAATGGGTTTTTTTCATGCTGGGCATGGTAACAATCATTGAATTGGGCACAGGCGTCAACGGCCAGATTATCGGCACCTCTACGTACTGGCGATTTGAGTTATGGACCAGCCTCCTGCTCACAGCCATGATTATTCCATTGAGTTATACCCTTACGGTACACTATGGCCTTGTAGGGCCCGCGATCGCCAACCTGGTGTCATTCACAGTTTATAATGCCATTCGGTTTGGGTTTTTATGGAAAAAATTCCACATGCAGCCTTTCAGTATGAAAACACTGGAAATCCTGCTGATTGCCTGCCTCTCCTACCTGATCGCCTGGCTTGCATCTGAACCATTTACAGCAATAACCGGCATGCTTATTCGCAGCCTTTTGTTCACCGCAATCTTTCTAACAGGAATGATTAAACGAAATGTCAGTCCGGACGCCAAGCCAGTATTCAACCATTTAATCAGGCGACTGACGTTTAAAAAATAAACCATTTAGCGATCGAGTTCACCCAGTAAGGTTAGGTATTTTTGAATAGCCTCCCGCTTCACATCATTCAGGGTGTATTCGATATTTTGTTTGTAGTATACATTCAAATCATAATCATCAAATCGCAGCGACTGAATGCATTGATCAATCTGAGACAATCCGAGAGCTAACCCTTCATTAAACGTCTGAATGAATGCTTCCGGCAACTCCTTATTCGTGATCCAGGCCGCAAATACAAACGGTAATCCGGTAAATGCTTTCCATGCTGCGCCTAAATCGTAACAGTATGCCGTTTGGTTGCGAAAACGTAATGCCCGATCGCCAATGATCAGACCGGCTGTTGTTCCCTGAATCGATTGTTCATATCCCGGGGCTGTCTGTAATAAGGTTGGATTTAGCTTCCAGCAATGGGTAAGCAGCACACGCAAGAGGCCTACGGAAGACCGGCTCTGGTAGTCGAGCAAAATCGATTCCACTGATTCCAGCGGCGTATTGCTAAACAGGCAAACACTGGCCACCTCTCCATCGGTAGAAATGCAAAAATCCGAGACAATCTTGGGGTTATCCAATGAAGGCAGCACCGCAACCGGTACTAGTCCCAGGTCGATCAACCCATCTTTCAACTGCGAAGCCAGTACTGCCGGATGATTATAGGAAAAATCAATCCGATCCTGCATGAACCCCTGATCAAAATGAAACGTCATGGGTTTGGTATTTAAGTACGAAACAGCCCCAATGCGTATTTTAGAACCCATAAGCGTTATTCATGCCGGTAAAGGTAAATCTTTCTGCATCGAATTATCGCACATCAATGAAACCGAACATTCAAATAATCGTACCTTCCCTTTTTAATTGTTAATCACATGCAACGTGTCTGCCTCTTTCCCGGCACCTTCGATCCGATAACCATCGGACACGTAAACCTGATCGAGAGAGCCCTGCCGCTTTTTGATCTGATACAGGTAGGTGTTGGCATCAATACCAGTAAAAAAAACATGTTCAGCATTGATCAGCGTATTCAGTGGATCAAAGACAGTTTTGCCAAAGAGCCAAGGGTCGTCGTATCGGCGTATGAAGGGCTGACCATCGATTATTGCCGGAAAGTGGGCGCTTCCTATATCCTGCGCGGACTTCGCCAATCATCTGATTTCGAATATGAAAAATCAATTGCCGATACTAACCGAACCATCAGTGGCATCGACACGCTTTTCCTGAATGCATTGCCCGAATACAGCTCGATTGCCTCGGTACTGGTGCGCGACCTGTTGCTGCATGGTGGCAACACCGCTCCCTTTCTGCCAACGCATGTACAGCAGGCTATTGCCAACCGTTCATTCAACGAGATAACGGGAGCCTGAGTAGCGCCTGTCGAACGACCATTCGAACGTTCTCGTAGGTATCGGACAGCGGCACCGATACGTCACTTAACGCAATCCATTGAACCCGATCAATCGACTCTTCGATCTGTGGTTTGAGTACTACATCTTGTTCACAGGAAAATAAAAACCAATGCGTTTCTTTCAGCACCCATGCATCACCCAACGGGTAAATATGCCAGGATGTTAGCAGCTTGCCTTGATTTTGTAATCCGGCAACACCGGTTTCTTCCTCAATTTCGCGCATGGCTGTTTCAAGAGGCTGTTCGTTCTCCTCCATCTTGCCTTTGGGTAGATCCCATTTCCCGAGCCGATGGATAAACAGTAGGTTATTGGCCGAATCTACGACCACTCCACCGGCTGCATGTATGGATAAAAACAAAGCTTTTAACTTGTCCATCAATTCAGAACAGTTATTCGTCTTTACGAATGAAGCCGGACTGGAAAAAAGCGACAAGACAGATGCCGGAGTTGCCTCTGCGGGAATCCCTTCATAAACCGGTCTGTCGGAAAAAGCCGCCGATTCCTCCGGATTGCCTATTTGCAGCGCCAATTGATTGTAATGCAGTGTGATCATATACTATGTCGCTATGATACAAAGATACCGGTATCCGGTCCCAATCCGGTTTCTCTGCCATGTGTTCTGTATTTTTGCAGCAGCAGGCGATTTAACCTGTACAAAATAATATGGGATTTTTAAGCAAGTTATTCGGTAAAAAAGAACAGCAAGAAACCTTAGATCAGGGACTTCAAAAAACCAGGGAAGGCTTCTTTGGTAAAATCACCCGTGCGATTGCCGGCAAGAGTACCGTTGATGCGGATGTGCTGGATGAGGTGGAAAATGCCCTGATCAGTGCAGACGTCGGTGTCGCTACTACCGTAAAAATCATTGAAAAACTGGAACAGCGCATTGCCCGCGACAAATACATGAATACAGCCGAACTGAATGATATCATCCGCGATGAGATAGAACAACTCTTAATCGCGGCGCCGGTGGATGTATCCTACACCGACTATCAACTGCCGGCCGGACATAAACCGCATGTCATCCTGGTTGTTGGCGTGAATGGCGTTGGTAAAACAACCACCATCGGAAAGCTGGCCCATAATTTCGCCGCGGCGGGTAAATCCGTTTTGCTGGGAGCCGCCGACACCTTTCGGGCAGCAGCCGTCGACCAGCTAACGGTATGGAGTGAACGAACCGGCGTACCCATCGTAAAAAAAGAAATGGGTAGTGATCCGGCTTCTGTAGCCTACGACACCATCATCAGCGGTGTTTCGCGCCAATCGGATGTTATACTGATTGACACGGCCGGACGACTGCATAACAAAGCCCACTTAATGGACGAGCTGTCCAAAATTCGACGAGTGATTCAAAAAGTAATTCCTGAAGCACCGCATGAAGTCTTGCTCGTATTGGATGGCAGTACGGGACAAAACGCCGTTGAACAGGCTCGTCATTTCACGGCGGCCACTGACGTGACGGCGCTGACTATAACCAAGCTCGATGGAACAGCCAAAGGCGGTGTGGTACTGGCTATCGCCGACCAATTCAATATTCCGGTTAAATTTATCGGGGTGGGTGAACAGGCTACCGACTTACTGGTTTTCGACCGGCAAGCGTTTGTAAAAGGCCTGTTTGGAAACAGCACCAGCTGAGCTGATTAGTGAACAAACAACGAATGGCATAACATTCTTTTATTTAAGGCATCACCGCATCAGCCTGTCGTAGCTTTTTGTAATGAGCCCGTATTTCTTGCACAAACCGAATACCCTTTCTTAGTCCCCAGGGCTTGATCCCTTTTTTGGCATTGTAGCGACAAATGGTGTACAACATTTTCCAATGAAATAAAATTTCGCTGTAGGCACGGGTCAGCGTATATCCGGTATCGTAGAAATGATTCGGTTCGGCACCACAGCCATTGTATTCCAGGATGGTCATTTGTTTCCAGGCTTTCAGGTCTTCGACGCTTTGACAAAGAATATCGTATCGGCCGTAAAAAAAATCATCGATGGAATGACTGATCTGATCGAAATGGGCGCACAACTGGTCATCGATGTGTTCGCTCAGGTCGACAAAGAAAGCCCCGCGATTATGATTGGCCGCGTAACTGAGTTTGTATATTTCATGCTCGGCTATGACCTGATCCCAGTTTTCCTGATGCTTGGCATACAACTCCGCTACCCGCTTGGATGCCTTGGGATGTTGTTCAACGAGTGTTTTGAGAGTCGCTTGTCCGTCGCCGACAACCTGTAACGGTATTTTCTGCAGAAAGCCGGTTATTTTCCCTTTTTGCTCCCAGGGCAGCCGAATGTAAAAAACGCTGACTTCCATGGCATAAGGCGCAAAAGCCTGCACCATGAAATCAACCGGCACGTTCCGCACATATTCGGCGAGTTGCTCAGGCTGATCGATCTTTCGAAATAAGAGTCCCTGACAGCCAACCTCCGGTTTGACAACCAACGGAAAGGGAATGCCTTTTTTGCGTACGGCATCGGTCACCGATTCAGGCGTTACTCCGGCTTTAAAATGAATGGTAGCAGGATAAAACGAGTCTGGCAAGAGATCATACATCTCTTTTTTGGGCTCGCCGTCCATGCCCCCAAACGTTATCTTTGGATTGCTGGGCGTAAAAAACCAAACCGATCCGGAACGGATAGTGTAGTACAGCCAAAACGGGGCTAACGGAGCGTACAGCACACCGAAAGGCCATGCCTCCCAGTTACGTATACGGGCTATGATGGAGCGTAAAGCCATGAAGGCTTCAAAATTAAACGCAATTCCGCACATCAAACCGTATTTCTCAATTACTTTTGTTATTCAAATTCAAGGGTATGCACGTAAAAACCATGGCTGAATATGCCGCAACTGGTGAATCGCCGGAGGTACTTTTTTGGGTCGGCTGTGCCGGCAGTTTTGATCAGCGAGCTCAAAAAATCACGAAGGCCTTTGCTGCTATTTTAGATAAAGTGGGCATTCGCTATGCTATTCTGGGAAAAGAGGAAATGTGCACCGGGGATCCAGCCAGACGAGCCGGCAATGAGTTTCTGTATCAGATGATGGCTTATCAAAACATTCAAGTTTTGAATGGATATGCTGTCAAGAAAATCGTTACGGCTTGCCCGCATTGTTTTAACACCCTCAAAAACGAATACCCGGCATTGGGTGGCGAGTATGAGGTCATTCATCATACAACCTTTCTACAACAACTGATTGATGATGGGCGGCTTCGGATTGCGGACAACCAGCCATTCAAAGGCAAAAAAATCACGTTTCACGACAGTTGCTATCTTGGTCGTGCCAATGATATCTACGAAGCGCCACGCCAGGTACTCGAAGCACTGGATGGCGCGCTGGTGGAAATGAAGCGCTGTCGGAGCAAGGGCTTGTGTTGTGGTGCGGGCGGGGCACAGATGTTCAAAGAGGAAGAGAAAGGCGATACGCGTATCAACACCGAACGGTCGGATGAAGCCCTCGAAACGGGTGCCGGTTTCATTGCAGCGGCCTGTCCGTTCTGCAACACCATGCTCACCGACGGTGTTAAAAACAGAGAGAAAGAAAACGACGTAGAAGTGCTGGATATTGCCGAAATGATTTACCGATCTATCTAATGCATTTTACGATTAACGATCATATTCCTGCTGATTTTCCGGCCGAGGCCCGTGTATGGATCTACCAGGCTAATCGGTTGTTCTCACTGCGAGAAGCTTTTGAGATGGAAAACCAGTTGCAGCAGTTTACCGAAAGCTGGACCTCTCACGGGGTACCGGTCCGCGGCTATGCCAATTTGTTTTTTGGTCGATTCATTTTGTTCATGGCCGATGAAACCGGACATTCGGTGAGCGGCTGCAGTATCGACAGCTCCGTGCGATTGATAAAAAATATCGAACAGCAATTTGGGGTCGACCTGTTCAACCGGCAGCTGTTGGCGTTTTGGGTCAATGAAAAAGTGGACGTTATTCCAATGCAGCAACTCTCCTATGCGTTGGCTAACGGGCTGATCAGTCCTGATACATTATTTTTCAACAATACCGTATTAACTAAATCCGACTTGGAGGAGAGATGGATTATTCCGGTCAAGGAAAGCTGGTTTTTCAATAGAATGGCCTGATTTTCTCTCGCGTCTATCAATACTTTTTTCTGAATACAAACTTCACCGTATTGCCCGGCTCTTGACTAACGAAT
>CAZZJF010000056.1:0-12085 GCA_964654325.1 uncultured Ferruginibacter sp.
ATTTGATCATCTTCACGTTGAATTCGTAAAAATACGGGTCCCTTGCAAAAAGCATCCAAAATAATTCTGGGCATCGATCCCGGTTCGGTAGTTATGGGCTATGGCTTGATCCGCATAACCGGAAACACCATGACCCTGTTGGAAATGGGTGTGCTGAAACTCAGCGGCCATAAAGATATTTACAAACGACTGGAGCGAATTCATCACCGCATCACGGAAATCGTGGCGCAACATCAACCCGATGCGTTTGCCATCGAAGCTCCCTTTTTTGGCAAAAATGTGCAAAGCATGCTCAAGCTGGGTCGAGCGCAGGGTGTGGCAATTGCTGCCGCGATACAGGCACAGCTTCCCGTATTTGAATACGCACCCAAAAAAGTAAAACAATCTATCACCGGCAATGGCAATGCCAGCAAAGATCAGGTGCTGAAAATGGTACAGCAGCTTTTGTCTTTCAAGGAAAAACCAACATCACTCGATGCAACCGATGCATTGGCAGTTGCCATTTGTCATTACTTTCAACACAAAAAACCGGATTCGGTTGCAGGGAAATCATCCGCAAAAAGCTGGGAGGATTATATCAAGTTACATCCGGGTAAACTGCGATCAGGCAACCGATAAGCAGGAACGGATCTGTTGGGCAATTTGCGCCATCTTCTCCGGTTCGATGGTTAATTTCGGCCGAGTAAAATTGAGATCATCGGCAGACGAAATAGGCACGAGGTGCATATGGGCATGAGGCACTTCGAGTCCAATCACACTCATCCCGCAACGCGTGCAAGGCATGGCTTTTTCAATGGCTGCGGCAATGGGTTTAGCAAACAACAGGATCTCACGAAGAAACTCGTCCTCTAGATCAAACAATTTATCGGTTTCCTGTTTGGGTACCACCAGCACATGGCCGGGCACCAGCGGAAATACATCAAGAAACGCAATGAAGTGATCATCCTCCGCAATTTTATACGCGGGAATGTCTCCTTGAATGATTCGGGTGAAGATACTGGCCATGTTATACCGTAATGTGATCAATGCGGAATTGCATGCGGCCGGCCGGCGCCTGTACATCGGCAATCTCTCCAATGGCTTTGCCAAGCAAGCCACTACCGATGGGAGATGTGACCGAGATTTTACCCTCTTTGAGGTTGGCTTCTTTTTCAGAAACAATTTGCCAGGTGATCGTTTTTTTAGTGGCCATGTTCGTAACCGTAACCCGCGTCAAAATACTCACCCGACTCACATCGATGGTGTTTTCATCCAGGATGCGAGCCGTGGCAATCACACCCTCCAGGTATTTGATTTTTGCTTCAAGCATGCCCTGCGCTTCTTTGGCGGCATCATATTCGGCATTTTCACGCAAATCGCCTTTTTCCCTGGCTTCGGCAATCGCTTTGCTGGCTGCCGGGCGCTCTACTGACTTCATATGCTGAAGTTCCTGCTGCATTTTTTCAAATGTATCCTGTGTTACATAATTAGTTGATGCCATCGGTTGCTGCTTATAGTAAAAAAGAAAACGCCTCAGAAAATCCAAAGCGTCGGGCGACAAATATACCAAATTAATAGAAAAGCATCATTCGGCTAATCCGAGTTTTTCGAGCAACACCTGTCCCAGTCTATAAAAGGATTCTTGGGTGTAGCCGGCGATATGCGGACTGATCAGCACACGCGGATCGGCACGCAGTTGATCAAACCAGCGTTGCTCTTCCGAGGTCAGATTGGTTATAGATTCATTTTCAAGGACATCCAAGGCAGCTCCCCGCACATAACCGGCTTGCAGGGCCTCCAGCAGTGATTGAGTATCGACGACCTCACCCCGGGCTGTATTGATGATCCAGGGCTTTTTTTTCAGTCGTTTGAAAAATTCCAAATTCGCCATATGCCGATTCTCAGGCAACAACGGAATATGAAAACTGATAATCTCCGCTTCGTCTTCGATAACCGAAAGGGGTACTTCCGTGATTTGTTGATCGGAAAAACCTGTTTTGAAACGATCGTATACCAACATACGCATACCCAGCGCGCGCATCACCGTGGCAAACGATCGACCGGTATGACCATACCCGATGATACCCACCGTTTTCCCAAACAACTCCTCTCCGCGGTTCGACTCTCGTACCCATTGTCCCTCGCGAACTTGATGCATGGCTTTGTATTGGTTTCGAAGCAGGTTGATGACGAGTCCCAGCGTAAATTCACCAACAGCATTGCAATTCCCTTCCGGACTGCTGATGCAACGAATCCCTTTGGATGCGGCATAGCGGGTGTCGATATGTTCCATCCCGCTGCCCAGGCGGGCTATCCACTTCAATGATGTTCCGTTGTCGATGAGCGCTTCATCGATTGGCGGATGTGTTGAAACCACTAACCCGGTGGCTTGGGGAATTTTCTGATAAAGCTCATCCAATGTGATTCCCGGATGATAATCAAAAGCTAGTTGCTTGGCTTGCAACTGGTCCAGAAACCGCGGGTGTACAGGGGCCGTAATGAGTATCATGTTATTCGAACGATGCGATGACGCTGATTTCAACATTGACATGTCGGGGAAGCGTTTTCACTGCTACGGTTTCACGGGCAGGAAAATCACCGGAGAAATATTGTCCATAAATTTCATTCACCTGCGCGAAAAATTCCATGCCGCTGAGGAAGATGGTGGTTTTAACCACATGCTGAAAACCCAGTCCCTCGGCACTCAGAATGGCTTGCAGGTTTTTCATGACCTGATGGGTTTCATCGGCGATTCCGGTATCCACCAGTTCGCCGGTTTGCGGATGAAGAGCGATCTGTCCGGATACAAACAACAAATTTCCGGTTCGGACGGCCTGGTTATAAGGACCGATTGGAGCAGGTGCGTCATCAGTACGCACAATTTTTTTGTCCATGCAGGTTGGTTGAATGGCAAAGATATCCGAAAACGAAACCTACTTTTGCACAACAAGGTATATGCACTTGTTGATTGTGCATAACCCTCTCTTTTTTGTGGAACAATTAACCTGATCGGATGACCATTGCTGTTCTCGCTGCAAAAGATGCCTTTGATACATTAACCTCAATGGCCCCTGCACTTACCTGGAAACCAATAACTGACCTCTCGTCTATCGAGGATGCCCATGCTCTTTTTTGTCTAGACGATGCCGCTGATGAACGTGATTACGGCGGAATTTCTATACCCGTTTTCCTACACAGCGTGGTAAAACCGCTACAGGCCATCCATCACTCCGGATCAGCCATACGAATAAATGCATGGAACGGTTTTTTGAATCGCTCGTTATGGGAAGTAGCCGGCACATTGTCACCCGGCCATCTGGACGTATTATCTGCATTATCCCGTACCTACAAACAGGTTCCCGATGAGCCTGGCTTTGTGGCCGCCCGTGTGATTGCCATGATCATCAATGAGGCCTACATGGCCCTTGAAGAAGGTGTTAGTTCCAAAGCGGATATAGACATAGCGATGAAACTCGGAACCAATTATCCGATGGGTCCTTTTGAATGGGCCGATGCGGTGGGCATACAATCGGTATACAAACTCTTGCAATGCTTATCGACGAAAGATACTCGTTACACGCCGGCCAAGGCATTAGAAGCAGCAGCCACGTCCCATGATTAACTTGTTACATATTGATACAACCGGCGAGCAGGCCGTTGTTTGTCTCTCCGAGGACGGACAACTGCTTGCCTCCACAATGAATGATGTGCCCAGGGATCATGCGTCTTTTGTGCATACGGCCATCCAAGACCTCTGCACCAAAACAGCATTGCGCCTGCAGGATCTGCATGGCGTGGTTGTTTCAAATGGCCCGGGCTCCTACACAGGACTTCGCGTAGGATTGTCTACTGCCAAGGGCATTTGTTATGCGCTGGATAAAAAACTGATACTGGTCAGCTCATTGGAGTTGCTAGCCGCAGAAGCCATCGAACAAGCCAAAAGCGAGTCCTGCACGATTATTCCACTGATTGATGCCCGTCGGATGGAAGTGTTCACAGCAGTCTATACCAATAACCGGCAATTGATGGCTGAACCACAGGCCTTGATTTTGAATGCCTTGTCTTTCAGCGAGTATCTTGACCAGGGTTTGGTTTATTTCATCGGCGACGGTATGGATAAATTCCGTAGCGTGTGTGCCCATCCGCAGGCCCGGTTTATAAATAGACTGACGCCGGGTATCAAGTTGGCGAAACTTGGCTATGAACAGTACAAGTCAGGCCGTTTTGATGACATTAGTCATGCTGAACCATTCTACATTAAAGAGCATCAAAGCTTTAACAATCCTTTTTGATAAAGTTTTCCGTGTTAAACCCGTGTTTTTTTCTACATTTGTCGTGCTTTATTCCTTTATTAACCAAAACTAATATTCTATGATTGTTCCAAACTCTTCGCATGAAGGAAATGCCGAGCACTCATCCCTGAAGATCAACAACCAGAATCTGAAAAAAGCGGCGTTAGTACTTCGCTCGCTGAACCACAAACTCAGGCAACAGATCCTGTCGCTAATCGACTCGGAGAAAAAGATAACTGTAACTGAAATTTATGTTCGCTTACGCTTGGAGCAGTCGGTGGCTTCACAGCATCTGGCTATTTTGCGGCGCTCGGGTGTTGTTATCACACAGCGTGATGGCAAATTCATTTACTACACAGTTAACCACAAGCGGATTGATGAAATCAACAAATTTGTCAATCAACTGATTGACTAATCATCGAGCTTGAAAATTACGTTTGATTACGGTTGCATGACAACCGTTTTTTTGCAACGGCCATTCAATGTGATGGCTCCGCGTTGGGTTGCGGAAATCGTTGATCAATCCAATCATGAGCATATTCATTCTGGAACCTATGTTTCCAGCGGCGATGTGACCAAAGATAATTAGCGGGGTATTGTCGAATGGATGCTTCCAACAGATCTCGGTAGCGCAATGTCAGTTCACCGGGTTCCATCGAAGTAGCGTCTTCGGTAATGAGAGAACAGGTAAACACGTATCGCCCTCTTTTCTCCGGAATCATATTTAAAAAAACCACAGCCATTCCGGTTTTTCGGGCCGATTTATCAGGACCCGTAACAAATGGTGCGGGTCGATTCATAAATTGAAGCCAGCTGGCTTGGGCTGGTTTGCCTGGATTCTGATCAGCCGCCAACCCGATGGCATGTTGTGTCGCGAGCAGTTGATGCATGCGGTTACGAAACTCGTGTGTGCCAACCAGCACAGTTCCTTTTCGGGAGCGCATGTCGAACATGATGCGATTGACAGCCTGATTGCTGATCTGCTTATACACACCAACAAACGGAATTGGCATATCACGCGCAATCAACCAATTGGCCAGTTCCCAATTAAACTGATGACCGGCGAGAAACTGTACACTTTTCCCTTGTCGAGCACAGGCGATGGCTGTACCTATATCAAAGCGAACCATTTTTTGCAAGCGCCGATCAGACATGGTAATCATTTTCAACGTTTCAATGAACGTGTCACAAAATAAGCGGTAAAACCGGCGGGCAATCTGCTTTCGTTCCTTTTCCGTTTTTTCGGGAAACGCATGACGGAGGTTATCCAGTACAACCTTCTTTCGATAACCGACAATAGTATACAAAATCAGACAGGCCAGATCGCTGAACCGATAGAGGATAAACAGGGGCAGCCTGGACAATACGTAAAAAAGTGGAAAGAGAAAATAATACATAACCTACCGGCAAAGGTAACAGAAATAAAAAAGTTCGCTACAGAATCGTGTATTGCCGAATCGGACTTTTGGGGGGATAATCGGTATTGTATTGCAACCCGCGGCTCTCTTTCGAAGTCGGTAACATCCCGTTAATGAAGGATTCGGTGTTCGCTGTGTCCGCCTTCGATACCCAGACGATAGTTCCCGGTTGGACTTTTATCGAATTGCGCCTCCCACTCAATGATTTCACGGATACGTTGAACCCCTTCTTGCATGACGACTTATCAATGAAGCGGGTCGACCCAGGCATTATTTTCTTTCAAGAGATTAATGAGTTCATCCACGGCCACTTCGCTGTTAATATTGCGTTTGACCACTTCTTTTCCTTTATACAAGGTGATTTTGTCAACACCGCTGCCCACATAGCCAAAATCGGCATCGGCCATTTCACCGGGACCATTGACAATACAACCCATAATGGCGATTTTCACGCCTTTAAGGTGGTTCGTCACCGCCCTGATTTTAGCCGTTGTTTCCTGCAGGTCAAACAAGGTTCGTCCGCAGCTTGGACAACTGATATATTCTGTTTTGGAGATACGGGTGCGAGTGGCTTGCAAGATCCCAAAGGCAATGGAGTTCAACAACGAAGCCGGTGTAGCCATGTTACTGTTGCCAACATGATGGCCGATGGAAAGGCCATCCCCCAGTCCGTCGATCAGAAGCGCACCAGTCTCAACCGAATAATGGATCAATGACTCGTCGGTAGTTTCGGCATCACTGTCACTGAGTAATATAACGGGATTGCTTACACGATGCTCAGCCAACAAGGCTCCCATTCGACGGATAGACTGTACGGCGTTTGCATTGCGTGAGCTTAAACATAAAACGGCCGTAGCGTCAACTGATACGGTGGTGAAAAGCCGATCCAGCATGGTAGCATCGTAGCCTTGATGAAAACAATCGACCATGACAAACTTCATCGGAAGCGTTTCTTTCGACAAGCAATCAAGGTACTGCCGATCGGTGAATAATGGGTATGAATTGGATTGATCCGCTTCTTGTTTCCACTGCTCGTAGTTCAAAATAACACCCAAAGTGCCCGGTAAAGCAAAAGCCGGTTTCGATGGCACGTACAGGTAATCGGCTGCTGCATCGGCAATGTTCCATTTATCGGTATGGGCATCATATTGATAACCGATTGATACCAGGTCATCAGGCTGCACTTGTTTGTATTTGCTGTAATCGGCAATCACGACGGGCACCTGTTCTCCCCCGATATTGCGCACCGGTATTGAGGTTCGTCGGGTATACTGAAACGGATCATGAGTCAGTCGGGTGTAGCTTGGCAGGATAGTGCTGGCTCGACGTGGCTGATAGCGGGCTACCAGGTTTTTACACACCGGTATTTCAAACTCCGGATCTTCGGTCAGGGATACACGAATTGTGTCACCGATCCCATCTTCCAGCAGCGTACCGATACCAATGGCCGATTTGATGCGACCATCTTCACCGTCACCGGCTTCCGTCACCCCCAGGTGAAGCGGATAACATTCGCCAAATTCCTGCATCATGTGGTGGATCAGCAACCGATAGGCATGGACCATGACCTGTGGATTGCTGCTCTTCATACTCAGGACAATATTGTGAAAATCAAGCGAGCGGGCGATACGTAAAAACTCCATAGCGCTTTCCACCATACCGATGGCCGTATCACCATAGCGACTCATGATACGGTCGCTTAGGCTTCCGTGATTGGTGCCAATCCGCATGGCGGTACCGTGCGCTTTGCAGATCTCGACTAAAGGTGTAAAGCGATCCCGAATACGTTCTATTTCCTCCTGATACTCGGCATCGGTATATTCCAGCTGTTCAAACTTTTTCTTGTCTACGTAATTCCCGGGATTGATCCGTACTTTTTCCACAATGCCCGCCGCTATTTCAGCCGCATTGGGTGTGAAATGGATGTCGGCCACTAACGGAGTATAATACCCGCGTTCATGTAATGCATCGCGGATATTTTTTAGATTTTCTGCTTCTTTTTTGGAAGGGGCTGTTATCCGAACCAGCTCAGCGCCGGCTTCAATACATCGAATGGTTTGAGCAACGGTTGCCTCCGTATCCATGGTATCGGTGGTGGTCATGGTTTGAACACGTATGGGATGATCCCCGCCGATAAGCAATCCGCCGACCTTTACGATGCGAGTAGGTAATCGGCGATAGTCAACCAAAGAAGCGGCATACTGTTCCATACGATCAGTGAATTATTTTTTTCCTTCGAAAAAACCATACGACCTAAGAATCTTTCGGGTGATGTTCAGTGCAGACTCCGCGTTGGTTACGACCGATTTCGATTGGGCATAGGTCGCAAAAAAATAAACATGTTCATTTTCTTCGATCCAACCAACGATCCATTCCGCGGAAAGGCCGGACATGGATGCCGAGGGGCTGTATGCATAGCTCAACCGGTACAGGGTGTTATCCTCTCGGCGCATCAACTGTTTGACCGTATCCTGTACAGATTTACGGAATGGAAGCTGATTAAAATACAATCGCTTCATCAACCCCAGCTGCTCATCGGGGGATATGCGTAAACGACCATCCGTAGCGGTAGTAGTCAATTCGTTTCCAATGGCTTGGTTACCATAGTGAATCGAGTCAATCCATTTTTGTACGGTTGGTACGCCCAATCGATCCAGTAATTTGGAATAATAGACTTGATTATGGGTTGCAAGGGCTTCCCGAATAGTAGATGGAAACGGCGTCGACAAACTATCGGTAGCCTGTATGGACTTCGTATCGGGTATGATGCCATTTTCCAAAGCGATTAAGGACAACAGAACATCCAGGGTTGAACCAGGACTTTTTCGAATCGTATCCTCGGCCATGTTATATACCGTAACCTCACCCGTTGCATTGTTTAACATGGTAAAGCAGCCCGTACGGTTAGCCTCCTTAAAAAAGACCTCCGGAGCATCATCAATCGTTGCCTTGTGCACAGAGCAACCTTGCCAACAGCAAAGCATGAGCAATGACAGCGGAAAATACGATAACCATTTCATGTTGGGGTGCAATTTGATCATGATATAAACATCCGTGGAATCGGATTGTTTTATTTTTTCTGTTTCAGGTGTTCGGCCGTAGCCTCCAACGCCTCGTAAAATTCAATGCCGAACTTTCGAACCAGCGGTTCTTTTAGAAATTGAAACACGGGTAATTGCTGCTTTTTACCCAGCTGACAGGCGCTTTTGCAGTGATCTTCCCGTGGTTCGTAATTAACGTATTCGGTTTTACCGTCTTTGCTTTTGGAAACGGTTAGCGGAAACAAATGACAACTGATGGGCTTTTTCCAGGTAACCTTGCCATCCAGGTAGGCCTGTTCGATCGCACATTTGACAACACCTTGCCGATCTTTATATCCGTATACACAAATATTGTTGCCGATGGTGGGTGTTACCCAGCCAAATTCGTGATGGTAAACATACCGACCGTTCTTTTCAATGGTATCTATACTTTCCTGATTCAGGTAAGGCAATACAGCTTCAACGACCTGATCAATCTGTTTCAATTCATTCCGGTCAAGCGGCGCGCCGGCATCCCCATCTACACAGCAAGCGCCTTTACAACGCTCCAAATCACATAAAAACTGTTCGGTACAAACCTGATCACTCAGCAATACATGGTCAATGGCAATCATGCTGCAAAAGTACGACGGAAGCCTGAAGAAATGAGCAGCAAACAATCATCTGTTCTCTTTCCACCGGAATGTGTTGATGAGATGCAACAGGTCTTTCTCAAAAAACTGATGGACCGGCCGCAGGGAGTCGGCATTGGGCGTAGCGTTGAAATACAGGGCTCCTCTGAAAAAATGACGGGTGGTATCGGTCAGAAAAAATTGTCTTGCCGTAGCGGCATTGCCGCCCACTTTAAAATAGACACCGTAGATACCTTGTGGGTTGATGAGCAGGCTATCCGTTATGGAAGTCGCCTGAACATCATTTTTATTGGTCAGCTTAAAGGCGTCTTTTCGCAATAATTCAAATTGATTGATACCAACCGAGTCTCGAAATTGACCATCTGCATCTCGCCGTTTGTAAACCACCTTGTCACCTATCCGTTTATAACTCATGAATACACAGGCATTGTATGCCGGAAACTCCACATTCAGCCAAAATTCGTTTTCTGGTTTTTCACCAAAATAACTGCTGTCGGGTACCACCCGGGCATAAACAGGGTATTCAAACGCGTATGGAAATGAAGCACTGTCAAACAACCGATACTCGTGTTTTGGCGGGAGCTCGATCAGGTAATAGCCCTTTTTCTTTGGTGAATACTCCGCGTTGCAGGCAGCCATCACCAGGGTGATAAGAAAAAAGCGGAACAGCATTATTTTCATGATGTGGGGATCTGTTCTGGTTGGAAAGGTAACTGTATTTTGATTTTTTCGATCCGATTACGGGTAACATCCAGCGGTGTAAAAATAAATCCGTTCCAGGCAATGGGTTCATCTACCTGCGGAAAAGAACCAGCAATTTCAAGAAGCAAGCCGGCCAGTGAATCACTGTCTCCGCGAACACTGTCGAACAGGCCCGCCGAAATTTCCATTCGAGAACAGGCATCATTGATCATGGTTTTGCCGTCAAAAATGAATGTGATTTCGTCTATGCGCCAGTCGCTCGTTTCTTCCTCATCAAATTCATCTTTGATGTCACCGGTGATTTCTTCCATGATGTCTTCGAGTGTCAAAATACCCGACGTACCACCAAACTCATCGACAACCACCGCAAAATGGACCCTTCGCATCCGGAGCTCCTGCAAAAGATCTTCAACTGATTTGTATTCATGGACAAAAAAAGCCGGGCGAATCAGAAAATGCCAGTCAAAGGTGTCGGGGTGACCCAGGTATGGCAATAAGTCTTTGACATGAATGACGCCGGCAATCCGGTCCAGGTTTCCTTTAAAAACCGGTAATCGTGAATATTGATAGTCCGACGATTTTTTCAACAACTCGCCGAAACTGCAATCAAAATTGATACCGGATACATCCAATCGGCTGCGCATGACTTGCTTGGCGGTGATATCGCCAAACGTGCGTATACTTTTCAGGATACGCTTCTCCTCACGAGATGCCTCCGTTTCTGGCATATTTTCGATGGCCAAATCCAGCCCCTCGTCACCACGGGCCGATCTGACCGGCAAAACGGTTTGTTGAATTTTATCCCCCCAAGCAATCATCCGTTTTGCCGGATTATAAAAGAGACTGAAACAAGTATCAACCAACCAGGACGCATTGGCTGCAAATCCAATCCGGTGATGGGTGGCCCATACTTTTGGCAGGAGTTCACCAAACAAGATCATGGCCAATGAGACCAGCAGCATTTTAACAAGCAATGGCAGGGATGCTCCCTGATACCAGAGATGATATTGCAATAACAAGCCTGAGATCATGATAAAGGCCAGATGCGAAAATAGTGTGCCTATCTGCAGCGTAGTCAACAATAAGCGAGGATCTTCGGTCAGGTGTATAATCCGGCGAAAGGAGGGCCTTCTTTTCCTGCTCAGCAACCGGAGCTCTTTTTCCGTGATTGAAAAAAAGGCAACGCGACTGCCCGCCAGAAAAAAAGAAACAACAAAAAATAAAACAAGCAGCAGTAGCAGCAAGATGCTCATGCCGTTGGTCAGCGAAAGCGATAGAAAAAAGGAAGCGTGGGGGAAAGATTCCAAGACAAACAGTTTAGGAAGACAAATTTCCGCCATCGGGCATTAATGAACCGCCATAATCTTCCGAAGCGGCGTCTGAACGCTTGTCCAACATGATCAGATGGTCACCCAAAATCTCAGTTACCTGTTTACGATGACCGTCTTTATCTTCCCAGCTTCTGGTTTTCAAACGACCTTCCAGATAGACGGACGATCCTTTGCGCAGGTATTTCTGGGCCAATTCAGCCAACCCTCTCCATAGAACAATCGTGTGCCATTCCGTGTGTGCCACTTGTTTGCCGGTCCGATCTTTATGCGTTTCCGTTGTTGCGAGTGAAAATTTCGCGACGGCGATATTCCCCTCTAAAAATTGCATTTCGGGATCTTTTCCCAGGTTACCAATCAGGGTGACTTTGTTGAGGCCTCTCATGTATGAACGATTTAAAGACAGTCCTAAAGATACAACTTAAAACGAGGAGCAATGGTCAGGATGGATGATTCTTCCAATACGTTCGAATCAACACCGGAAAGGCTAACTGGTGGAGTGTGTTCACCGAAATACGCTGATAGCCGTCAATACTGGGTAGGCGTCGAACGCGCACCTCGATGAAAATCGCTTCAACCGTCTGATGAGACAATACCTGCCGGAATGGTCCGGCCACTCGGGTGATTTGGATGTCCTGCAGGGAACAGGTGGCCTCAATGCATTTTTTGAGCTTGACCGGATCAGTGAAGAGT
>CAZZJF010000057.1:0-12078 GCA_964654325.1 uncultured Ferruginibacter sp.
CACCGTGATTTTCAGTTCCAGAATTTTTCGAAGCAACGATTTTTTTTCCAAGCGTAGTTGGGGCTTTAGATTCTTGTCTGTTTCCACTTCTGCCAGTCTTTTTTTATACGCGGACAGGTATGTGTCAATCTGTTTTTCATTCATAGAAAGCACTTTTTCGCAAGCCGATTTTTCGTTGGCCTCTTCCGGCTTCGTAATACTTGAACCTATCTCGTCAAAGATAGCGGGTTCTGATGCCTGGAAGGCAACGGTTTTTGTCGCGTTTTTTATAGAATCCAGTTTTTGAACGAGCATAAAATACTCTATCGAATCTTTGTCGTTTGTCGAAGATTCTTGATTTCTCACAGACTCTTTTGTTGTCGAGCTTTTTGCCTGTTTTTTTTGTGTCTGCGAATTCGACTTAGAGTCTGTTGATGTTGACCCTTTTTGTTGAGCTGTTACATCATTTAGATATGCCGTGAAAACAAAGGACACCATAAAAAGAATAGCAACTCTCATAAAAAAAATTATTGGTTATCAATTCTGGATTCAATGATATTTTGTACTGTGTTGGAGACATTGGACAACAAATTGTAGCCTGTCTCCTGTTCGATAAAATCTACCGATGTACGGTACTGGCGCCAATCCGATCCGATGGCGTCGGTATTGGGCATGACCACACTGATTACCCGGGTAGATGCGCTCACCCGATTCAGATCGTTATTACCGTTTGGCAGCACAACGATGGTCTTCCATAAATTAGCCGGAACCGTTACTCGGCCATTATCGAGAGTTGTTTGAAATCCGCTAGTGTTCGAAGTACCCCCTTCTCCATACACGCCACTAATGATGTACAATTCATTACCCGCGCTAACCAGTGTCCGGCAGTAATCTTCCAATGATGCCCAGGTTACCTGATTGTTCTGTGGCGCCTGCGGTATAATGTTGGTCATTAAAAACGTAGACGAATTAGCCACTACACTGGATGTTCGGTCGGACGAAGGACAAAGATGGCCACGATCAAAACCAGATGATGCGTAGCTCAACGAACCCACCTGATACCAGCCGGCTGGAAGGTTTGGATTGGGCCGGAAATTGTCTTGACGGGGCGTAGCTCCATAGTCTGTTGTGGAGACTCGCCAGCAAACCCAATTGGCCGTGCCACGATCCCGATTGTAGGAAACAGAGTAGTATCCCTCCCGGATCAGGTAATTTGCGATATCAGACACATTATTACTTGCATTACTCGGATTACCCAATAAGAGCGTACTATCTGTTGCACTCGTTGGTGGCGCCACCGGTGGAACAGATACAGGCGCTCCCATTGACGGGGTTGTTTCAACAAGAATATCATCTTTGAAACAGGATGTCAACAAGAGGGATAGAACCAATGGGGAGATAATTGCGGAAAATTTCATTATTAAGGATTCAAGGCGTAAAAATACTTATTTCGGGCCAAATTTGACAGAATAAAAAGCCCCCTTACATATCATCTCAAATGATAATAAAACGTAAAAATTGGGGTTGTGACCTGTCCACATTTCAAATTTGATATAGATTGCAGTCATGCGAAAAATTATCACCAGTTTACTCTTCTTTTTTTCGGTTGGTTCTGCAACCTATTGTCAAAACATCACGGGCAGTTGGGAAGGGATCATGAATGATGAAGTCCTTCGAATCCAAATTACACAGGACGGCAATGACCTCTGCGGGTACACATCCGATGTACTCATCAGTAACCCCGACAGCTATTGTATTGCCTATTTCAAAGGGAAGTACAGTAATAAAACATGGACCTTTTCGGGTATCAAGTTCATACAAAACAGCGGTGACCATGTTTTGATGAAAATCACGTTACGTCAATCCGGATCAAATCCAAACATGTTGGTTGGTAACGCCACGACTGCCGGCTCACTCATCGACCTGAACCTTTCTGATCAATTTACCGTTCGTAAAGTCTCGGATACACCTAAAAAGCCTTTTGGAAGTCTCTCTGTGTGCTATGAGCGTAACCCGCCGCCAAAAAGAGACGAGCCCAGACGCAATAATCCACCCAACGATCCCCCCAAAAAACCCACCGAACAGCCAATAACCCGCAGAGACCCGCCGAAAAAGGAGGATCCACCTAAAACTGACCCCCCGAAAGAAAACACCAATACCAAACCAAGTAAAGAGGATCATACGCCTGACATACCCGTTACAGCCAAGGCCGAAGAGATGAAAAAAAGGGAAAACACGGTTTTCAAGGAGCTCAAGATCAATACAAAGACCCTGAAAATGACCCTCTACGATAATGGCGAGTTTGACAATGATACCGTTTCCGTTTTCTACAATGGTAAACTCATTTTAGACAAGGCATTGTTGACGGACCAAGGCACGCCTATCAACCTGGAGCTCGATTTAAAAGCCAAAAATCATGAAATCACGCTGTTTGCAGAGAACGTTGGCTCCATCCCTCCCAATACGGCGTTGATTATCATCCAGGCAGGGAAAGAGCGTTTCGAACTCAACGCACGATCTGAAATGGACAAAAACGCAGTACTGCGATTCGTTTACGATCCTGATCAAAATTAATCAGGGCTTGCGAATGAGCTGTTGAACTTTTTCAAGAATCCGCCGCTCTTTCTCCAATGCATCATTTTCCAATTGTCGACATTCGCCCAACACGGCTTCGGTATAGGCCTTGTCTTCAAAATCGGTTGCATTGATCATTACATTCAGGTGAGCACCCCGGACGGCTGCCGTTGCACACAACGCGCCTACGCCTGCGTCCGATACTGAATTTGGATTGCCGGAATCAGCCATTGCCTCTATGACGTCCATTGACTGATACGCCAGTTTCATAACAGCTACCGGAACGTCAATAGCGAGACGGGTAGCATCCTGTATAGCTTTCTTTCGTGTTTGCTTTTCTTCGTCAGTGCCTTTTGCCAGTCCAAAGGCCGACATGATAGCATTGAACGCACGAGTATCCTCATCCACCAACCGCAATAACTGATCTTTGATCAACTGCCCTTTCACCGCCCAATCACTGAATAGTTCCCAGCGATCATCCCAACCGGGTTTATGTGAAGACAGGTTAGCCACCATAGTGCCCAATGATATACCCAATGCACCCACATACGCTGAAATCGAACCGCCACCGGGCGCCGGACTTTCACTGGCCGTCTCATTGGCAAATGCAGAAAGGCTCATGCTAACCAACGGATTGGCCTGCTGATCTGCCAACAGGTACTCTATGATTCGCTCCTCAGGTTTGAACGGCGATAGCTCATCCAAACCCATGGAGCGGACCGCTATCTTAATAAGTTCTTGTTCATTCACACCGACGGAGCGTTGTTGCTTTCTCAAAAAATAGGTACCGGCATCCAACAAACATTGCAAGGGCACCAAACCAACCAACTCACTGCCGGTCACCCGCAGCCCTCGCTCGGTTGCTTTTTTACACGCTTCATCAAAAGCGACATGCAGGGGTGTCACCCGAATGTTCGTTAAATTGATTGATACTTGAGCAATGCCATATTCCTGAATAAACCAACCAATTGCTTTCACCGATTTCAATGAACCCGGAATCTGAATAGGCTGACCATTTTCATCTTTCACTACTTTTCCGTCCACTTTTTTGGTTCGACCGGCTTCACGTATGTCAAAAGCAACTGCATTCGCCCGGCGGGTAGACGTTGTATTCAAATTGACATTATAGGCAATCAAGAAATCGCGAGCCCCGATGACCGTCGCACCTCGTTTCTCATCAAAGACAGCTGGACCGGCATCCGGCTTCCAGGCCGGGTCGGTTATTTTACGGGCAAAACCCTCATATTCACCGGCACGAATAACCGATAAGTTACTTCTGGATTTATCAGGCTGCGCCTCTTCGTAGAGGTAAACCGGAATCCCCAACTCCTCGCCTACCCGATTGGCTAATCCCTTGGCATAAGCCGCTGTTTCCTCCATCGTAATATCGGCGATCGGAATAAATGGACAAACATCCGTTGCGCCCATTCGGGGATGCTCTCCTTTGTGCTTGCGCATGTCAATCAATTCGCCGGCTTTGCGAATCGCACGGAAGGCGGCTTCAACGACAGCCTCCGGACGCCCAACCATCGTGACGACGGTTCGGTTGGTGGCTTTACCCGGATCTACATTTAATAAGCGAACGCCTTCCACCGACTCAATTTCATCGGTGATTTGTTTGATAATTTGCAAATCGTTGCCTTCCGAAAAATTAGGCACACATTCAATCAAAGGTTGTTTCATACTGTATGTACATGTTAGATAAACTCGCCTCCGATCATAACCCGGTCAATCAGATTGGAACCGAAAGCATATGGATAATAATAGAGCGAAGGTATTGGTTTTGTCAGGATAAGATCGGCCCGTTTGCCGGGCCAAATACTCCCTGTTTCTGTGGCTGCATCCATGGCAAAAGCCCCGTTGATGGTAGCCGCTTGAATGGCTTCCTCAGGTTTCATTTTTAGTTGAATACAACTGAGCGAAATGGCCAGGTTCATATTGCCGGATGGCGAAGATCCCGGATTATAATCGGTGGCCAGCGCCAAAGCAGCCCCTGCTTCGATCATGGCGCGGGCAGGCTGGTAGGGCATCCGTAAAAAAAACGCCGCCGTAGGCAAAATGGTTCCTATGATGTGAGAGGCCGCCAAATCACGTATGTCTTGTTCATTCATCACCTCCAGGTGATCCACACTGCGAGCCCCCATTTCGATGGCTTTTTGAAGTCCTCCAATGCTGTTCAACTGATTTACATGGACCTTCATTTGTAATCCAGCCGCCAGGCCGGCAGTACAAACCCGCTCCATATCAGCCACCGAATAAAACCCGTTTTCACAAAACACATCCACATAATCAGCCAGCTTCTCAGCCTTGATCACCGGCAACATGTCCCGGATGATCGAATCAATATAGGCCTCTTTATTTTCCCGGTAAGCTACCGGTATGGCATGCGCGCCCAAAAACGTAGCACGAACGAGCATGTTCGTCCGTTCCCGGATACGTTTGATCACCCGCAGCATTTTTAATTCCTGCTCTACGGACAGTCCGTACCCACTTTTGATTTCAATGGAACCCGTACCCGATGAGCGGACTTCCTGCAATCGCTTCCAAGACTGCTCAAACAACTGATCGTCCGTACTGTCTTCCACCAGCTTTGCAGAATACAGAATACCTCCGCCACGGGCGGCTATTTCCGCGTAGGTCAATCCATTGATTTTATCTACAAACTCCCGTTCACGGCTACCCGAAAACACTAAGTGCGTGTGGCTGTCGCACCAGGCAGGCATAACAAAACACCCAGTAGCATCCACAACCTGACCTGGAAACGCCTTATCATTCCAGTCAGACATTGGACCGACTGCAGCAATTGTTTGATTGTCGATCAGCACATACGCATCTTCGATCACCGGCAGTTTGGCCATATCTAAGCCCCGGACCGGTTCGAGCGGATTGGCCACATTAACAACCGATGTATTTTTGATCAGAAGGGTCATGATGACTGTTTAGATTGAAGAAGCGCCCATTTTACCTGATTGGCAAATGCTTCCAGAGATGGATCCCGAGCTCCCATCAGCAACAGCACATCACCGGGATGCAATCGTTCCATTATTTTTTCTACCCATTGATTTCGGTCGGCTTCAAAAAAGGCCTTTTTACCACTGGCTGCGATCCGGTCAGTCAGGTCTTTAGCTGAAATATCCTTGACGGCCGTTCCGCCGGCATAAAAAATCTCACTCATCCATATTTCATCATCAGGTCTTAACACACCACAAAAAGCCTCAATAAAATCGTCTTTTAAAAATTTGGTCGGACCATAGCCATGTGGCTGAAACCAAGCCACCACACGCCGACTAACGGGCTGACAGGCGGCAATGGACGCCGCGCATTTCACGGGATTATGGGCATAATCATCCACCAGATAAATACCCCCTATCTCTCCCAAGAGCTGGTGACGCCTGTAAATGCCTTCATACCCTTCCAGTGCAGACGAACAGGTTTCAAAAGATACACCCAGCTGATTGGCGACTGATACAGCGGCAAGGGCATTTTCCATATTATGCCGGCCAATTGTATTAAGTTCGAAAGGCGTTTCATTGATTGTAAATTGTATACGGAAGCCAGTTTGTTCAAACGCTCGGGCGCAAAGGCTAACCGGTGCGTCGTTGCATGAAAAATCGGCGGGATCGTTCTTGGAAAAACCGGCAGCCAGATGCTGATCCTTGTTGACAATAAACCGAGTCTGACACTGTCGACTGAACTGACCGAATAATTCCAATAACACGGATACTTCCTGATGGTCTTTATCAATATTCAGCAACACCCCGATTTCCGGATGATATTGAACGATAGAACCGTCGCTTTCATCGGCTTCGATGATCAGCCATTCGCCGATACCTACATGAGCATTCCCAATTTTCCCTTGACGAATGAGTCGAACCAAGCCCGCGCCACTGATTATACCGGGATCCATGCCGGCCTGTTGCATGATTTCAAACAACATGCCACTGGTGGTGCTTTTACCCGACGTACCCGCTATGGCAATGGTTTTACGACTCTTAACGATCAGCGCCAGCAAAGCACTCCGCCTGATGATCGGAATATTCAATGCCTTTGCCTTCACCACTTCTGGCACGGTATCCTCAATAGCTGTGGACGTAATCACCATATCCAACCCTTCGTGAACACCGGAACCATCCTGGAGAAAACAAGTTATACCCTGCTCTTCCAACCGAACCCTTGTTTCATTAGGATCGTTGGGAGTAAAATAGCGGTCGCTACCAGACACCTCACACCCCAGGTCATTCATGTATTGAGCCAAAGCACTCATACCGACGCCGGCCACACCAATGAAATGGATTTTTCTTATTTGGGAAATGGTATTGATATCCATCAGCATTTCGAAAACACGAAAATACTGATTATGAATTAACCCTGCATGAAATCAAATATTGATTGACAAGATGGCCAATCGCCGTATAAAATCATATTGCAGATCATCATGTAGTTTAGCGATGATTTTTTGCAGTCGAACCTGGGTATCCGTTACTATTTTTTGGATTTTATCAGCCGTATGTTCGTGCAAGCGTCTCTGATGGAATGCTTCAAGGAGAATACATAGCAATTCGGCCTCAATGGCGGGATCACCTGCATAACGGGCATAGGTTTTTACCGTACGAATAAGTTTTCGCAGTGTTTTTTTCATGAAATACGGGTGCGACGTATTCATATCATCCAAGGTTGCATGGCACTCCTCGCGAAAATCCGCAAACCAGGCCTCCGGCTCATCGCGGACAAATAATTCAAAGGCTACAAGCTCTTTATTTTCACGCTTGAAGCGCATTAATCTGGTGAGTAACCGGTGCATCGACTCAACAGAAAGTTCGTTTGTTTTCACACGAATTTCATGTATACCCGTTTTTAATAGCCCTTGTTCTTTCATGTATTGGCGATACTTCATTCGAGCGTAAATCGGCGGCTACCAATCAACTTACCGGATCCGTACAGGTTAATGGTATATTTCCCGTCCTCAAAATCGTCGTAGTTCATTGAAAAAGGAAAATCGCTGCCATCTTGTGTTAGATTAGTGACATCCAAACGCAGCGTGTAAGGCTCATTGTTATCCTGAAATTCAAATTTTCCGGATAGTCCCTGTTTCGAGAGTATGACATCCCCATCCGGGTTGACGATTGTAATAAATAATTTGCCGGTTGGTAATGATGCCATATTTCCGACTAACCGTATGGTTCCGCTGATCTGTCGTGCATCCGAAGCCTCTTCTGTTGGATCCCCCTTTTCATCAAGCCAATTGACTGATATTGACTGCATAGTAATGGACGAACTAGCCGATGATGGTTCGCCTGCCGGTTGTGAATTAGCTGTTGATGATGTTTCCGCCGTCGTCGATGATTCGATTGAACGGGGATGCTGATTTTCTTTACCCTGCTGATTATCAAACCATTCAATCTTCGTCAGCAACCAACTGGCATGCAGATACATGCGTCTCATTATTTCCAAATCATCTGTATCAGATCGAAAATCTTTATCGACTATTAGTGAATAGTGTTGATTTAGTCTATTCTGCAAACTATCCAATTGTTTGCGGGTCTCTTGTCTTATTTGATGAATTTGAGCGGGCGAATACGTTAGCCATTGTTGAACCGAATCGTCGACGATGGGCTTTTGTAGCTTTTTGGAGGTCGACTCGTTTTGAATATGATTCACATCAGCATAAACACCTTGTTTAAAATCAGCATATCCGTCGGTCCAAAAGTAGAACAGTGAATACGAAATCAGACCCAATGATACCATTAAAAGCACCGCTGTTTTTCGCAGCGCCGTGGAATCGTGTAAAAAATAATCTGATTTCATCTAACAATCCGAGTGATTGCGCTAAGTTAACGCCTTCGCATACAACTGAAAATAAATTTTAACCCCCTTTTTAGTCATTGCCATTGATGGAAATAGCCACGATCTGGTCTCCCTGTGTGATACGATCCAACACATCCAACCCGTCAGTTAATTTGCCAAAACAGGTATGCTTTCGGTCCAGGTGCTGTGTATTACTGCGATTCAGACAAATGAAAAACTGTGAGCCTCCCGTATTCGGTCCGCGATGCGCCATGGAAAGTACTCCTTTATCGTGAAATTGTTGTTTTCCGGATAATTCACAGGCAATCGTATAGCCTGGTCCACCGGCACCTGTACCATCCGGACAGCCGCCCTGCACGACAAAATCCGGTATAACACGGTGAAAAAGCAGACCATTATAAAAGCCCGCCATAATCAGTTTTTTAAAGTTCGCGACGGTACCGGGCGCATCCTCGTCATATAATTCGGCTTGCATTACGCCTTTACTTGTTTGGATGGAAATCATTGTATTCATGCGATATCTTTTTTGGCGAAAGTAATCAAAACAAAAAAACTCACAGCATATGCTGCAAGTTTTTAGGTGCCGATTTTCATCGATGCACAAGTTAGCAACGGTAGTTAGGTCCAGTGGACCACCAAGACGCTACCTTATTAATAAACGCCTATTGTTTGATTTTAGTATAGTTACTACGAGCAATTTTACCTATTGGCACACTCCTTGTATTTATAATTAGTCTTCGCCGAACATATTAATCTAAACCCAAAAGCAGCTGATTATGAACCAACCTTTATCTCACCTTTGCCGCTATTCGAGCCTGGTGTCCGAAAACGATTTTCTAACCGTAACCCCTAACACGGGCTCTTTTGAACAAGAGCGTTATTGTATTCGAAGCGAATCCGGACAGGTTATTCGTACAGGTTACTTACCTAATGAGATGACCGAGTTAAAGCTCAGACTGATTGGCCTTCAAACCGGAACCTACACGCTTGAAATCGGTGCATTTACCGGTCGTTTTGTTGTTCATGGGGCCTAGGTCTATTTCAGAAATAAAGGAAATATTATTTCATTCTACAGACGCAGATATGTATCTTGGTGGTCAAATCAGATACCATGAAGTTATTTGTTGCCGGCCTACCGTATGATCTGGATGATGCCGAATTAGAGGAAATCTTTGAAAAGTTTGGCCCTGTTGTATCTGCCAAAGTTGCGCTGGATAAAGAAACAGGTAAAAGCAAAGGGTTTGGCTTCGTGGAGATGCAGGAACGGCAGGACGGACAGGATGCTATTGACCATCTCAATGAAATATCACTCGGAAAAAAACCGCTGGTGGTTAAAGAAGCAGATGATCGCCCGAAACCCAAACCAGCCGATCGAGGTCGCTTTCCGGGCAACCGACATTCGTACTAATCACTGTAACAGACTGCACAACCTACTTTGTCTTAACGGAACGACTTCTTTTTTCGTTCAACCAGTCAGACACCACATCATCATGCTTGTACCGGTCTTCAAAAAAAATCAATTGCCCATCTTTTTCGACCCATGCAGTGAAATAAACCAAATAGATTGGAATGGGTTTACGAAGGTCAATCACCCGGGTACTTTTTTCTTCAAGTCGAATAACATCCATCTCCTGTGCCTGCAGGATTAGATTAGCCAATTGATGCGGATTTTCCAGCCGTATACACCCATGACTAAAAAACCGATGCTGTTGCTTGAACAAGGCTTTAGATGGCGTGTCATGCAGAAAAATGGAATAGGGATTATTGAATTCAAATTTGATCAGGCCTAATGCATTTTGCGGCCCTGGCTTTTGTCGCAGGCCTTCACCATACCACTCCATGTTGTGCTGCTGCAAATAATGTGATGAACGTGACAGAAGCGGCTTAATTTCGTTACGCAGAATAGAGGCCGGCACATACCAATATGGATTTTGAACAATCCGACTCATGGAAGACTTGAATATAACCGTTGGCGTTGATGGCTTACCAACAATCACCTTTGACGCCCAGACACATTTGTTTTGTTGATAATAGTATAACGAACAGGATGGAATGTTAATGATGATTCGGTCAGGCTCTGTCATATCGCCTAACCAGCGATGACGCGCCAGATTGACATCAATCAAATTACTGACTATTTTCATTTTTGATAAGACGTGATCCCTGTTTTTCAACAGCTTAGTAAGCACTGTAGAGTCTGGATGATTTTGATGAAAAATGAGAGCACGCATTGTATCCAAAGAAAGTGGCCGATCGGTGTTCAACGGCTGTTCCTGCCCTTTGTTTTGCAGCAATCGACATTGCCACTGTAACAGTATTTCCTTTTTTTGTTTCAACAAGGCGTATTGACTTTCCGTTGAAAAAATATCATCAGAACGTGCCGGCAATGCCCCAACAGGATACGGTAACGGATTAACGGGGCGATAAACCGGTATTTTCCATCGGCATGAATTTAATAATGCCGGTGATGGCAGCTGCTCCACAAAATCAATTTCCAACTGCCTTGAAACCAGGTAAACCAGCAATCGACAGCGCGGATCTTTGATACAGGAATCCGCTTGCTGCGCATCGCTAAAATATGTTTTCAGTAACGAATAACATTCTTTATCATGTACAGACACACCAATATCATACCATCCATTTTTGATCGTCTCTATACGATCCCACACGTCCTTCCCCATTGAAATAACTGCATTTTTCTTCACCTTATCCAATAACTGATAAACGTGATGTTGTACATGCCCCGGAACTCGGACATGCCGAAAAAAAGTATCTAACTGACCAACCGTCAGTGTAATACTATCCGGTATCGAGTCTGCGTAAAACGTATTGTTGTATGAATGTCTGTCAATACCCCGATTATGTGGACCGTGTTCACAGGCACATAATGAAATAACCGAAAACATAAAAAGATGGGCGATCATAGGCATTAAGCGTATTCTTTACGCCTCCAAGATGCCGTTCTGCTTTTAAATCGGACGTGATTACCCTTTGGAATATGAATGATTATGGTCAAAAAAAAACCGGATAGCAAAAGCAATCCGGGGGCTAACAGATGTATGTAAACACTGTTGTTGTCCTATAACTAGTTTGCGGAAACAAGCATATTATCACTTGCCTTGTTGACAATATCAGCAATCTGCATGAGTTTCTGCTCAAAGGCAACCGACTTATCGTTGTTGTTGAATACGCCCAGTGCTTCAGGATTGTTTTCAATCATGAGTTGAAATACCTCTGGAGAATACACATAAATTTTCCCTTCGGCACCCTGTTGTATAAAATACTCTTTGACAGCTGCATTGCCGTTGTAGAATTTTTTACAATACAGATTTAATTTGCCTTTCGCCACACGAATGGCAAATCCGGGCAAAGCATCAACGGAAACCAAACTTTTTCGCCCGCCACTGAGTTGATTTTGATCAATGGCAAAGTGATCTGCCGTTTGATAGGCTACAATATCGCTGGTTTTGATTTTTCGACTACCATCGGCTACAAGGTGCGGAGCAATAAACGCACCCCGACGGATCTCAAGGCTTTTGAATTCCTCAATCCGACCATCAGTAAACTTTACAAATGGACGTTCCGTTGGTTCTTTCGAAACCTTTGTTTCTAATTGTTGTTGAAAACTTGCCACCTTACTGGTAGCGCAGGAACTGAAGAAAAGAACAGCACCCAAAGGGACTGCATAGAGGAGTTTATACGTTTTCATATGAGTGGATT
>CAZZJF010000058.1:0-11995 GCA_964654325.1 uncultured Ferruginibacter sp.
GATGCCACAACTGAGTGATTTGCGCGAATCGGGTGCGATCGAACAAGATGCCGATCTGGTCATGTTCCTTTACCGTCCGGAATACTATGATGTGAACCAGAACGAACACGGTGAAAATAATAAGGGAGAAACACATGTCAAAATTGCTAAGCACCGGAATGGTAGCCTGGAAACAATCAAACTAAAGGCGTTGCTGCATATACAGAAATTCATCGAAACCGATGAGTTCGATCAGGAAGGCGGCGGTCAATCCTACGGAAGCTGGAAACCCGTTTCCGATGTTGGTGGCGGCGGTTCTCGCATGTTCATCCAGCGGGAGAGCAGCATGAATAATGAACCCTTTGATGAGGATTCACCGATTTAGTTTTGTCAAACGATGTTGCTCGCTATAAAAACATTGTCCAGTGGATATCCCCCGTTTTTTTATTGAACATATACCAGAATCAGGCGCCTTGGTTGACCTGCCGGAAGAGGCAGCCCGGCATGCCGTACAATCCTTGCGCATGCAATCGGGAGACGCGTTGCTCTTATGCGACGGTCGGGGCCGGCTTGCCGAAGCGGTTATCACAGAAACGAATAAACGCCGTTGCGGAGTACGGGTTGGGGCCGTTCATTGGATTGATTCACCCACCCGCCGCGTTGTGATGGCGGTGTCTCCGTTGAAGCAAGCAGCGCGGTTTGAATGGTTTCTGGAAAAAGCGACTGAGCTGGGTGTTCAGGCCATCGTGCCTATTCTCTGCAGCCGGACAGAAAAAGCCAGGTTGCGAACAGACCGCCTGCGTGCTATTCTGATCAGTGCCATGATTCAATCCCAACAGGCATGGTTACCCGAACTGCACGAACCTGTTTCATTAGCAGCCTTTATGGCGAATTGCCCGAGTGATCAAAAGCTGATTGCCCATTGTGAAGAAGCCGCTGAAAAAAAACAGCTTCATCAACTGAGCAGCCATGAACAGGTATGTATGCTGATTGGTCCGGAAGGCGATTTTACGCCGACCGAGATTGAGTTAGCCTTAACGCATGGATTCACGCCGGTATCGTTGGGAAATAACCGTCTTCGTACCGAAACGGCCGCCTTGAGCGCGGTTGTCTGGCTTCTATTTCGCGATTGATTTTTCTTTATCAGGAATCTTTGGGAAGAACTGGTTCGTTCAGTTCCACTACCCGTTTCTTATCGATTTTTTTACGCATCAACATGTTCAGCATTTCCACCAGGAATGAGAAGGCCATACCGAAATAGATATAGTTTTTCAGGTGTAAGTCGTGTGCTTTTTCTGAGTCCCAGCCCTCAATGACCAGGCTTAATCCGATCATTACCAGAAACGACAGGGCCAGCATTTTAAGAGTAGGATGTTTATGGATGAACCCTGAAATAGCCGGACTGAACCGGAACATCACAATCATGGCGATGATCACAGCCGCCACCATGATTTCAAGGTGTTTAGCTGTACCGCCCGCGGTGATGATGCTATCGAACGAAAACACCGCATCGATGATCAGAATCTGACCAATCGCAGCCGAAAAGCTTAATCCTTTTTTTTGACCTCCGGCCGCTTCCGCCGACTCGCCTTCCAGCTTTTGGTGGATTTCCATGACCGATTTATAGATCAGGAACAAACCGCCGCCCAGCATGATCAGACTGGCCAGGTCAAAAGACTTACCCATTACCGTTAGCAAGGCATTTCCTTTCTGGCTTAATAGCCAGCTCAGTCCGAATAATAACAGCGACCGGGAGAGTATACCGGTAAACATCCAGGTCATCCGAGCCTTCTGCTTGTCTTTTTCTTCTGATAAACGGCTCAGAATGATGCTCACAAAAATGACATTATCAATGCCCAGTACTACTTCTAGCACCACCAGTACTAGAAAACTGATGATACTATCTGCTGTAAAAAGATGTTCCATGATGGTTGTTTAGGTGTGCAAAGATATTACGAACGATGAAAGGTCCCTCATAAATGAATCCGGTCCAGAGTTGTACCAGGCTGGCTCCGGCTTGTTGCTTTTCAATCACATCCGAACCGGTGAAAACGCCGCCACTGCCGATGATAGGTATTGACGGTTGGTGTTGATGGATAAACGCAATCAGGTCGGTACTTTTTGCGCGTAGCGGTTTTCCGCTCAATCCTCCCGCACCGATTTGCTCCAGGGTTTTCGGATGTGTTGTCAATCCCTGTCGGTCGATGGTAGTGTTGCTCACAATGAGTCCGTCGTAGGTGTTGCTTCCCCACAGCGACAAGATATCGAGCACTTGATCCTGTTCAAGATCCGGCGCAATCTTTAGTAAAATCGGCTTCGGTGCGGATGTATGCGAAGGACTTTGCCGGAGTGTGTTGAAAATCGTACGTAAGGCTTCTTTCTCCTGCAGGTCGCGTAGCCCGGGGGTGTTTGGACTGCTGACATTCACCACAAAATAATCGACGAAGGGGTGGAGGGCTTCAAAACAATGCAGGTAATCCGTTGCGGCCTGATCGGCCGGTGTGGTTTTGTTTTTACCAATATTTCCACCGATGATTAGTGTGGTGCCGCGATTGTTTTTTCGCCACGCGGACAACCGTTCTGCAATGATGGCAGCCCCGTCGTTATTGAATCCCATACGGTTGATCAGGGCCTTGTCGCCGGGCAACCGAAAGAGGCGTGGTTTGGGATTACCTTCCTGCGGGCGCGGTGTGACTGTGCCAATCTCCACAAATCCAAAGCCTAGCGCCTGCAGTTCGGAGAGGTAGCGGGCGTTTTTGTCAAAGCCGGCCCCTAATCCGATGCCGTTACGAAAGGGTAGTCCAAAACAGGTTTGTGGCGAGTGGGTGTTGGCCTGCGCATACCGACGAATCAAACCGGAAACTACTGGTAAAAGCAAGAGTATCCGAAAACAACCCATGGCCAGGGCATGGGCGCGCTCCGGTTCGAACCGGAAAAACAGCTGACGGAAAATGGCATACACGGTTCGCGAAATTAATGTATCCGACAGAATGATCGATGCTGGCTCCTGTCAAACACAAAGAATGTGGTACCTTTAAACAGCCAAAAACGTACCGGACCATCTCCTTAATTTTACCATCATGCAGGAAGCCTACATCATTGCCGGTTACCGAACGGCCGTTACGAAAAGTAAAAAAGGGGGGTTTCGTTTTACCAGACCGGATGATCTGGCCATCGACCTGATTCGAGGGTTGATGCAGGCTGTTCCCGAACTGGATGCAGCCGACGTAGACGATGTGATTGTCGGCAACGCGGTGCCGGAAGCCGAGCAGGGACTGCAATTCGGGCGTTTGATTGCGGGTAGCGCCCTCGGAACCAACGTGGCTGGTTTGACCATCAACCGGTACTGCGCCAGCGGACTGGAGAGCATTGCCATGGCTACGGCACGCATTCGATGCGGCATGGCCGATTGCATCATCGCCGGCGGTACTGAAAGCATGAGCCTGGTACCAACGGCCGGATGGAAAACAGTGCCCGCCTACAGCATCGCGCGCAATACACCTGATTATTTTTTGTCGATGGGGTTGACCGCCGAAGCAGTAGCCAGCGAATATGCCATTTCCCGGGAAGATCAGGATCGATTCAGTTTAGCCAGTCATCAAAAAGCAGCAAAGGCCCTTGCTAGCGGCGTTTTCAAAGAGGGTATTCTGCCGATAACGGTCAATGAGGTTTATGTAGATGAATCCAATAAGCGAAAAGAACGTTCGTTTGTAGTGGACACGGATGATGGCGTTCGTGCGGATACCAGCCTGGAGGCCCTGGCAGCGCTGAAACCGGCATTTGCCGCGGCAGGCTCCGTGACGGCCGGTAACTCATCGCAAACCAGTGACGGGGCCGCTTTTGTGATTGTGATGAGCGAGCGCATGATGAAACGGTTGAACCGGAATCCAATTGGACGGTTGCTTGGTTGTGCGGTGGTGGGTGTGGAGCCGCGTATCATGGGCATTGGTCCTGTGGAAGCCATTCCCAAGGTCTTGAAACAAACCGGATTGAACCTGAACGACATCGATCTCATCGAGCTCAATGAGGCCTTTGCGTCGCAGTCGCTGGCGGTCATACGCGCCCTGGAACTCAATCCCGATATCCTCAATATCAATGGCGGCGCGATTGCCTTGGGCCATCCGCTCGGCTGTACGGGTTGCAAACTCACCATTCAGATCTTGCATGATCTCAAACGACTGAACAAACGCTATGGACTGGTTAGTGCCTGTGTGGGAGGTGGACAAGGGATAGCCGGCATCATCGAACGCCTGTAGGTCAACCCGAAAAGAAAAGATATATTTACGTCACAAATGCAACCCATGCGTATCGGATTTGGTTTAATGGTTCTGGTGTTTTTCATCGTCTCCTGTCAGAAAGGCGAGGAGGGTATTGAAGCAACGGAACCGCTTAAAGCAACGTTTGGCATTATCGTAGCCGACTCCAATAATATTTTCGAAAATCAATCTATACGATTCAATAACCAATCAACCGGGTACGCTCGTTGCCGGTGGGAGCTGGGTAATAAAGTCCAAACCACGCAGGTTTCTCCTGTCCATCAATATCCCATGCACGGATATTATACGGTTCGGTTGACCGTATGGAATGCCGCCGGCGAATCGGCCAGCTGTTCCCGTGATATTCCGGTCCTCTGCAATTTTAGCTCGGGCGGTTCTACGCATTGATTTCATCTATCAATAAAGTTTCTGAAAAAAGCAGAAACTACTTTTTTGCAACATTGTTTCATTATTGTATTTTTGCAACATTGTTTCAAATCATGCGCCCTTCAATACAAATCCGTTGTTTGCTGTTTCTTGTCCTGCTTGCAGGCGGATTTTCAGCAGCTCAGGCACAGTTTTGTACCCTGACACTGTCGGGGCATGTGGAGGATTCGGATACCAAAGAGAAACTGGCTGCCGCAACGGTCTTATTGGAGGGGAAAGGCACCGTTGTTCTCACGGATAATCGCGGCGATTTTGACTTTCACAACCTTTGTCCGGGCACCTACACCCTTCGAATAACCCATATTCACTGTGACTCGCTGGTGATTCCGGTGATCTTGGAAAACGACAAACACGTTGACCTGTTTCTGCCACATGCCAAAAATGTGTTGCAAACGGTTACGATGGAGTCGAAGATGTTGATTCCGATCGATAATCGGAGCGTACTGACCGGACAAGCCCTGCAGGAAACCCGCGGGTTGAGTATCAGTGAGGCGTTGACTAAAATACCGGGTATTGTGCTGCTGCAAACAGGTACCAATAATGCTAAACCGGTGATTCATGGATTGTACGGAAACCGAATCATCACCGTGAATAACGGTATCCGGCAAGAAGGACAACAGTGGGGTAATGAGCATGCGCCGGAAATAGATCCATTCATAGCCGACAAGTTGACCTTAGTGCAGGGAGTCGATGCGCTGCGTTACGGTTCAGATGCCATTGGCGGAGTTTTACTTGTAGAACCAAGACCGCTGCGCTTCGCTCAACAAAGCGGTCGGACAGAGATCCATGCCGGGTACTTCACCAACAACCGGCAGTATGTGCTTTCGGGTATCCATGAACGTTCGTTACGGTCGCTGCCCGATCTGAGCTTTCGGATACAGGCAACGTATAAAAAAGGCGGAAATGCGACAACACCCGACTATCGCTTGAACAACACAGGTCTGGATGAAATCAATGGTTCGTTCACCGTGGGTTATCGTAAAAACCGGTATAGCACCGAATTGTATGGCAGTCGCTTTCAAACCCGCATCGGTATATTTACCGGGTCGCATATTGGCAATTTTGCCGATCTGCTGCAAGCGATCCAGTCTACACAACCCGATGCTACTTTTTTAGGACAAAAAACCTACGCGATTGCCCGACCCCGTCAGGAGGTTACTCACACGCTGATCAAATGGAAACAAGCCTACCGACTTCCCAAAGGGAAAATGCATTTTCTTGTTTCCGGACAACAAAACGACCGGAAAGAGTTTGATGTGGTGCGCAGCGCATCCAATACGAAGCCACAAATGGATCTCACCATCAACACCCTTTCTGAAGAATGGTTATGGGAACACACACTTCGAAAGAGCAGCACACTGATGCTGGGCGTGAATGGCATGCAACAACAGAATGTATATACCGGCCGGTACTTCATTCCCAACTTCACAGCCTTTTCGGGCGGCGTTTATGGTTTGTATAAATGGCAAACACAACAATGGGATGTGCATGCGGGTGCGCGGATGGATCTCCGACAAATCTCCACCCGTCGTTTACGGGTCAATGGCGACACTATTGACAATGCCTTTCGGTTTTCAACCCAAGCAGCCACGTTGTATGTACAGTACAAGCCGGCGTTTATTCACGATTTGAGTTGGAGTGTACAGGTTGGTATGGCGAGCCGTTCACCGCATGTCAATGAATTGCTTTCAAACGGCATACATCACGGCACGGCTACCTACGAACAAGGTGATCCTGCGCTCCGTATCGAACGATCAATCGCTGCGCAATCCAAAATGGTGTACGAAAACCATGCTCATACCGTTCGGATAGAGGTTGGTGGTTACTGGCAGCAGATCCGTGATTTTATTTACCTGTCGCCGCAACCCGATTCACCCGTTTTGACCAATGCTGGTGCGTTTCCCAAAATGGTCTATCGTCAAACCGATGCCCGACTGGCCGGAGTGGATGGCGTTGTCACTGTACAGCTGACCCGGTCGCTGTTGGTCGATCTACAGGGATCCATGCTCAGGGCTATGGATCGCACACGTGCCACCTGGATGATCCTGATGCCGGCCGATCGGCTCAAAAACACTTGGAAATACACCTTTGCCAACGGGAAAAAATACAGCGACAGTTATCTGTCATTGGAAGCACAGCATGTATTTCGACAAACACGGATACCGGATGGGAAGAGTGGAATCCGTGATTATAAAAGTCCGCCGGATGCCTATACGTTATGTCATGTGCATGCGGCCACGACCCGAAACATAGGTGGCCATGCGGTAACCCTGGGTGTTTCTGTACGCAACCTGTTCGACACCGCCTACCGCGATTATCTTAATCAGTTTCGGTACTTCTCCGACGAGCTCGGCCGAAACATACAAATCCGATGCACGACCATTTTTTAATCATAAACCATCATCTCAAACCAGTATGAAACACATGACCCAATCCCTCCGACTGACAACAGCTGCCATTTTATTTTCAGTGGCCCTGTTTTCCTGCAAAAAAGAAACTCCCGAAGCCAATGATGAGGAAGTAATCACAACAGTGCTTCTGAAACTCACACCGGTCACCGGTGGCAATGCCGTTACGTTCTCTTATGAGGATCTTGACGGACCCGGAGGCAATAATCCGGTTATTCAACCCATCAATATACAGGCAAACAAAGCGTACACGGCTTCCTTGTTGGTCCTCAACAAAACGGTCAATCCGGCCGATACCATTTCCAACGAGATTTTGGCTGAAGCCGATGCGCATCGGTTCTATTATGAACCGTCTGCTGGCGCCAACATCAGTGTAGCCGGTTTAGATACCGATGCAAATGGACTGCCACTGGGTCTGAATAGCGTTTGGACAGCCGGCAATGCCGGAACAGGAACCATGAAAATCACGCTGCGCCATTATCCGGGCACACCTCCGAATAAAGAGGCGGCTGATCCGGTGAACAGCACCAAGTCGTCAACCGACATCGAGCTTACGTTCAACACAACGGTGCAATAACATACTACCCTTGAAAACAAAGGCCCGCGTGTGCGGGCTTTTTTATGCGTCAAATTCTTTCGGTGCATGAATGTGGTACTCCGGATCATAGCCAACAAAAAACCGCATGTATATAACCCGACTCAGCCGCATCAGCCAGGGTTGCAGTAAGATCAGTGTAATGCCGTTGAAAATCAGCCAGTGAAAAATACTGTTGTCTTCTACCGAGATGCCCAGTAAAACCCACCAGGCAACAAGGGTGGCCGTTGATAAAGCTACCGTTAATGCATAGCTGACATATCCGGTGCCATACCAGAATCCGGTTTCCATTTCATAACGCTGCCGACAAACGGGGCATTCCTCATGCATATTAAAGATATGTGCCAATGAAATTTTTCGGTATGCATTCGCGTCTTTGAACATTTGACCGGTTCGACAACGTGGACAACGCATGGCAAAGATGCTCCAAACGTAATTCGGTGCTCGGTTGGTTTTTGCAGGATTCATAAAGCGAAGCTATGGAGTATGGATAAAACCACTAGTAACGTATGTTACACGGAATCATGGCTTTTGATTTCTTTTTTTCGTTCACCAATCTGTTGTCGCCACATGGCGTAATACAACCCTCGTTCCGCCAGGAGGGAGTCGTGTGTGCCAGTTTCAGCGATGGAGCCTTTTTCCAGCACATAAATTCGATCGGCATGCATGATAGTACTGAGGCGATGGGCGATCAGGATGCAGATTTGTTCGCGTGAAGCCGATATGTTGGAAATGGTTTGGGTGATTTCCTCTTCAGTAATGGAATCTAATGCGGAGGTGGCTTCATCAAAAAGCAGCACATTGGGTTGGCGGAGAAGCGCTCTAGCAATGGACACACGCTGTTTTTCGCCGCCGCTGAGTTTGAGTCCGCCTTCACCGATGACGGTATCAAGTCCCTGATTACCGCGTTGCAGCACCGACATACAAGCGGCTTTTTGAAGGGCGGATTCCATGTCGGCATCGGAAGCGGTTGGATTCACAAACAACAGGTTTTCGCGAATGGATCCGCTGAACAGATTGGTGTCTTGTGTTACAAACCCGATTTGTTTGCGCAATTCCTCAAACCGTATTTTCGTTTCATCTTTACCGTTGTATAAAATTCTGCCCTCTTGAGGTCGGTAGAGGCCAACCAGTAGTTTCATCAGGGTAGATTTACCACTGCCGCTAGGACCTACAAAGGCGATCGTTTCACCTCGATGAACAGAAAACGCAATATGGTCGATGGCTTTCGTCGTAGCCGACCGATGCTGAAACGATACATTGTCAAACGAGAGCTTTTCAATAATCCCCAATGATTCGGGGTTTGCCGGTTCGGGTTCCGGTTGTTTTTGCATCAGGTTTTCAAAGTTTTGCAACGAGGCTTCTGCTTCCCGGTAGGAGAGGATGATATTGCCGATTTCCTGTAATGGTCCGAAAACAAAAAACGAAAAGACCTGCATGGTCACCAGCTGCCCGGCGTCCATTTCATTCCGGAAGATCAGCCACATTAAAATAAACAGAATCACCTGACGGAGTGTATTCACTAGTGTGCCTTGTAAGAAGCTGATGCTGCGTAATCGCTTGACTTTTTCGAGTTCCAGTCCGAGAATCTTGTATGTGTTTTTATTGAGGCGGTCCACTTCCTGCTGGGTAAGTCCAAGGCTCTTCACCAGTTCAATGTTGCGAAGCGATTCAGTGGTGGTGCCGGCGAGGGAGGTGGTTTCGCCAACAATTTTTTTCTGTATCAACTTGATTTTTCGGCTCAGGGTATTGGTGATGAATCCGAGCGTGAAAATACCGATGAGGTAGGCAATTGGTATCCGCCAGTCGATGAAGATTGCCGCGTATACAAAAACGAACAGAATTCCGATGATGATGCCAAACAGGATATTGATGAAATTGGTCAGCAGTTTCTCAACGTCGGTACGTACTTTGGTCAGGACCGACAGGGTTTCGCCGCTGCGCTGGTCTTCAAATTCGGCATAGGGTAGCTTCAGGGCATGTTTGAGGCCATCGGTAAAAATGGCCGCGCCGAATTGCTGGATAATCAGGTTCAGAAAATAATCTTGAAAGGCCTTGGCGATTCGACTGACCATGGCAACGGAGATAGAGGCTAATAACAGATAGAACACACCCAGGAAGAGATAGGGTTTCCCGTTTCGTGTTTGCGATTCCCATCCCCAGAAAAAGGTATCGTATGATGATTGCTCCGCTTTGGCCATATAATCGCCGGCAAGATTGACGAGTTTACCGAGCAGGATTGGGTCAACCAGTGAAAAGCCAACATTGATGCCTGCCATCAGGAGGGTGAAAGCCACCAGCCAGCGATAGGGTTTCAGGTAAAAAAACAGCGTCTTCATTCAACAAATGATTTGTAAAGGTAACAAACCACCGACAGAATGACTATGTTGTATGGCATATTCCAAAAACAACTAATTTTATTAGAATCTAACAAACTTAATTCAGAACGTATGCGTGTTTTTCGTCTATTGATTATCGTCATTATTTTTCCGGCCATGGCAATGGCTCAACGAGGTGCCTCGGTTGATAATCGCGTCAAAGTAATCAAAGCATGGTATGCAGAGATTCAACAAATTGGCGCCAAAAATTGTAATACGAAAAAGAAGACAATCTATGACGCTCTTAATGATGAGTCTGATCAACTACCCTTTGTACAATCTGTACGGCAGTGTTTCCTTCCTAAGGGCTTTCAGGTAATCAATGCTCAGTTGTCGGGTTACGAATGGAATCGGGATGTGAATATCTATAAACTGAACGGGCAGATATTTTTTGTATTTATCAAAGGTGCTAGTGAAGCATACACGAGTGAATCAAGGTATTATTGTGATGAAAACGAACGGTTGATTATGGAATTACAGTGCTCTGCCGATGACGGAACGTATAATTTTGGCCCGCAACAAAAAGTGGTTGAAAATCTGCGCCTTCCCATTCAATCCATCCTATCGTACGAATTTGATCAAATTAAGGAAATTATGAAAAGCGGGAGTCCGTAAGACGTTTCCATTACATAAGTGTGTACAAGTTCGGTTGCTCGCTATACGCTGGCCGGTCGACTTTTATTATACTCTATTTCATTACACCAACCAATGTTCTCGGTCGAGGCTTCGATACTGGATGGCTTCTGCTATATGGTTTGACAGGATTTTATCACTTCTCTCCAGGTCGGCAATCGTTCGGCTGACTTTCAGGATACGGTCATAGGCACGGGCCGACAGATGCAGTTTTTCCATTGCTTGACTGATCAGTTTTGTCGCTTGCTCATCAATGTTACAATACCGGTAAAGTTGAGCCGCATTCAATTGGGCATTACAATAGGTATCCGGATAAGACGCATATCGTGTGGATTGAAATATCCGAGCTTGCTCGACACGTTTTCGGATACTGGGACTGTTTTCGGCGGCATTCTCTTGCGTAAGTTCCTGGAATTTAACCGGCGTAACTTCTACGTGCAAATCAATCCGATCGAGTAACGGACCAGATACCTTATTCAGGTATTTCTGAACAGCGCCGGGTGGACAGGTGCAAACTTTATCGGGATGATTATAATAACCACAAGGACAGGGGTTCATGCTGGCGATCAACATGAAATTGGCCGGAAAATCCAACGCTATTTTAGCCCGTGAGATGGTGACTCTTCGTTCTTCCATCGGCTGTCGCATCACTTCCAATACGGTTCGTTTAAATTCCGGCAGTTCATCCAGAAACAAAACGCCGTTGTGGGCCAGCGAAATTTCACCCGGTTGAGGGAATCCGCCGCCACCAACCAATGCTACATCAGAAATGGTATGGTGCGGAGAGCGAAACGGCCGCTCCTGTACCAGGGCTGTATGCTCCGACAGTCGTCCGGCCACACTATGAATTTTGGTTGTTTCCAGCGCCTCGCCCAAACTCAACGGCGGAAGAATAGACGGAAGACGTTTCGCCAACATGGTTTTACCGGCTCCGGGAGGACCAATCAATAATACGTTGTGCCCACCGGCAGCAGCAATTTCCAAGGCACGCTTGATAGTAGCCTGGCCTTTCACATCAGCAAAATCAACGGACTTGGTGCTGGTTTTTTGGTTAAAAAGTTCCTTTGGATTGATTTTCGTTGGGCAGATCGATTGCTTTCCTTCCAGAAATGCAACCACATCGTTGAGATGCGAAACGCCGATGATTTGTATTCCACTGATCATGGCGGCTTCCCGGGCGTTTGATGCCGGAAGGATAAATCCTTCAAATCCGTCCTGACGCGCTTGCAAAGCCATCGCCAGTACACCCCGAATCGGCTTTATTTCGCCATCCAGTCCAAGCTCACCCATGATCATCCA
>CAZZJF010000059.1:0-11983 GCA_964654325.1 uncultured Ferruginibacter sp.
ATGGGGCGATGCTTGATGGCTATGGGCGCCTGGGAGGACGCCATGTCCCATCTCGGTCATGTCGTAAGGGTTCGGCCTAAAAATAAAAATGGCTGGATGGAACTTTTGCGTTGCCTGTACTTAGGCGGACTCTTCGAAGAAGGGTTTGAATATGCCTGTATGGCCTTTGAACAAACCGAATCCAAACCGATCTTTCTCTGCTATCAGGCTGCATTTATGATCGCCCTCGGTCAGCAAAAACAGGCCCTCCACTATCTTGATGTCGCTTTTGAATCAAAGCCCTCCCTGATTCGTCAGTTCGTAGAGTTGGATCCATCTTTTCTGCAAATTCCCGCTGTGGCCAATCTCATTGCCCGTCACAAACCAGTCAAACGAAAGAAAGACTGAAGCCGGTTGAATTTGAAGGCTATTCGCTGATAATGAGTTAATTTCGCGCAAAAAAAAGCGTTAACCCATGAATTTTTCCCTCTCTCATATTCCTGAACGCAGCAGTAAACCACGAACGGCCGGTATCACAATGGTCATGGATAAAGGCCTGAGCACACAAGAGGCCGCGAACCTGATGGAAGTCGGTCATCCGCATATTGATGTAATCAAACTTGGCTTTGGTACATCGTACGTTTCACCCAATTTGCGTGAAAAACTGGCCGTATACCGCTCACACAATATGCCGGTTTATTTTGGCGGAACTCTGTTCGAGGCATTTCTGATTCGTGGCCAATTTGAAGAATATATTCAGGTTTGTAAGGAATTCGAAGTCAGCTACATGGAAGTGAGTGACGGTTCTATCACGATTCCGCATGCCGAAAAATGCGGCTATATTGAAAAACTGGCCAAGCACGGGGTCGTACTGAGTGAAGTAGGGTCCAAAGATGCCGCGCATATTATTCCTCCCTATAAATGGATTGAACTGATGCGAGCAGAACTGGATGCCGGTTCGGCCTACGTGATCGCCGAAGCCCGGGAGGCCGGTAATGTTGGCATCTATCGCGGATCCGGTGAGGTTCGTGAAGGACTCGTGCAGGAAATCCTCACCCAGATTCCCTCTGAAAAAATCATCTGGGAAGCCCCCCAAAAAGCACAGCAACTCTATTTTCTGGAATTGATTGGCTGCAATGTGAACCTGGGTAACATCGCGCCGGCCGAAGTGATTGCGCTGGAAGCCATGCGCGTTGGATTACGTGGAGATACTTTCCATCTTTACCTCAACGGTCAATAACATGGAACATGTTCGGGCCTTGTACGGACTCGTTGGATTTCCGCTTGAGCATTCTTTTTCCAAACACTATTTCGACCAGCTGTTTCAACAGGAAAAGCTGACCGATCACGCTTTTGCGTTGTTTCCATTGCAGACCATCGACTCGGTGAGGGCACTCAGCCGGCAACACCCGGCATTGAAAGGCCTCGCGGTTACGATTCCGTACAAAGAGGCCATCATACCATTCCTGGATGAAATCACTGAACCAGCCCGCACAATTGGTGCTGTTAACTGCATTCGCATCGATTCAGCTGATCGTTGGATTGGGTACAATACCGATCAGTTAGGTTTTTTGACATCTATACAACCATTACTCAAAGCACATCACCGATCGGCCCTGATTTTAGGAACCGGGGGTGTATCGAAAACCATCCAATGGGTATTTCGGCAGCTGGGCATCGTATACGAAACGGTCAGTCGTGATGCCGTCCGTTCCGGCACCGGATTAACCTATGCATCGTTGGATGCCGCGCATATACAGAAGAATACCGTGATTGTCAATGCCACGCCTTTGGGCACGGCACCTAACGTTCATGAATACCCGCCGATTGCATATGAAGCGCTGGGGCCGCAGCATCTTTTGATTGATGTGGTTTACAATCCTGAGCGAACTGTTTTTTTGCAGCAAGGGGCTGCGGCAGGTGCTGTGGTCAAAAATGGATATGACATGCTGCTTTATCAGGCAGCGGCCAACTGGAAAATCTGGAATAGCTGATCATCGGGCGATTTTATCCAGAAAAGCCAATGGAATGGCCGTTACTTTTCGGAGGGTATAGCGAAAGAAAACCATATCCGTTTTGGCTTTGGCAATGAGGCTGGCTTCTTCGCCCCGGGTAGTTTCAATCACATAGTACAACGAAAAACCGGCCGCGGAATGCTCGCCCCAGAAAAGGGAGATATTGAGCAGATCGCCGTAGAACGCTTCTTTCTTGAAATAGATTTGCAGGGATGCCATGATTAGTGAAACACCTTCCACCGACAATTCAGTATAGCCCATGGACTGAAGCCATTGCACACGGGCCTCATGTAACAGGGATGCCATGGAATCGTTTCCCAGATGGTTGCCATAGTTTATATCGGTAATCCGAACGGGGATCGATACACGAAATAAGAATTGATCGGGTATGGTCAGTGTTTCCTTAGGCACGAGAACTGGTTAGAAAGTCAATGAACGCCTGTGTGGCTTTTTTACGGTGACTCATCGTATTTTTTTCGGAGGCGGTCATTTCCGCAAAACACCGGGTCTCGCCCTCTGGAATGAAAATTGGATCGTAACCAAAGCCGTTATTTCCGTGAAGAGTGTGTGCAATGTGGCCATCGCAAATGCCTTCAAATTGATACTCGACATCATCCAGTATCAGCGAAATGACAGTTCGGAAGCGCGCTCTGCGATCGGTTTGCCCATCCATGGCCGCAAGCAACTTTTGAATATTGTCTGTATCGGTGGCTTGTTCGCCGGCATACCGAGCGCTGCGCACACCCGGCTCGCCATCCAGAGCTCGTACTTCGAGGCCGGTATCTTCTGCAAAACAATGTTGACCGGTCATGTTATGGATGGTTCTAGATTTTTCACGGGCATTGTCTTCCAGTTTGTCATGCGGTTCCGGAATGTCAATGTGCACACCGGCTTCCTGCAGTGATTGGATGTTGAACTGGTTGCCCAAAATGGCACGAACCTCGGAGACCTTGTTAGCGTTGTTGGTGGCAAATAGAATTGTTTTCATGATCGTCAGGGTAAGGCAAAAAACGATTTAAGGGGTTGCGGCCAGAGTTGTTTTTTCAGATCAGGTTGTTGAATGAGGGTTTGTAACGAACAGCAAATCAGCACGGCTGTTTGGCCTCTTTGCAGTTGCTGCACCGGCGGACTGTTTTTTTCTAATTCAATGAACAACAAGAGACGTTCAGTTGGTAATTGTTCCAGAATCATATCAATGCCTTCCTCCGGAGAACGGCCTGAAAACGTAAATAAGGCAATGTCCTGCGGCGTATGGCCACAAGCCTGAAGTATCCGGTGAAGCTGATCGTGTTCTGAAGGTTGCAGGGAAGCGCCTTGCTGCGGCATGGCCCAAACGGCTGTCTTTTTCAAAAACTGGCCGGAATAAGGCTCATTCGGGGCGTTCAAACGTTTGTCCGATGCTTGATGTGCATCTAATACTACCAGTGTTTCCTTGTAAAACAAGGGTACCATTTGTGTAGAAAGTTGAAAATTGTCAAAACTCATAAGTGCGCCTGATTAGCCCCCTGATTTTTTGTTTCTTTGCAGTAAAGTTAAACAAACTTACATGACGGTCACCGAGGATATGCAGATAACTACCATCAACCAAAGCAAACTTTCACAAACCAACCTGGAAAATATTCCGTTCGGGAAATATTTCACAGACCATATGCTGGAAGCCGACTACGTTGATGGTCAATGGTCGTCGGTGCGTATACGACCTTATGAGGCCCTGACCTTGGCTCCCTCGCTGGCATCACTGCACTATGGACAAGCCATTTTTGAAGGAATCAAGGCCTACAAGAATGAACAAGGGGAGGCGTTTATTTTCCGGCCACAAGACAATTTTAATCGGTTCAACATCTCTGCCGAACGCATGCAAATGCCGGTCGTACCGGAAGATATTTTCATGGAAGGCATGAAAACACTGGTTGACTTAGATCGCAACTGGATTCCCAGTCAGCCAGATCATTCGCTGTATATCCGCCCATTCATGTTCAGCACCGATGAATTAATTGGTGTGAAACCAAGCGACTCATACAAATTCATGATCATTCTGAGTCCAACCGGACCTTATTACAATACGCCCATGCGTATTTACGTGGAAGAACAATATGTTCGCGCGGTACCGGGTGGGGTGGGTTATGCCAAGGCCGCCGGAAACTACGGAGCGGCCATGTATGCTACGGCGGAGGCCAAAAAGAAAGGATACGACCAGGTTCTCTGGACCGATGCCTTTGAGCACAAATATGTGCAGGAATGCGGCACCATGAATGTTTTCTTCATAATCGGTGATAAGGCTATCACGCCGGATCTTGGGGCGGGAACTATCCTGGCGGGTGTGACCCGTGACAGTGTAATGACGATCATCCGTGAGCTAGGATTGACCGTCGAAGAACGGTCCCTCAGCATCGATGAAATCATCGAAGCCCACAAACGCGGCGACCTGAAAGAAGTTTTCGGCACCGGTACGGCAGCCACGATCTCAATCATTCGGGAATTACGCTACAAAGACTACTCCATGACATTCGATATCGACAGCTGGCAAACGGTTCCGGCCATTCGGGAGCGGATGAATCGTATCCGGTACGGAAAAGACCCCGATGTATACGGCTGGATGATACCTGTATAATCCCCTGAAAATCATCGTTTTTCTTGTTTTAGTGGATGGTCTGTTCTTTTTCCGAAACAATACCCCATTTTTTTCGGGATTTTTTTTAATTCTATACCAAGTTTCATTACCTTTGCCCTCCCAAAATCAAAAGGTACATACATGCCTACAATTCAACAACTTGTTCGTAAAGGAAGAGAAATTATTAAAACCAAGAGTAAATCAAGGGCGCTAGACAGCTGTCCACAGCGCCGCGGCGTATGTACTCGTGTGTACACCACCACTCCAAAAAAGCCAAATTCGGCCCTTCGTAAAGTGGCCAAGGTTCGTTTGACTAACAAAATCGAGGTGATTGCTTATATCCCTGGTGAAGGTCACAATCTGCAGGAGCACTCCATCGTCCTGATTCGTGGCGGAAGGGTGAAAGATCTTCCGGGTGTTCGTTACCACATCGTTCGTGGTAGCTTGGACACTGCCGGTGTGAAAGACCGTAAACAGAGCCGTAGTAAATACGGAACTAAAAGAGCTAAAAAGTAATATCTCGTAAAACTCATTCATACAATCGTTTTCAAACATGCGTAAAACACAACCTAAAAAAATTCCCCTCGCACCGGATCCAAAGTTTAACGACACGCTGGTTACCCGATTTGTCAACAACCTGATGTGGGAAGGCAAGAAAAGTGTTGCTTATACAACCTTTTACAATGCCCTTGAAAAAGTAGCCAAGTTCACCGGGGAAGATGGGTATGATATTTGGAAGAAAGCATTGTCGAATGTAACACCCAGCGTCGAAGTTAGAAGCCGCCGGATTGGTGGTGCTACATTCCAGATTCCAACGGAAGTTCGTCCAGATCGCAAGATCTCGTTAAGTATCAAATGGATGATCCGTTACAGTCGCGAGCGCAACGGTAAAAGCATGGCCGATAAATTAGCCAACGAAATCGTAGCAGCTAGCAAAGGAGAAGGCGCTGCGTTCAAAAAGAAAGAAGACACGCATCGTATGGCCGAAGCCAACAAGGCGTTTGCTCACTTCCGCGTTTAATGACCAACATTCAAGAATACGTAATCCCGGCTAAAGCCGGGATTTTTCGTTTTTCGTAAATCCAATTTCGTTTTTCGTAAAGAAAAGAATGCAATCCGTGCCAACTTGCGGCCATGTATAAACGCCTTGCCGGATGTAGTGTATTGTTGCTCGTGATGCAATGGGTATCTGCGCAAACCGGCATTGTTGATACAAGCATTCAACCGAATAGTTTGCCAGAAATTGTTTTGTTTCCATCGTTGACCCGTACCGAATTTTCGTTTTTACCGGAAATCAACGGCACCAATTTGTATGCGGGCAAAAAAAATGCACTGGTTCAACTGAATCGCAGCATGGCGAACTTTTCCATGAATCAGATGCGTCAGGTTTTGGCAAAAGTTCCGGGGGTTCATATTTGGGAAAGCGATCCCAGTGGCGCCCAGATTGGTATCGCCACGCGTGGTCTCAGCCCGAATCGAAGCTGGGATCTCAACACCCGACAAAACGGGCATGACATAGCCGCAGATCCATATGGGTATCCGGAAGCCTATTACCATCCGCCCATGCCCGCTGTCAAACGCATTGAGTTTTTGCGGGGACAAAGTGCCCTGGCCTACGGACCGCAGTACGGTGGCATGATTAATTATGTGCTGAAAAGCGGAGAAGACATTACTGGTAAATGGGATGTGGAAGGGATGCAAACCATGGGGAGCAATGGTCTGTTTCATACCTATGTGGGCGCTGGCGGTCATTTTAAAAATGGACATCATTTTCATTTTTACAATCACCGACAGGGAGATGGATGGAGAACAAACAGCGCCTTTAAACAACGAACCGGGTACAGCTCATTTCAGATAAAACCGAATGCACACTGGTCCATAAAAGCGGATATTGTATGGAGTGATTTGCTCAGTCAACAACCCGGTGGTTTACCTGATTCCATGATACGAACGAGTGCCCGCAATAGTGTTCGCGCAAGAAACTGGATGCAAATTCGCTGGCTGATGCCTACATTGGCCGCGACGTATCAAAAAGGGGGCATCACCGGCGAAACACGCCTGACCTTTCTGTCCGGAAACAGAAACAGTGTCGGGTTTTTATCGTCAATTAACGTGCCCGACACCGTCGATGCGTTAACCGGTCAATATTCAAACCGAAAGGTCCAGCAAGACCGCTATCAAAACCTCAGTCTAGAATCTAAATGGATGATTCAAACAAACAGAAAAGGGCTGAGGTCAATTCTGGTCGGTGTCCGGTATTTTCAAGGTCGAACCGGTCGGTTGGCCGACGGTACCGGCACAACGGGCCGCGATGCGGATTTCTCAGTGATTGCCCCATTCCAAAAAGACCAGCAGTTTCAATCCAGCAACCTGGCCCTGTTTACAGAGTGGGTTATTCCAATCAATGCGCGGTGGATCTTATTACCCGGCGCCCGAGTAGAACATTTGCAATCCGATTATTCCGGTAAGATAAGATCAGCAGCCGGAAATCCGACAGTACCTCAGCCTACCACTCAAAAGCCTCGCACATTCCTGGTAGCTGGAATCGGAACGGAGTATCATTTTTCGGAATCGTCCGAGTTATATGCCGGTTTTTCGCAAGCCTATCGTCCGGTGCTGTTCACACAGTTGATCCAGCAACCCGGGTTAGAACTAGTCGATAATAATTTGCGGGATGCGCGTGGTTTTAACATGGATATTGGCGTGCGTGGTCAATACAACAACCGCTTCACGTATGACCTCAGCATATTCTCCATGAACTATAATGATCGGATTGGTACTATTCGGGTTGGTACAGGCGCAGATGCCTATCGCCTCATCACGAATATAGGCAGTAGTTTTAGCCGGGGATTTGAATCATTAATCGAATACAGGCATCCATCTCCGTATATGTCGAAGAAGAAAGTGAATTGGCTGCTTTTTGGCTCGTATGCGTTTGTGCGCAGCTGGTACAGCCGTTCGGTAAAAGACCAGCAAGTTGCCGGAAAACAAGTTGAACATGCTCCGGAACAGATCATACGGGGCGGTGCGCAGGTAGCCTGGAAAAGACTCTGCACGCAGATACAGGTCAGTTATACTTCGTCTTGTTTTGCTGATGCCCGGAACACCGAACAACCCAGTTCCGATGGTCAATTTGGACGCATACCAGCCTACACGGTGTTGGATTGGACTGTAGAGCAACGTCTGTTTTCGAAATGTTCAATCAAAGCGGGTGTTAATAACTTGATGGATGTTCGTTATTTCACCCGGAGAGCCAGCAGTTATCCCGGACCGGGAGCCATGCCGGCAGATGGTCGTACATTTTTTATGACCATAATGCGCTCATTCTGATTTATCGAAGCAATACCACAGTACCTTTCATTAACACCGACTTGCCGTTTCGGTCTGTTCCCTGTATCACCCATACATAGGTGCCGGGCGGTTGAAGTTTATTCAGATAGCGGCCATCCCATCCCTTCAGCCATTGGTTCGACGAGAAAATCATGTTGCCGAATCGGTTGTATATGCGGAAATATTCTGTTTGAGCGATGCCCACCGGGATTGGTCTGAAAATATCGTTCAGTCCGTCGCCATCCGGTGTGAATGCTTTGGGCAGATAATACGTGGGGCCATCATAAACCCGCACGAACACCGAATCTTTATCAGTACAACCGATCGAATTGTAGGCAGTAACCACGAAGAGCTGGTCGTTGGTTAATGTCGCTCTTGGATTAGGCACATTTGGAAAGTCCAATGGCAAGGAAGGTGACCAGCTGTATTGTTCGCCTCCGGTGGCTAGTAACTGATGTGGCACCCCTCTGACGGCAATGGTGTCTCTTCCAGCGTTGGCTAATACCGGCGGTCGAATATTAAAGAACAGCAGAGCCGTATCCGAGCATCCATTTGCATTGGTTGCAGAGAGCAGGTAGGTTCCAGCAATACCCACTTGCGCCGGATTAGTTACCGGTTGGCCATTGAATGACCATATCGCCGTCAAACCAGTCGTGTTATAGTACGAATTAAGATTGATAAATCCGTCGTAACAGGCCGTATCCCGTTTATCGGGACCGATATTTGGTGTTGCCAGTACGCGAACATCGATTGCGGTTCGGGGACCTTCGCAAACCCCAATGGTCTGGCTTACATAATAGGTAGTGTTTCCGGCAGTTTGTGTGCTTGGTGTTGGTGCGTTCGACGAGCCGGATCCGCCATTGGGCTGTGTGTACCATAACAACTGCGTGCCGGTTGCGGTGAGAGGCACGGCTGCATTAAAGCGACAGTAGGTTACCGGTGTAGTGACCGTTGGTATTGGAGGAGTCACGTTGACTGTAACGGTGATGGTTGCACGAGGACCTTCACAAAATCCGATTGTAGCCGAAACATAAAAAGTGGTGTTACCCACATCGGTGGTAGATGGTGTTGGTGCAACGGTTGTACCGATGCCTCCTGTCGCGGATAAGTACCAAAGCAGATTCGAACCGGTTGCTGTTAGAATAGCCGGTGTTACACCCTGACAATACACGATGGGTGTATTGACCGCCGGTGCAACGGGTGTGGTATCTACTACAATCACAATGGGTGCTCGGGGACTTTCACCGCAAGGCAGGGTTTGAGTCGCATAGTACGTTGTGATACCTGCATTGATAGTCGATGGGGTTGGCGCGGCACTGCTGCCGGTACCGCCAGTAGCCGTGGTATACCAAAGGATAGAAGTGCCGGTGGCACTGAGCGGCTGCGCGGTTGTACCTTGACAATAGATGATGGTATCGACTGCGAATGTGGGTGCCGGTGGCGTACCAATAACGGTGATTTGAACACTGGCGAACGGACTGGTACAACCAAGTAGGGTCTGGCTTACATAGTAAGTCGTTACACCTACTGAATTGGTAGCGGGCGTGATGGTGGCCACACCGGGAACGCCGGTAGGGGCGGTATACCACAAGAGGCTGCTTCCCGTTGCCGTTAGCGGCTGTGCCGTAGACCCGATGCAATACGCCGTATCATTTTGAGGTATAGGTAATGCCGGTATGGGATTAACAACAACATTGATAGGAACGCGTACACTCTCTCCGCAGTTTGTTGTTTGACTTACATAGTACGTTGTTGTGCCGGGCGTGTTGGTAGACGGAATGGGTGCCGTTGATGAACCGGTACCACCGGTAGCTACCGTATACCAGAGTAACCCATTCCCATTAGCAACAAGAGCCGTGGCCGTTGCGTTTTGGCAATAGACAACTGGTGAGGTAACCGTGGGCGGGTTGCCGGGCGGAATCACGGTCACAATGATCGACGCTCTCGGGCCTTCGCAGCCGTTGGCTGTCTGGCTGACGAAGTAAACGTAGTTACCGGTAGCACTTGTAGTCGGAACCGGTGCGTTCGGAGAACCTAGACCGCCCGTGGACGTAGTATACCAGAGTAAATTCGTTCCTGTTGCCGTCAGCGGTGACGGACTGCTGTTCAAACATAAGGTCAGTGGTGAGGTAACGGTGGGTGCTGTCGGACTAGCCGTCACATTGACGACAATGGCGGCACGGATACCCTCGCCGCAGCTACCGGTTTGTGACACATAATAGGTTGTGCTGCCAGCGGTTGCCGTGGAAGGTGTGGGTGCTGTATTAGATCCCGTTCCACCAGTCGCGGTTGTGTACCAAAGCAACGAATTTCCGGTTGCTGTCAGTATTGTGGCGGTTGCGTTTTGACAATACGTAACCGGGCTTGTAACCGTAGGTGCGGGGATGCCGGCAACGATATTAACGACAATGGGTACACGAACGCTTTCACCACAACTGACTGTTTGAGAAACATAGTAGGTCGTACTGCCAACAGCAGTAGTTGATGGGGTAGGTGCTGTTGAGGAACCGGTTCCGCCGGTTGCCGCAGTATACCAGAGTAAGGCCGTGCCGGTTGCCGATAACGGACCGGGATTACTGTTCTGACAGAGAGTTAGCGGACTAGTTACTGTTGGCGGATTGGGTGTGCTCGTGACGTTAACCGTTACATTTTTTGTTAGCGGACAATTGCCGATCGGATCAGAAGATGTTACGGTGTAGGTGGTTGTGACCGTTGGACTGGCAATCACGGTTGCACCGGAAGTTGTATTGAGATTTGGGCCAGACCAGGTAAAGGTTCCGCTTCCGCCAGATGCAGTGAGTGTTACGGATTCACCGGCGCAAATTGTTGGCGTTTCAGGCGTAATGGAAAGAATACTCACGCCGGCTATCGGAGCTATGGTGTAATCACATACATCACCGGCATACCCGTCAAACATCAGGAAATAGGTGTTTCCGGGTGTCAAACCGGTGGCTGTGACAACCGTTGGAAAAGGGCTTGGCTGAATCTGGTTAAAACAGCCGTAAGATGTTACGGCTCCCGATCCGCAGCCGCCATCGTAAAACATCATCTGTATGCCGTTTCCATCTTCACTATTGAAAACCCATACATTGAAGGATGCTGTTGTTGCAGAGGCCACAAAGGTCACAAACGAATTGTTTTCCAGAGATCCGCAAAATGCAGTACTTAATTGAGACCAGGTATTAGAAGTGTATGTTGCTGATGTATTGCCGCAGTAACCATTGAAATTACACACTGAGGTCGCTAACGCACAGGTGTTGCCGGCCGGTTGATTACCATTACAGGGCGGTTGAACCGGTGGAGGAGGTGCTGGGGTATTATTAAAGGTCAAACTCCAATTAACCAGGTTGCCGGTAAATCCGCCAAAAACATCCTGAATGCACAAGTTCCACGTTCCATTGGCATTTTGTCCGTTGTTCATGGTGCCCATCGGTTCCTCCGGTAAGTAATTGCCCGTAAATGGCGCATTCGCCACAACAATCGAAGTGGTAGCCGTTGCCGTAAAACAGGTGTTGGTGTAATTATCGCCGGATCCACCTTCCTGCAAACTCAAATTCACGACCGTACCATCCGGTGCTTGTAAAGAAATTTCCAAGTCGGAGACCCAGGTATGGGTAATGTTCACACACACGGATGCCAACCCATAACTCGTATTGATGTTACCAACACCGGATACAGTGACCGGAAAACAAGTTGGTGTAGCTCCGTTGTCCGGAATGGCTCCGCCACCGCCCGTAAACGTTTGTGCCAGACCGTAGTGAGCAGTCATCAGGCAAATACAGGCTATCAACAAGGATCGAATCATGATCAGGAATTAATGAGTTGATCGACATTTTTTATAAGAAAATTGTCAAATTGTGCCTAGAGTATTGCAAAAGCATGAATCGAGTTCAGCAACGAGTACATTTTGGAGCTTCCGTTCAAGATCACCTCCAAAATGTTATTATGTGATTTGATGATTTCACATTGAATTGGACCCAAAAGAATCAATACTCAAACTCTCACATATTGTGCAGCCTTGTCAGGTAGCCATTGTTTTTCACCCCAT
>CAZZJF010000060.1:0-11932 GCA_964654325.1 uncultured Ferruginibacter sp.
CATCTTTTCCGGAGGGGATATCCACCTTGTTGAACCGGGCATTTATTAATCCCTCCAGCTGACGAATTTTATAAACCTCGCGTATATGGCAGATTGACAGGCAGATACCGCTTTTGCCGGCTCTGGCGGTACGACCGCTTCGGTGAGTATACACCTCCATGTCATCGGGTAATTCGTAGTTAATTACATGCGTAATACCATCCACATCAATGCCCCGCGCCGCTACATCGGTTGCAATCAGCAACTGCAAGGATTTGCTTCTGAAACGAGCCATCACTTTATCGCGTTGCTGCTGCGACAAGTCACCATGCAGGGCTTCGATTTCGTATTTTTCTTTGGACAGTCGTTCGGCAATTTCATGTGCGTCGGCTTTGGTTCTGGTGAAAATAATGCCATACATGCCCGGATTAAAATCAATCATTCGTTTCAATGCTTCGTAACGATGATGGGCGGCAGCTACAAAATATTGGTGATCGATATTGGCATTGCCGCTGTTCTTTTTTCCTACGGTCACCTCTTTGGGGGCATCCATGTAGTTTTTGGAAATGGCTCGTACCTCAGGCGGCATGGTGGCACTGAACAACCAGATGCTTTCCCGGTTGATGGTGTTTTTGAGTACATGGTCGATATCGTCGCGGAAGCCCATGTTCAGCATTTCGTCGGCCTCATCCAACACAACGTATTTAACTTTTTCGAGGGAGAGGGCATTGCGTTCAATCAGGTCTATCAGTCGGCCGGGTGTAGCGACTACAATTTGGACACCTTGTCTGATCTGACGGATCTGCATCGTAATGGACGCACCGCCATAAACGGCAACTGTGTGGATGCCTTTCTCATATTTTTTAAAATTGTCCAGGTCCTGGGTGATTTGCAGGCAAAGCTCACGGGTCGGGCAAACAATCAATGCCTGCGGATATTTTTCGGCCGGATTCATGTGTTGTAACAGGGGAAGACCGAAGGCTGCCGTTTTGCCGGTACCTGTTTGAGCGAGTCCAACAAAGTCGGTTGTTCCCGATAACAAAACAGGAATGGCTTTTTCTTGAATAGGGGTTGGATTTTCAAAACCTAAATCTTGGATGGCACGGAGTAATTCTCCCCGGATACCGAGTAGTTCAAATGATTGCATGTAAAATAATTGTATTGACCCTGCCGGAGGCATAGTGTCAACATGAATAAAAGCACATTCATGTTGCACTGCGGACTGTTGGGTAGGAAAGAAGGGTACCTGGTACAACAGCGACTGAGCGCGTCATGATGCGGTCGCTTTTCTGGCGAACGGCGTAAAGGTACTACTTTAAGGGCGTTTTCACTAGTTTATTTATCGCATGTATTTTTTTTGTACTTTCACATATAATAAAAAACTACGCATGAAAAAGAGTTTCATTATCCTGGTATCTTTCTTTTTATTGAACCAATTAGCCTTCTCACAAAAAGTCGAATTTGGCGTAAAAGGCGGTACGGATGTTGTCAAAATAGACGGTCTCGCTTTTGATAAAGGTTTTGAGTTTGGGTATCATGCCGGTATTTTCATACATGTTCCTTTCAATGAAAAGCTGGGAATCCAACCGGAAATTTATTACGGGGAGGCGTCATTTAAAAAATCACAAACCGGTAGCCTTGACCCCATCTACAACAACACCAATTTAGACTCCCTCTCAAAAGTTCGATTTGGCAAAATCCATGTGCCGTTATTGTTGCAATACAATGTTGGAAAAAAAGTATCGCTGCAGTTTGGTCCCAAATTCACCATGATTTCCAGTGCCAATTTGAAAAATGCAGGCTCGGAGATCAGGGATGCCATAAAAAAAGGGGAGTTATCTGCTGTAGCCGGTATTCGGTTGTCGTTGATGAGTTTCCGGATTTTCGCCCGCTATGAAATTGGATTGAATGATATCGGTGATATTGCCAATGACAGCAAATGGAAGTCGCAAAGCATTCACGCGGGCATCGGATTCCGGATTTTATAATTATTTCGCGCTATCAATAACGGATTGATATACTTTCATGACTGAAGAGACGCATTTTTCTTCGGTAAATTGGTCGGCATGTTTCAATCCGGTTAGTCGCATCTCAATTCGTTTAGTTTCATCGCTTGCCAATTGCAACATGGCCGTTTGAATTTCGTCCGGATCTTTTGGATGTACATAGATACTGCCCGGACCGCCAACCTCGGGTAGGCAAGATTGATTGGATGTAATGACGGGGGTGCCACAGGAGAGGGCTTCCAGCACGGGAATTCCAAACCCCTCATATTGTGAAGGATATATAAGAGCATAGGCGGCATGATAGATGGCCGGAAGGTATTGCTCTATCAATGCAAAACGTTCCGGATGCCCCGTGGCCCAATCATTCAGAAACAAAACATCGTTTTTCATGCCATTTTTTTCAATGAATTGCATCACATTTTTTTTAGTCTGTCGTCCATGTCCAATGACAACTAACGGTATTCGTTGATCGGCTGGTATTAAATGCATGGCCTCAACGATATTGAGTAAGCCTTTGCGTTCAATAATTGAACCTACATATAAAAAGAAACGAGCCGGTAAGGGCAGTGAAGCTAAGCAGGCTTCCATGATTGACTCGTCAATGGTGTGGGTAAATCGTTCATCACAGCTTTGATAGCAGACCGTTATTTTTTGCTCGGGGATTGCATATAGATCAATAAGATCATTCTTGGTTTGTATGCTGCTGGCTATGACATGATTAGCTGTTTGACAGGCATAGCGCATTTTGTAATCATAGGTTTTCACATCGATTGGATTGTATTGGTCCGGATATTTCAAAAATATCAGGTCATGCACCGTAACAATCGATTTGACGGATGTTTCGCCAATGCCAAAAGGGATTTCATGGCTTAGTCCGTGATAGAGGTCAATTTTCATTGATCGTAAATCAGATAGAACCCATCGGCTTCTCCAAAAGGCAGGTAACAGTTTGTGGAGGATATCCTTGGGTAAACACTCATGGAGATGGGCACCTGCTAGCTTGTATTTTTTCGATGGTTTGGGATTAAACAGGTAATACTCATTTTCCGGAAAATACGTATCCAATGAACGAATCAATGTCCGGCTGTAATTACCCAGTCCGGTACTGTTATGAAAGGCCCGCTTTGCGTCTAAACCAATTCTCATGAACAGGATTCTTTTTCCCGGTAAAGGTACTCAAATACGTTCGGATGCATGACCAACGCTTCTTATCTTCGCGACCTAAACCAGAATCGTTTCACGTTAAATATTCATTTGTATGCAATCACTGATTGAATCTGCCTGGCTTGATCGCTCTTTATTACAGCAACGGGAGTACGCTGATGCGGTCCATGCCGTCCTGGAGGAAGTGGATAAGGGAAGACTACGGGTGGCCGAACCACACGCCGATGGCTGGCGAGTGAATGAATGGGTTAAACAGGCTATTCTAATGTACTTCGCTATCCAACCAATGGAAACACATCAGTTGCCGCCATTTGAGTTTTACGATAAAATGCGGCTGAAATCCAACTATAAAGAACAAGGTGTGCGGGCGGTTCCGCATGCGGTTGCCCGGTATGGCGCTTTTTTGGCAAAGAATGTTGTATTGATGCCATCCTACGTCAATATTGGCGCTTATGTGGATGAAGGAACCATGGTCGATACCTGGGCCACGGTAGGCAGCTGTGCCCAAATTGGAAAAGCCGTCCATCTAAGTGGTGGCGTTGGTATTGGTGGTGTACTCGAGCCCTTACAGGCTAGTCCGGTGATTATTGAAGATGGATGTTTCATTGGTAGCCGGAGCATTGTGGTAGAAGGTGTGCGTGTTTGTAAAGAGGCGGTTCTTGGCGCCAATGTTGTGCTTACACAGTCCACGAAAATCATCGACGTCAGCGGTGCTGAACCTATCGAATACCGGGGTCTGGTGCCTGAACGTAGTGTGGTGATCCCCGGCTCCTATACCAAATCGTTTCCAGCCGGCAACTATCAGGTCAGTTGCGCGCTGATCATCGGCCAGCGGAAAGCCAGCACCGATTTGAAAACCAGCTTGAATGATGCGCTTCGTGATTTTAACGTGGCTGTCTGATCTTAAGGGTCACTGTATTTTTACCTTCGACACGTGGACAATTCAGTTACTGGATGGATTCGAGATAATCCTTAAGCTGTAAAACCCGGCTTCGAATAAAGTCGGCTCTTGTCTTTGCATCCGAGAGACCTCCCATGCTGCCATCGGAGTAGATCTTTTCCGAAAAAATGAACTCAGCATCTCTGAATGCAATCCACTTACGTTGGGATTGCCGAAGGTGCTCTTGTTGTTCTTTGTTCAGTTGGCTCATGAGTGCCTTATAATATTTATTGAGTTCTTGATCCCATTTTTCAGCAGCGGTCAATTCGCAGTCAATCATATCCAATGTCGTTTGTGTAGCGCTTGAGTTGTGACATTTTTCTCGTTCAATATCAATGGGGTGTTTGATATCAGACTGTGCACGAAGTGATCCGATTCCAAAAATTAAACTGATGCTCATGGCAATAGTGAAATAACAGCGCTTCATAGTATATGCTTTATAGGAAGGTACGCAAATTAAATAAATACGATTCCATCAAACATAAAGCGCTCCAACCGGAGCGCTTTATTACATAATCAGCGTACGATTAAAAAGTGGTGCTGCCATTCGGTTGATACGTGTACCGGAAGCTGTAAAACCGGGAAGTAAAAATTTTCACACTGTCGGTTGCAGTAAGGGTTGGTGTAATACCCCCTTTGTAATAATTCAATATTTCTACTTTGGCATATTTGCCATTGGCTGTACGGATGACCAGCACACGGCCTGGAATGGTACTTAACAGGTTATTTGGTCCGTCATAGGTATACCAGGCTCGGCCGGAACCTCGAGGAATGGCATAGCTGACCGGATGGTTGTCGGTGCGAAATACCGAATCGCCGGGAACAGCACTCAATGCATCAAAGCTACCAACGTAGACAAACGCGCCACCGGCTCCCGGACCACTGGTCTGGTTGTTAATCCGAATGGTAGTACCGGCAAAAGCAAGATCCCAGTTAGTGGTGGCGGAATCGGCATTGGATACCCAAGTGTTTGTAGCCAGACTGAAGAAGCTGTATTTTCCCACACCAACGGGTTGTCCGGTTGGAAGGAATCCAACAATCGTATCGGCCGGGAGGTTTCGAACCGTGTATACATTGCCGTTATTCGTAACGGAATAAGCGCTGCTGTTGTCGGGCTGAGGACTGGCCGGGTCATCTTTTTTACAGGCAAACAGGAGGGTGGTCAGGATTAAGACGAAAATAGTGGGCATGAATCGTTTAGTGTGTAACATGGTGTTTATTTTGATGATTGAAGTGAATAGGAAAAAGTTAGATACGTCATGCGTCCTTGCATGGTTGGCATGAATTGAGCGTCGGTATAGTTCAGAATATTGTCCATACCGAAACTGCAACGCATGGTTTTGTGTACAGAAAAGCCAATAGATGCATTGATCAGTAAAAATCCGTTCGCATATTCGTCGCCGGCATTGTACAAGCCGTTGCCGTCTTTGTCGGAAACGTACCATCGGGATCGGTAGATTAATCGTAAGGTGGCTGAACGGGCTTGTTGATCCTCAAAGGTGCATTTCAGATTGGCCGTATGGGCACTGCGATTGGGTAGGCCTGCATATTCTGATCGACGAAGCAAGCGACTGGTGCCATCGGCATTTTTTGTAAAAACGATCCCTTTTTTTATATCGGCCAGTTCATCTTTGTCCGCAGTCGTGAGGTATTGGTATCCGGTTTGAATCTGCAGTCGGCTGTAGGGCTGATACGAAAGGTCAAATTCATAACCCTGGGTGTATGCTTTTTTCACATTGATATAACTGAATATCTGTCCGCCGTTCATTCGTGTAGCAACCTGGCGTACATCAATCATCGATTCAATATCATTTCGAAAAAAGTGCATGTCCAGTTTTACGTTCTTACGTGGTTTGATCGTGGTACCGATATTGATGCCAGTGGAGAACTCGGGTTTGAGCGCAGCCAATCGGTTGTAATCATCTTTGTATTCCATGATTTGGTTTTCGGAATCGAGTTGTTGAATGACGCGCACGGCATCTATCGATCCGACGACCGAATACCCACCGGCGGCGACATTCGTGAAATTGAGATAAAGTTGTCTGAAATCCGGTGCTTTGAAACCACGGCCAACAGAGGCGCGCAGCGAGATCTTGTCATTTGCTTTGTATCGAAATGAAAGTTTGGGACTCCAAGCCGCTTGAAAAAGGGTGTGATGATCATACCGGAATCCGGCAATCAAGGTGATGTTTTCAACAGGATTCCATTCGGCCTGGCTGTATGCGTAAGCAATATTGTTTTGTTTTCGGTTTTGGATATTATCGTAACGAGTGGAGTTGGCCTGATCAACAGTGAATCCAACGCCTCCTGTTAAACGAACTTGACGAATCGTGTAATCTGTTTGATTTTCTATGCGAAAAAAACGCTGGATAAATTCATCGGTGTAGGAGCTGTCTGGTTTATTGCTGAACCGAAGATATTGTCCGCCTTTAAACCAGCTTCCGTAAGCTTTCAGCGTATTTTCCAAACGCGCGTTGAGCTTGTATTTCCAGCTTAAGATAGCATTGTTGTCTGTGTTCTGTTCTTTTCCAAATGTATTGCTGTAGGTGCCGTTGTTAGAAACGGAAAATGATTGTTTGATGTGGTCGTATCCATTGCGATAGACAAGAGACATGTTAGATTTTGTTCCTAACGGGAATGACCAGGAGAGCTGGTTCGAAAGTCGGTGGATGGGTTGTTCATCCCGCAGGTTTGAAAACGGCCGAAAACTGATACCATCGACATAATACCAGTTGGTATTGTAAGAGAGCCGGCTTTTACCAATATGAGTGCCCACGGCAACTTGGATGTCTGTCTGATGAAAAGCCGCTTCATCGGTAGGCAGAATCCATCCTTTGTCCGGATTACCCACGCCATAGCGTACACTGCTTTGAAAACTTGTTTTTTCGGGCGCGCGGGTGATGATATTAATCACACCGCCCATGGCTTCGGATCCATATAAACTGGATGAAGGACCTTTCACAATTTCAATCCGTTCAATGTTATGCAGGCTAATGCGATTGAGATCCAATACCCCCGACGTTCTGCCGATCATGGGTTCACCATTCAGTAAAATCAGTGTATAATCGGGGTTCAGTCCCTGCATTTGAATGCCGGCACCAAAAGCAGATGTAATGGCTAATCCGGTTTGTTCCTGCAACACATCTCTCAAACGAAGCATGCCGGCTTTTTCCATGGTTTTCGATTGGATAACCGAGGTTGGAACTGTGACATTCCCCAGGCGGGTCAGTGTTCTGGAGGAAGTGATGATGACCGGATCAAGTGTGTCCGAATTTTTCGACAATCCAGCGGTCTGAGCATTCAATCGACTGCTGTAAGGTGCCAACAGGCATAGGATGATAAATAGTCGAGTAGGGAAGATCATTGTTGTGGCCGCAAATGTCATCAATTGAAGGCACAACTTTCATCACAAATCGGTCAGATTTTTGGTCATTTCAAAATTTGACATTGGCATGACAAAAAACAGCCCCTATATCAGGGGCTGTTTATCGTTTTAAATCGAAACCGTATTTAATAGTTGACAATATTGAAAACCCTGGATAAGTTAAATCCAAAACGAATTTCGCCTTTGCCCCAGGTTTGGGTCGTGGAGGTGATGAATGCTTTTTCATTCATGCCAGTTGCGTTGGAGAAATGCAATTGAAACACGTGTCCTCCGGTTTCAATATCAAAGCCGATTGATAGCGGATTCTTGTAATTTTTCAATTGAGAGTCACCTTCGTTATCATCACCCCATTCTATATCTTTTGCAATCAGGTGATAATCCACAACAAACGCGATGCGTTTGCTCATTTTCAGACGCGCGCCAATACCCAATGCAAAGATATCATTCACATCAGTCGCTTTTTCAACCAGGTTTAAGTGAACATGAGTAGGAGCTAATTGCATACTAAATGCATCGGAAAATTTTCGGCCTACAATGAGCTGATTGTAAAATCCCAATCGGCTGGAAAACTTGTTTTTACGGTTGGGATCGCTCCACGGAGTGGTGTAGCACGTGATACCACTCACCAATACGACGGAAACCGGTGAAGCGCCTTTACCACCACGAGCCTGTTGGATAGGTCGATATTTGATAAAGCCATCCAGTTCCTTTTTTTCGGTGCTTCGTCCGACACCTATTGTCAAATCATCAGTAATACCATAGTCAAATCCAAATCGCATAGCGGCCTGATCCAGTCCGAATAAATCACTGAATCCGTTTTCCACTGTACCGAAGCGATGAAGGATGCGCGTATCCAAAACTCCTTTGCCGATGAATTCAATGGAATGTCCGTTGATAACCCGGCTAGATTTGAACGCATTCTTTACAAATTCTTTTTTGGGTTTGTCCGCAACGGATGATAACAAATCATCCTGAGAAAAGCCTGCTATTGAAATGAATATCAGCAGCAAGGTAAGACCAACGTATACTCGATTAGACATGAACTATGAGTTTATTGTGCAGAGTAGGAGCAATCCACTTTGATCGTTGCTTTTTCGGAAAGCTTTTCTTTGGCAATGGCCGGTATTTTTATGCCAAAGTCAGCCAGCTTCACTTCAAAGGTGGCAGATGAACTTACTTGTCCTTTTTTCACACTGATTGTTCCTTTCGCTGTAATTTCTTTTTTCACGCCGTGCATTTCCAAGGTGCCGGTAACTGTCACTCGGTAGTTACCGTCTTTGCTGTAGTTTACGGCACTTGGGTTATCGATGGTACCACGGAAGGTGGATTTCGGGTACGTTTCACTTTCCATATAGTTCTCATTGAAGTGGTCTTCCATCAACTGCACTTTAAATTCAAATCCTTTAATGGCGGCTTCAAATTGAATAGCTCCGGTTGATGGTTGAATTACGGCGGTGACGCCTTTGTTTGTTGCTTTGATGTCTTCCACGCCGGTTCCAGCGTCAAAGAAGATGGTGCCGGTTTTAGTGGAGTATAATTTCACCTGAGCATAGGATGTGTTCAGTGCAAAGGCAAGCAGCATCAGCGAAAATAAATGTTTCATGGTTGTTGTTTTTTGATGTTATGGTTTATTAATGGCGCAGGTGCGCAATCGGATGGTTTTAGTTTGGACGGCTGCCAGCAAATCGGTTGGATCAGCCGGAGCTGTATTGAATCCTTCGTTTCCGTAATAGATCCCTTTGACGGAAACGGTGTTTCCGGGTTTCAGGGTATCCGGTAGTTTTGAGAAAGGGATGCTGTCAAATGTGCAAATAATCTCAGCTTCATTGGCGCCGTCGATTGTCAGTGAGAAAAGCGGTTTATTGATACTTTTCAATGTGCCGTTGACACCGATATTCTTCATCAGGCAGGCCTGGTGCAGTGAGTCGGTATTTTGTTGAAAGACGGCAATCAGTTCAGTGGCAGTAAAGGCATATACTGGTTCGCTGTCTTCTGCCGTAGGCGGTTTTTTAAAAGCGTACTTGTAGGCAATGGCCAAAAATAGTCCAGTGACCGCAACGCCCATTAACACAAATTTGATCCATCGTTTCATGGGGTGGCTTTAATTATTAGGGGTGCCGGCATTTATCCAGCACTGAATGGCGTTCTGTTCGGCTATCGGGAGCGGACCAGCAGGCGGCATGGTTTTATTGACAATACACTCCTGTTTTATCTGGTTAGCTTTAGCGGCTACTTGCGCATGTGTTTGCAGTACGATACCGGCCGCAGACGATGAGGCGTTATGGCATCCGGAGGTGGCACACTTGGTTTGCATGATGGGTGCAATATCGGTGCTGTATTTGGCTGATACCGTCGTGCAGTCGAGATTGGTTGTATTTGGATACAATAGTTCCTCTTTATCATTGTAACATCCGACAGTGCCGATAGTTACCGTCACTAAAAAAAAGGCGATACGTGTTTTGATAGTTATTCCTGACATAGCTGTCAATTTAAGGGCCGAAAATTTGTTCAGTTAAAGATCCGTTCGTCTTTATGTGCTAAAAAGCATGCCAAACGAGCTGATTTCGTTAGGTATTGCCTCAATGTTAGTCAGCATAGCGACCACCGGCATTTATCCAATCGGTGATTTGGGCTTTCTGAGCAGCGGTCAACGGATTGCCGGGGGGCATATCGGATTGTACGACACAGCGTTGATTGATACGGTCTTTTTTGGTAATGATATTGCATTCATCATTGAAACTCACACCACCGTCGGCGCTATTTCCCATATGACAATTGGCGCACCGGCCGGCAACGAGCAAACGAACCATCTCAAATTTGGGTCCTCTGGGTTTATTGCCCACGGTTACACTTTGTGTTTGTGTACATCCATTGGCATCTTTTGCGCCAATAATATAGGAACCCGGCTGCAACCCGGAAAATGTACCGGAGGCCTGGTAAGCACCGCCATTCAGGTTGTAGGTGAAGCCGGTTGATCCTGATGCGGTTGCAACAATACTGCCATCAAATGGGGTGCAGGGTGTTGATGCCGCTGGGGTGACATTTAAGGTGATAGTTGTTCCGCCACATGGATTGGGGCCAGACAGGGTTACGGCTGTCGAAGCCGAGCTGCATCCATTCGCATTTTTAGCAACAACGGTGTAAGCGCCGGCTGCCAGGTTGGTAAATTGATTGGAAGATTGAAATGCGCCGCCATTCAAGCTGTATGTATATGTTCCAGCAGGAGAAGCGTTCACCGTAATGGATCCGTTTGATAGTCCATTGCCGGGAGCAACCGTACTGGTGTTCATGCTAATTGTAATGCCGGCACAGGGGTCTGCGGGGGCGTCATCTTTTTTACAGGCGACAAAGCCAATCAACAAACTGAAAAACAGTAGAGAAAAAGTGGCAATTGTTCTCATGGAGTCATTTGTTTGATTGCTAATATACTGATTATATCGATACTTGCGAGGCCATTGTACCGATCAGATTGGTTTGAATCATCCGTTCAGCCGTTCGCAGCATATTTTCGAAAGCTGTTTCATGCGAAATACCATGGCCGATGATAACCGGCTTGCTGATGCCCAGAACAGGCACGCCGCCATAAATCTCAAAATTGAATCGGTTGAAATGGGGATCGTTGATTTGCCTGCGATGAGCAATGTCATATACGCTTTCAGCCATTTTCAGTACGACGTTGCCGGTAAATCCGTCGCAAACGATTACATCGGCTTTCTTCACAAGGAGGTCTCGACCTTCTACATTGCCGATAAAATGTATCCGGTTATTTTCTTTTAATAATGGGTAAGCAGATTGCGTGAGCAAATTTCCCTTTCCCTCTTCTTCGCCCAGGTTAAGTAGTCCAACTTTTGGATTGGCAATGCCTAAAATATGTTCGGCGAAAAGTGAGCCCATGAGGGCAAACTGATTGAGGTTTTCCGGTTTGCTGTCTGCATTCAGCCCTACGTCAACCAGCACGCCTAATGAACCATCTTCGCGGGGAAGGTAGGCGCCGATGGTAGGTCGTAAAACGCCATCAATCGGTTTAACGGTGAACAGTGAACCAACCATCATGGCACCTGTATTGCCGGCGCTGATGAATGCATCAATGCTTCCTTCAGAAAGATGTTTGAATCCAAGAGATATCGAAGCGTTTGGTTTCTCTTTGAGGGCTTTAGTCGGATGCTCATGCATTTCAATCATTTCGGATGCATGGACGAATTCTAACTGGCTGGTGTCGGCAACATGGGTCTCAATCAGCGAACGAATGATAGGTTCATCACCAAAAAGGATGATGGAAGACTGTTTATTTGTCTGTAAATAGGAAGCGATTCCTTTCACCGCTTCCAGCGGTGCATGATCGCCACCGATCATGTCAATTCCTATTCGATACATAGTAAAAAGAAAATTCCAAATGCCCGGTACGAAACAAGGATTTGGAATCAGTCGTTGATTGCCAAGTAATAGAGAAAAGAAGCT
>CAZZJF010000061.1:0-11635 GCA_964654325.1 uncultured Ferruginibacter sp.
AATTCGACTGGAAGACAACGACCTTCTTGGAATACCAGTTTCAGCGAATAAAAATCAAAAAACCAGACTAACCATTGTAATCGACCTAAACCGATTCTGGGGTGATCGAAAGGAAGGTTTAAAAATTAGCGAACTGCCATTGTCAATGAAGCCCGGCATCCGTGCTGATTATTTCCGTCAGCAATTTCGTCAGCTTTTCCGAATTGAAAACCATTACCAAGTACCGTAATCGTTGACAACGAACAAAACGATATTAGCCTGTTTAATTCTGTTTTCGTTTGTGCTGCTGGGTACAACCATCATTCAGTGGCAACCGGATCCGATTCCGTTTGAAACACCCAAAGGATGGCCAAAGCCTCAAAAGATATTTTCCAAAAACAAACTGACCGAACAGGGATTCCAGTTGGGGAAAAAGCTGTTTTATGACGGCAAGCTGAGTACCGACGGCGAAGTCAGTTGCGCCAGTTGCCATCAGCAACATGCGGCATTTGCCAACTATGATCATGATTTGAGTCATGGTGTGAATAACACCTTGAGTTTCCGCAATGCGCCGCCGTTAATCAATGTAGCCTGGATGAAAGACATGCACTGGGATGGTGGCATCAACCATATCGAGGTACAGCCCCTAGCACCGCTGACCAACCCCCAGGAAATGGGCAATAGCATCGACAGTGTGATCCGTTATCTGCAACAGGACACTGCGTATGTACGCCTGTTTCGCGAAGCCTTTGGCGATGAAACCATCAACAGCCAGCGAATGTTGAAGGCCCTAGCTCAGTTTGTAGGCACCCTTGTTTCTTCAAACAGCAAATACGACCGCGTCATGCGGGGTGAAGATCGGTTCACCGACTATGAAGAACGGGGCTATGGCCTTTTCAAAGCAAATTGCGCAGGCTGTCATAAAGAACCGCTGTTCACCGACAACAGCTTCCGCAATAACGGACAAAAACTGAACCGATTTGGGGATGCTGGCCGCATGAAAATCACCCAAAAATCCGAAGACTCGCTCAAGTTCAAAGTACCCACGCTTCGGAATATTCAGCTCACTTTCCCCTATACGCATGACGGTCACGTATACTCGCTTTTTCAGATGATCGATCATTACCGAAGTGGTATTGATACTACTCGTTCGGACGTCGACCCGCTGCTTCGCCGAAAAATCAATATGTCCAATAAAGACCGCATTGAACTGGTCTATTTCTTATACACGCTAACAGACAGTGCCTTCATCCGAAATCCTCGTTTTGCACCGGAGCGTAAAATCGTACCAAAAAATCCGCACCATTGACGGGGGTCTTGAATTATTCAAGTAACTTTCGGACATTAATCAATTCCGTTGAGCGAAATCAAACAACTGGCCGGTCAAACAATGTGGTACGGTTTACCAACCGTTGTGGGCCGTTTTCTTGGTTATCTGCTCAACATGGCCCTGCCCTTTTTTGTGGCCCTACCGGCAGATACAGCCGATCTGGTTCAGGTGTATACCCTTATTCCGTTTCTGAATATCTTATTTTCATACGGATTGGAAACCGCTTTTTTTCGGTTTGCGCAAACCCATGACAAAAGCGAATTGTACGGCACGCTCACCATTTCCTTGTTGATTAGCACAGTATTGTTTTCAGGCTGTCTGTATATGCTGAGTCCAGTTTTGGTTGATTGGGTGGATTTACAAAAACATCCCGAGTACGTGGGCTGGATGGTTGGCATTCTAGCGCTCGATAACCTGAGCACCCTCGCCTTTGCCCGGTTGCGGCTGGATAATAGGCCTCGGAAATATGCGTTTGTTCGATTGGCCGGTATTGTACTGCAAGTGTTCTTCGTTTTCTTTTTTCTAGTTATTCTCCCAAAAAATACCGGAAGCGGATTGCATTCGTTCATTACGCAATGGCTTAACCCGAACATGGGTGTTGGATTTTACCTAGTGGCCAATTTCTTGGGTAGTCTCTTTGTTTTTCTCTTACTGACCGGTGATATTTTTTCGATCCGTTTTCAATTCAATAGCGTGTTATGGAAAAAAGTGCTTCGGTATTGTTATCCGATGATTATTGTGGGAATGGGTGGCATGGTCAATGACGTACTCAGTCGGCTGATTTACCGGCATGCGGTGGATTTACCACCGGCACAGGCGGACCATGAGTTGGGCATCTTTGCTAATATCTTTCGTTTGGCCTTGCTAGTGACCATCATGATTCAGGCCTTTCGGATGGCTGCTGAGCCCTTCTTTTTCAAACAAAGTCAGGACAATAATGCGCCCAAGACATACGCCAAGGTGATGAAGTTTTTTATCATTGCCTGCTGTTTCCTCTTTTTACTGATTGGACTGTTTTTGGATGTATTTGTCTGGGTTTTTGAAAACCTGACTTCCAACAAACAATGGGCTGAGGGCATTGAGGTGGTTCCGTTACTGACGTTGGGTAATATTTTTTTAGGCGTCTATTACAATCTGAGTATTTGGTACAAATTAACTGACAAAACACATATTGGCGCCTGGATTACTATTTTGGGAGCTGTTGTCACCATTTTACTCAACCTATTGTTGATTCCCGTCTGGCATTACTGGGGGGCAGCCTTTGCAACCTTCGCGTGTTATCTAATCATGATGATTCTTAGTTATAAACTGGGACAGAAATACTACCCGGTTCCCTATGCGGTGAAAAAACTAACCGCTTATCTGGTGCTTACCCTGATGCTTTTTCTATTGCACCTGGGTTTTAACCGCTTGTTGGGAAGTCACCTCTGGCTTTCCATCCCAACCGCCATGATCGTACTGGCCGGATTTTTCTATTTCGTCATCCGCATTGAACAACGGGATCTGGCTGCTTTTGCCTTTTTAAACCGGTTCTACAGAAAAAAAGCCTGAGATGGAAATCTCCGGCTTGCTTTAAATCCAATATCCTATGAAAAACCGAGTGTAAATTAGGCGGTAAGCGGGAGTTTACGATTTACAGTTTACAAACGCGTCAATTATCGTATCAACGTGCATATATGAACCAAACCTGATGAAAATCAGTTCATTCAAAAAGGAAAATCATAGCATCGAATGACTGAGTGTACTAGCTTGTGCCGTCCATTTATATTGTATTGATGTGGCCAACCGAGCGGTTTTTACCAGTGCCCTTTCCAAGAGATCATTTCCGGAAAATGAAAAAGTGTCGATACAATCGATTCGTCCTACGATTCTGCAACTTCTGAAAAAAGAGCATCCCAACCTTAGTGAACAGGATTATATTTCCATACGTGAACTCAATGAATACCGTGAAAAATATATCTCATACTATTTAACCAAGCAATTAGGTGAGCTGACCGAACTGGAGAAAACCGTACTCGAAACACTGGCACAAAAAACAACCCTGACCAGTAAAGTGGATGCCGAGGAGGAAACGGTCATTACCCGTGGACAGCAACTAGCTGATAAGGTGGCCCGGTTTGGCGGCAGCTGGACATTCATCACGCTATTTTTTGCTTTTATCGGTTGCTGGATTTTGATCAACACTATGCTTCACAACAGCAGACCGATCGATCCGTACCCCTTCATTCTTTTAAATCTTTTATTATCGTGTATTGCGGCTCTGCAGGCCCCATTGATTATGATGAGTCAGCGGCGCCTGGAGGAGAAAGACCGGGAACGGGCCAAAAAAGACTACATGATCAACCTCAAATCCGAACTGGAAATTCGGATCCTTCATGAAAAAATAGACCATCTGATTGTTCATCAGCAACAGCAATTGCTGGAGATTCAAAAAGTGCAAATTGAAATGATGAATGATATTCTTCAACAGATTACCATGAAAGCGTGAATGGTATTAATTTTGGGGTATGAAACAGCTTTCTATTGTTTTTTTATCGCTTACGATTTTTTTTTCAACCGGTTGTTTGGAAAACAACAATACCTGCGAAGTCTATTCACCGGCACCGGTAACCGGTGTTTCCGGTCCCAGCACCGGCCTTTTATTCCAACCCGTGACCTTTCAGGTTCAGTTTGCCGCCGGAAACGGATGTGGCTCCTTTGGTAATTTTGACTCGTACACGGTGAACGACAGTACGGAAGTCATCCTGAAAGCCCGCTACCAGGGCTGTGTTTGTACACAACAGATTCTCAACCTAACAGCAAATTACACGTTTATACCGACACGATCCGGTGCCCATTATTTTAAATACTATGTTCGTGAAGGCGAATACGTTCGTGATACGATCTGGGTGCCGTGATAACGTTCGACTATTCCCTGTGTTTCTTTTTTCAATTCAAACCATTAAACGATGGCGACTTGTAGAAAATACCTGTTATTAATTTTTTGTTTGTCGTTCTCGACGGTTTACACCCAAGCCCAACTGTTTCACCAAAAAAATTATCCGCAAGATTATTTTATCTGGCCGGTGAAAGCGCAAATGGCCATCGTGGCTAATTTTGGCGAAATGCGAGCCAACCATTATCACATGGGGCTTGATTGCCGGACCGACCAGCGTGAAAACGTTCCGGTGGTGGCCGCTGCCGACGGATATATTTCCCGAATCAATATTGATGCCAATGGGTTTGGCCGGGCTATCTATATCGATCACCCCAACGGCTACACGACCGTATATGCACACCTGAATGATTTTGAGCCGGCCTTGCATCGTTACGTGATTGAAGAACAGTACAAACAGCAGTCATGGAAACTGACTTTATCTATACCAGCCAATCGGTTTCCGGTAAAAAAAGGACAATTCATCGCCTACAGCGGCAATACCGGCGGTTCATTGGGCGCTCACCTGCATTTCGAAATCCGCGATACTAAATCAGAACTAGTATTAAATCCATTGCTGTTTGGACTGCCCATTCCGGATAAAGTGGCTCCACTTATTTCCAAACTGGCCATGTACGACCGAACCAAAAGCACGTATGAGCAATCGCCTACAACCTTCTCATTGAATAAAGCCGGCAATACCTATCAAGTGGCCGGAGGTACCATAACCAGCCGATCACCTAAAGTCAGTTTTGCCATCACCGCTACGGATGCGTGTTCCGGTTCGAATAACCCGAATGGCATCTACCGCACCCTGCTGCAGGATAATAATCAACCCATCTGCGGTTTTGAAATGGATAGCATTCATTACGATGAAACGCGCGGACTGAACGCACACATCGACTTCAAAACAAAAAGCAGTGGCGGCAACTACCTCCAACATGTATCCCGCCTCCCCGGATATGTGAACAGCATTTATAGATCAGCTGACAGCACCAATGGTATCATTGATTTGTCGGACGGCAAACTGCACGCCCTCGTCATTGATGTGTTTGATACAGAAGGCAATCGGTCTCGGTTGACATTTAACGCGATTTACCCGGGTGGATCAACCACGGCAATTCAAACCAACCAACAGAACCGATTATTTCGTCCGGAGCTCGAAAATAAAGCCGAAAACGACCTTTTTTCCATCCAACTGCCTGCCTACCACATCTACGACGCTTTTTCATTCAATCATCAACAATCGATTGCCAGTAATGGTAATCCGGTTTGTCAAATTCATACCGACAAGGTACCGGTGCATCGCTACTATCCGGTGCGCATGAATGGTTCTTTCCCGCTTTCAGATACCGGCTTTATCATCATGAAACAAACGGCCCTTGGTAAAACTCGCTATAAAAAAACCATTTATGTCAATGGCCGGTATGAGGCCCCGGCAAGAGAATTTGGTACGTTTGAACTTCTCTGCGATAAGCAACCCCCAACCCTGACTGCGCTGGATGGATTTAAAGACGGCTGCTCGGTGCGTGGTAAAAAAACCATTGCGTTTCAGGCAACAGACAATACCGAAACGATTGCTCGTTTTCAGGCAACCATCGATGATCAGTGGATTTTGTGCAGTAACGATAAAGAGAAGGCCTTCATTTACCGCATCGATGAGAAATGTCCGCCCGGTGAACATTTACTCCGCGTCGTTGTTACGGACCTGGCCGGCAACCAAACGCAAAAAACCTATCGTTTCACCAATTAATCGGATGTATGGATCCTCGTATCGGGAAAAAAGCACCTGCTTTCAAAGGAATTGACCAGCACGGAAATTCAATTTCACTGGCAAGCTTCAAAGGGAAAAAACTGATTTTATATTTCTATCCGAAAGACAATACCCCGGGATGTACCCAGCAAGCGTGCAACCTCCGAGATCATTATGGCCTGCTGAAAAACAAAGGATATGAGGTTGTAGGTGTAAGTCCGGACAGCGCCGCGTCCCATCTCAAATTTGAAAACAAGTACGACCTTCCCTTCACGCTGATTGCAGACACCGACAAGACCATCCTTGAAAAATATGGTGTGTGGGCGGAAAAGCAGCTCTACGGCAAAAAATACATGGGTGTGGTTCGAACCACTTTCCTGATTGATGAAGAGGGCCGCATTGAACGCATCATTACCAAACCCAAGGTAAGCGAGCACGCCGAGGAAATCCTAAATGGGTCCGCATAAAAAAACACCCGTCTGGGTGTTTAACTAAAATCCCTTTTTTGTTTGTTTAGTGGTGATGATGCTGCATGGCATTGAGTTCGTCGGGTGTGACGGTCTTATCCGTTTTACCTACGATACTCTCCACATGATTGAACAGCTTTCCGGTAACCAGTCGGCGATACGTTGATTCCAGTTGTTTTTCATCTTTCATCATGCGTTCTACGTAGCTGTCGAGCCATTCGAGTTGGCCGTCCATTCCCATCTGACCGAAATAGCGCATCACATCCTCTTTGAGGTGCTGGCGAACTTCGTCCTGAGTAACTTCCAGATTATTTTCTCGAACGATCCGATCACTGATCAGTGTCCATTTCAATTGATCGCGGAAGGTGGGGAACTCGGCTTCTGCCTCTTCCGCAGTTTTGGGTTTTTCACCGCCGGTTTGCAACCAGCGCTTGAGAAAACTCTCCGGAAATTCCATACTTACATGATCCAGCAACAGATGGTAGATCTGGTCATGAAACTGATTGCGCGATTGGGATTGCCAATATGTCTGAATATCTTTTTTCAGTTCAGTACGAAATTCGTCTTCGGTTGCAATGCTTTTTCCGGGATAGACTTCATTGAAAAAATCGGTGTCTAACGTTCGTTTTTCGATGAGGCCGAGTTTTGTGATATCCATCCTGACCGATTTTTCACCTGCCTTCGGATCGGCAGGATCCAGTCCCAGATCTTTCAACATCATCTCCAGCTTATCGGCTTCAAATGTTTTATTCAGTTGAAAAACGATGTGGTCGCCGGCTTTTTTACCCATCAGGCTTTTTTGCATCGACGGCGCAAAATATTTCAGCAGCAGCGAATTGTCTTTGGTAAATCCATCAGCTACGGCATGTCCGTTTTGATCTGATTCGGTAAACGTCACGTTGAGCACGTTCTCTTCTGAGTCGATGGTTTCGGGTTCTGTCATTTTTCCGCCCTTGATCTGCATGCGGTTCAACTCGTCGTCAACCATAGCATCCGTAGCTTCCACGGTATGCCAGGTCAGTTTATGCGCCGAAAAGTTGGGCAGGTCATAGCTGGGCTTCAATCCGATTTCGAATTGAAAATCGTAAGTCGCCGGCGTTTGATGATCAAGCTGCATGGCGGTATCGACTACCGGTAACGGCTGCGCGAAAATATCCGGCTTTTCTTCACTAAGGTAGGCATACAGTTGTTTCTCGGCCGCGCGGATCACCTCATCATGAAACAAAGCGGCACCATACATTTTACGAACCAGTCCAGCAGGAACCATTCCTTTCCGAAAACCGGGCACATTGGCTGTTTTGGCGAATTCTTTGACTTTGCGTTCGAATGAAGGCAGGTAGTCTTCGCGATCCACGTGTACGGTCAGTTTGTCTGTAAGAAGACCGATGTTCTCTCTGGTTACTGTTGCCATGTCTTTCTATTAAAAAAGAAGTGCGGATGATAGGAGTCGAACCTACACGCCTCGCGGCGCCAGATCCTAAGTCTGGTGCGTCTGCCAATTTCGCCACATCCGCAAAAAAAGGCCGTTTTGACGGGTTGCAAAAGTAGTCATTTTGAAGGAATTGAACATCTAAAAAAAAGAGTTTTAAATATTATAGGCTCGTTCATAGCAAAAAAAAATCGCTGATTTGAAGTACATTCGTAATGAAATGCCGTCATCCGCTACCATATCTGCCTATAATCGCACCGAAGAAGAAGAAAAAAAGGAAATTCTCCGTCAGTACCGTGGTTTATTGCGCGTACTGAAAGCCAATATGAAACCCGGCGACAAAATGCTACTACGCACGGCTTTTGAAATGGCCGCCGAGGCGCATCAGACTATGCGGCGGAAAAGCGGTGAACCATACATTCTTCATCCATTGGCTGTGGCCCGCATTTGTATTGAAGAAATCGGACTCGGTGTACGCAGTACGATCTGTGCTCTTTTGCACGATACCGTTGAGGATACCGACATTTCCCTGGATGACATCAAGCGGGAATTTGGAACTGAAATTGCACGCATCGTCGACGGATTGACCAAGATTGACAATGTCATGGATAACAATGTGAGTCAACAGGCCGAAAACTTCAAAAAAATCCTGCTGACGCTCACCGATGATCCGCGAGTGATTTTAATCAAGCTGGCTGATCGGTTGCATAACATGCGTACCCTCGAAAGTGTAAAACGGGAGAAACAACTGAAAATATCCTCAGAAACCGTATACGTATATGCGCCCCTGGCGCACCGGATGGGACTCTACAACATCAAGTCGGAGATGGAAGATCTGGCCATGAAATACATGGAGTCGGACACCTACCGGTATATCGCCCAGAAACTACAGGAAACCAAACGGGAACGAACCCGGTATATCAACGACTTCATCAAACCCTTGCGGGAAAAACTGCAAGCGGCCGGACTCGCATTTGACATCTACGGCCGGCCCAAAAGCATTCATTCTATCTGGAGCAAAATCAAAAACAAAGGCGTGGCCTTCGAGGAAGTGTACGATCTGTTTGCCATCCGGATTATCGTAGATGCTTCTCCCGAAAAAGAGAAAGAGGATTGTTGGAAAGTATATAGCATCATCACCGATGAATACAATCCATCACCCGAGCGATTGCGCGATTGGCTGAGCAATCCTAAAAGCAATGGATACGAGGCTTTACACACAACCGTGATGGGTCCGCAGGGACGGTGGGTGGAAATTCAAATACGCACCAAACGCATGAATGAAATTGCAGAGAAAGGACTGGCAGCGCACTGGAAATACAAAGAAGGAAAAGACGACGAAAGCAATTTCGATAAATGGTTCAATCAGATCCGGGAAGTACTGAGCAGTCAGGAAAGCAGTTCGCTCGATTTTCTACAGGATTTTAAAACCTCATTTCTGGCCGAAGAGATTTATGTATACACGCCCAAAGGAGATGTCAAAATGTTGCCGGTGGGTGCATCCGCGCTTGATTTCGCTTTTCATGTACACACGGCGGTGGGTATCCGATGTATTGGTGCTAAAGTCAATCATAAACTGGTACCAATCAGCTACAAACTGAAAAGTGGTGATCAGATTGAAATCATAACCAGCGCCAAACAACGACCCAATGCCGAATGGCTGCAATTTACCATCACCTCCAAGGCCAAAGCCAAAATAAAAGATTCACTCAAGGAAGAAAAGCGCCAGGTGGCGGACCTGGGCAAATCCATCCTCGAACGAAAGTTCAACGCTCTCAATGTATCCATGAGTACCGCGAATCTCGAAGAGCTTACATTGTATTACAAAAGCGCCAGCTCGCTGGATTTGCTGTATGATATTGCCATCAAAAAAATCGAACTGAAAGAACTAAAAGAGTTCAAGGTACAGGGTGACCGGATTTTTGCGCCCAAGCCAGTCAAGCCGGTAGACATCAAACCCGAGGCGACTCATTCCCCCAAGCCAGCCAAAAAACAGGAAGGCGAACTGATCATTTTTGGCGAAAGCAGCGATAAAATACAATACACCCTGGCCAATTGCTGCAAACCTATTCCCGGTGATGATGTGTTCGGATTTTTGACTACCGGCGAGGGACTGAAAATTCACCGCACGAACTGTCCGAACGCCACCCGATTGCTGGCCAACTACGGGCATCGCGTCGTCAAAACCAAATGGGCTAAAAACAAAGAGATCTCCTTCCTAACCGGTTTACAGATTATTGGATTGGACGATGTGGGTGTCATTCACAAAATCACCAACTTGATCAGCGGAGAACTGAAAGTCAATATCGCCGCCATGACCATTGAGGCGCATGAAGGCATTTTTGAAGGCAACGTACGGGTGTTTGTTCAAGACAAAGAACACCTCGACAACCTGGTTGACAAACTACTGGCGCTCCCGGGCATTGAGAAGGTTACTCGATACGATACCGAATAACCGGTTATAAAAAAATCCTGCATTCGCAGGATTTAAGTTTTATTTTTTCAAATAAATCTATTTGACAATTCCCATTTTCGCTTCTATACTTAACGTGGCATGCGGAACGGCTTTCAGACGTGCCTTGTCGATTAGTTTTCCAGTGACGCGACAAACGCCATAGGTTTTGTTTTCGATACGCATCAATGCTTTTTCAAGGTGATCGATGAACGTAATCTGGCGACTAGCCATTTGTCCGAGTTGCTCACGCTCCATACTCAAGCTACCATCTTCCATCGTCATGTAGCGGTTTTCACTATCGTCTCCGCCCATATCGTCTTTTCGGGAAATCAGTCCTTGCAAGTAAACCAGTTCTTTCTTGGCGGATTCGAGCTTGCGAAGGATGATGTCTTTGAACTCTCTTAATTCGTTATCGGAATAACGAACCAGTAGTGCGCCCGGATCGGATTTTTTACTGTCGAGTACCGACTTCACGAACTCGGGTTTATATTCTTTGGCTGATTTTGTATTCAATTTGGGTATACTGACTGGTTTCGCAGCGGGAATTTTAATATCCTTTGGATTTTTAGCCGTGGCGATAATGCCGCTGCTTTTAGTAATGGTGGTTTTTTGCGGGACCGGTTTGGCGGTTGGTTTGGCTTTTGCCGGAGCCGGCTTGGCAACAGGCGCTTTCGCTGCGGGTGCTTTGGAAACTGGGGCTGCTGCTTTTTTGATAGGTGTTGCTTTCTTAATGGGCGCTGGTTTTTTTACAGCCGGTTTCGGGGCCGGTTTTACGGATTTGATTGGTTTTGGCGGAGCTTTTTTTACAACCACTTTGGAAGGAGTTGGTTTGACCGCTTTTTTGGCCGGAACCGGTTTTTTGACCGATTTAGCCGGTGCTTTCGGGGCTGGTTTTGCCGGTTTGGCACTCTTTTTTACCGGAACCGATTTCTTTACCGTTTTGGCAGCCGCCTTGGGAGCCGGTTTCTTTGCGGCGGGTTTTTTCGCAGCAGCTTTGACTGCAACTTTCTTTTTCGTTGCCATACATTAATTCTTTTTTACATTTACAAGTACGGTCAAAGTCAATTCGTTAACTTCCAGTTTAACAGTGGCGGTATCGGATAAGGGAACAAAATCGAGCCGGTCGGCTAAAACTTCGCGGCAAATATACTCTTTATAATCGATTATGGCCTTTTGGAAATCAGCATCCGGGTGGATCAGAACCTCTATTCTGTCAGTAATGTCAAAATCGCGCTCTTTGCGAATCGTCTGAATGCGATTGACCAGTTCGAAGACAGCAAACGCAAGATTCGCGTGGCGGCGGACCAG
>CAZZJF010000062.1:0-11554 GCA_964654325.1 uncultured Ferruginibacter sp.
GGCACTAAAGGCGAATCGTTTGCCACCATTATTCATTTAAAAACAGGTATGGGAAATACCTATGTGCCGAAAGGATTTCATTAATACAGAAAAATAACCGAGATGGAGTCGATGCTTTTATTCCCTTACACACCGAACCGAATAACCGGTTTCTTTGCGATTGCCTCCGGTAATCAGCTCGTCATCTAAATAACGCAAGCCTCTGTACCAAGCCACAAAGGCATTGCTTTCGTTGGAAGTCCACCAATATGCATAACGACGATAGCCGATCCGTTCGCCGTCTGCATTGATAAAACCGGTTGGCAATGCACTAAAATCGGTTAGCTTAGGCGTTAGTTTTTCGGTCCAGGCACCAACGGCTTTGAGTTGTAAACCCGCCGCGCGCTGTCCACCCAGTTGATTCATCATTTCTATATAAAGCGAGTCGGTGGGTATTCGCCAGCCACGGGGCGCCAGCTTTCGCGGATCAGAAACCGCAAACCAATTATACAGTCGGCCGGCACGCTGTTGAGCAAGGCTATCGCCGGTTATCGCCCAACACCAAGCGGGCAGACCGGCTTCTCCGGCTTTTTTCCATGCTTCCGCCGTGGAGGCCTCCGGTATTTTATCGCCATTTCGAAATGTGTCAACCGATAAATTAACTGACATCCACGTCGTATTGCCTATGCGGACGGTTTGTGCGGTGAGGTTTTTTATAAAAAACGGATGTCCGCCAATCATCAAAATAAAGAAAAGAAAGCAAGGTGTTTTCATGGTGTTCTTTTCACGGGGAGTAAATATCGGAAAATTACCCATGTTATAATCCGTCCGCCCGATCGGATGTCCAGCGCTTGAAATAGTCGGCACAGGCGTTTCGATCTTTTTCCTCATTAAAAACCAGATCAACCCCTCCGTCGTAGGGAATAATCCATGTTTGTCCGTCGGCCGTTAGAAAAAACCCTCGTAATGTATCATTGGCAAACGCACGAAGCACATCGTCTATTCGATGCCGTTTCCAACGAATCGATGTGATGCTGTTTTGAAGACGATCACCGGCGTCAAACAGGTGTGGATCTTCGAAAGATACATCAACCGGCTCTAGCGCATCGAATACAAACTCATTCAAACAATCAATTCGCGGCAAGTTCTCCGGTGAATCACTGCTCACGATTGTGCTTTCAATAAAATAGAGATGATTATCGGCCGTCGTCAGGTATTCAAAAATGTCGTTTTGGCGAGAAAGCAACTGGTCCCAATCAGCGGCCGTTTCCGGGTAGCGCTTTGCCCCTTTCAGGCTGTAGAGGCGCACCCAGCACGAGGATTTGTATGTACGCATCCGATGAGGAATCAGCTTATTGTTACCAAAGGCACGCTGGCGATTTTTTTCGAGAAAAAAGACGGATGATGAGGCTTCATTCATGGTGCAGCAATAAGGGCCTTGCCGGTCACGCCGGCATTCATGACACGCAATAATACCCCGTTTTCGCTGATGAGGTATTTACAAAAATTCCAGTCAGGCGCCCGTTCATTCCAGCCGTTCTGGGAAGGATCTGTAAGCCATTTATAGAGCGCTTGCTGATGAAGACCTTTTTTGACGGATCCTTTTTGGGCGATGGGAAAGGTTACGCCATAATTCTTTTTACAAAAAGCGGCGATATCGGCATCCGTACCGGGCTCTTGTTGTTTAAAGTCGTTCGATGGAAAGGCTAATACAACCAGCGAATCTTGGTGTTGGCGGTAAAGCGCTTCCAGTTTTTCATACTGCGGTGTATATCCACATCCGGAAGCTGTATTAACAATGAGTATTTTTTTTCCGCGGAACGTGTCCAGTTTGACGGTTTGGCCGTCGGTTAACACGATTGTTATATCATAGATTGGCTGTAGCGGCTGAACGATCTGTTTATTCTCTTGTACTTTTTTGCCTGAAACCCGTTCTAGTAAAGGATAAAAGGTTCGGATTAGTTTTTGACGAAATGTCATTTTTGGTTGGTTTCTGTTATCTATGAGTACATAGAGGGAGATTCCGGCGACGACCAATAAAAATCCGTACAGGAATTTCATATGCTTTTGATGGTAACACGTTTCAGTAAAAAAGGTTTGCTGTTGAGCGAACGATCATTTCCCAATTACCCATTTGAAAAGATTCAGCCTGCCGGTAAATGGCGGGTATTTTACATTTGGATCAAACCAGGTAGGTGTTTTTAGAATCGCTTTTTGATGGCTGAATCGATCAAAGCTGTATTTGCCCTGATAGTTTCCAATACCGCTGTGCCCCCGTCCGCCAAACGGCAACCGGTGATTGGTTAAATGCCAGCTGGCATTGTTGATACATCCGCCACCGGCCGGTATTGCATCGAGCCAGTATTGCTCGGTTTCTCCCGATTCGGTGAACACATACATCGCCAATGGATTTTTATTTTTTCGAACAATGGCAAGAGCCTGTTCGCGGCTTTCATAACCGATGATGGGCAGCAGTGGTCCAAAAATCTCTTCTTGCATGATTGGGCTGTTGAGATCGGGCTCATCAATGAGCGTGGGCTCTATAAAAAGCCGATTTAGATCATGGGTCCCGCCATGAATAATGTTGTTCTGTTGCAGATAATCCAACAGTCGATTGAACTGTTTTTCATTAATAATTTTACCATAATGAGCACAGGCTGATGCATCATCGCCAAAAAACGACTGAATGGTTTCGCGCAGTTGTTGGACAAGGGCTTCTTTCACGCTATGGTGCACCAAGATATAGTCTGGCGCAATGCACATTTGGCCGCAATTGGAAAACTTAGCCAACACAATACGCCTGGCAGCAACGCGCAGGTTGGCATCGGGCTCTACCATACACGGACTTTTTCCGCCCAACTCCAACGTTACGGGCGTTAGTTTTTCTGCCGCCAGGGCATATACTCTTTGACCCACCGCCGTGCTGCCGGTAAAAAACACATGATCGAAATCAAAACCGCGCATCATGTCGGGTACAACCTGTGCGCCATCACCGTCAACCAGGCGTATATAGTTCGGATCAAATGTTTCCGAAATGATCTTTTTGAGAATAGCCGAGGTAGCCGGCGCGAATTCCGATGTTTTAATAACCACGCAGTTGCCGGCCGCAATGGCTCCAACCGCCGGCTTTATGGGTAGTTGAAACGGATAGTTCCAGGGGCCAACAACCAGTACGACTCCTAACGGTTCCGCGTAAATGCGGCTGGACGACGGCTGGTTTAACAGGTTGGTGGAAACACGCGCCGGTTTCATCCAGCGGTGCAGGTTTTTGATTGCCTGATTGATTTCACCCAATACCATCCCGTTTTCGGTCACCCAACACTCCTCGGGCGACTTCTTCAAATCAGCATACAGCGCCTCGTAAATAGCTTGCTCGTGTTGTTCGATGGCTCGTTTTAAGAGATGCAGTTGTTTTTTTCGGAAAGCATAGGATCGGGTGGCGCCGGAATCAAAAAAAGCGCGCATATCATCTAAAAACATAGGTTCTTCTTTTCGTAAAGGTACACGCTGCCGAAGCCGATGTACACATAAAAAATCAGTGATATATTGATGGTGCCAGACCTTCTTTTAAACAGATTTCGTTTCGTTTTGTTTTACCGTGTAACACATCCAATCAACTCGTTGTTTTATTAAAAATTGTTTATTAAAACGGGTGTATCGCTACTAATTGATTGTTTTCTTATATCAAACCAGAAACCTGGTTGATGTCTGTTTTGAAAATTTGTTTTTGGTGAACGTTATTTATTAGTAATATTGCATTGTGATGCAAGGGCATTAACCCTGTTTGAGCCCTTTCTGATAAGACCCGTCCATTTTTTATTCCACTCCAGCAAAACATGTCTCTTATTCGTTGCACAAATGTGCTTTCGTTAGTTAGTTATGTATGACCGCGCCTATTTGAACGAGCTGCTCGTTCCAGAGCTGCAGGATATTGCAGACTCCCTCGAACTAAAAATAAAAAAACCTGTTTCTCGTCAGGCCCTTGTTGACGGCATTCTGGAAAAACAAACATCCATGGCAAAAGCAAAAAAAACAGAAACTCCGGAAGAAAAACCTAAAAGAAAACGGATCCCGCGTACGGAAGGTGACGCGCCCACTGAGATTGTTCCGGCAGAAAGCGCTCCAGTTCGTTCGGCGGGCCGACCAAAAAAAATTGAATCTGACAAAAAAATAGGCGGGCGCAAACCGAAGGAGAACGAGGAGACGTTTCAACACCAGCCTATTTCAGATGCGGAATCAGTTGTGCCGTCCGCCATTGCTGAAATGCTTCAGCAAGAAGACGGGTTGGCCGCTTCGGCAAATCCCGAACAGCCCACGCCACCCACGCGTGAACACAGACAACCCTATAATAAACCGGCCTTTAATGCGGAATTCGACGGCGTGGTACCCGGTGAAGGTGTTTTGGAAATGATGCCGGATGGATATGGTTTTCTGAGAAGCAGTGATTACAATTATCTATCCAGTCCGGATGACGTCTATGTGTCGCCTTCCCAAATCAAACTGTTTGGTTTGAAAACCGGTGACACGGTTTTTGGGGGCGTGCGTCCACCAAAAGACGGCGAAAAATATTTTGCATTATTGAAGGTGGAAACCATCAATGGTAAAACCCCTGAAGAGATTCGGGATCGGGTTCCTTTCGACTACCTGACACCGTTATTCCCATTCGAAAAATTAAACCTGACTACACGTTCAGATAATTTCAGTACGCGTATCATGGATTTGTTCACTCCGATCGGTAAAGGCCAGCGTGGCTTGATTGTGGCGCAGCCGAAAACCGGTAAAACCATGTTGCTGAAAGAGCTGGCAAATGCGATCGCCGAAAATCATCCCGAATGTTACCTGATGATCGTGTTGGTCGATGAACGACCTGAAGAAGTTACCGATATGGAGCGGAGCGTAAAAGCAGAGGTGATCGCCTCTACCTTTGATGAGCCCGCCGAAAAACACGTAAAGGTTTCATCTGTTGCACTGCAAAAAGCCAAGCGGCTGGTTGAGTGCGGTCATGATGTGGTTATTCTGCTGGACTCTATTACCCGTCTCGCTCGTGCACACAACACCGTAGCCCCATCCAGCGGTAAAGTGCTTTCAGGTGGCGTGGAAGCCAACGCTATGCAGAAGCCTAAACAATTCTTTGGTGCCGCCCGAAAAATCGAGGACGGCGGTTCGCTGACCATCATCGCCACAGCCCTCGTTGATACAGGCAGTAAAATGGATGAAGTAATTTTTGAAGAGTTCAAGGGAACGGGTAATATGGAATTGCAGCTGGAACGCAAGCTGTCAAACCGGCGCATTTATCCGGCGATTGATATTGTTGCTTCATCAACCAGACGGGATGACCTGTTGCTGGACAAAGACACGTTCCAGCGCATGTGGGTGCTGCGCAAGCATATGGCCGACATGAATGCCGAAGAGGCCATCAGCCTGCTGCTCAAAAACATGAAAGGGACCAAAGACAACGCCGAGTTTCTGACCTCCATGAACGGATAATCTATTACGGCAGCAGCCGTTTGGTGCACGCAGCTAACACACGGCTTCGTTTTGCGCGTTTATTGTTAAATAAGTGCCAAGAGGCCTATCGGTTTATCTTTTTTAATAATTTTAGTGCACAAAACGATCGATTATGCATAAAGTAGTCCTCTTCTTCTTTGTCTTGTTTTTTTGCGGCAACCTGCGTGCCCAAAAGGTTTTTTCGGTGAACTATGCCAGCCAGGCGGATGTCAAGGTGTTTGTGGTTGATTATGAAAGCCAGGCCGATCTGAAAGTATATAAGGTTAAGTACGCCAGTCAAAGTGGAAAAAATGATGGCAAGTGGTTCTTTACCGATTATGCCAGCCAGGCCGACAAAACCATTTTTTTTGTGGATTATGCCAGCCAGGCTGATTTGAAAATTTATTTTGTAGACTATGAAAGCCAGGCGGGCTGGAAGAATGCTTCTAAAAAGGGCTTATTCTATTAACGGTGCTTTCTTTTCGGGGTACCCGGCTAAGTCATAGAATTATGGCTCGTTGTGTGCCCACGCTGTTCGCACTATTTTGGTTTCATACTAATTCTTGGTTATGCTGGCCTCCCTTCAATTACTTTTTTCACGCCTGGTTCGGGTTTTTCGGTTGAAAAACAGATCGGCGGTTGTTTGGAAAGACCTATTGGTTGTTTTCAGAAAAAGTAATTATTACTATGCGATAGAGGAGCGAGGCGGGGTTGTTACAGCCCAGTTTACAGTGGGCGATGAAACGTCTTTTCGTTTTTTGTATGGCATAGCCGATGATGAATTACATATGCGAGTAGAACTCCTTCACTCGTTTGATATTGAATTAACCGGGGAAATGATGATTCTGGCCGGTCATTTCAACAATCGGATTAGCCGGGGCCTGGTTGAGGTAAACCCGGAAGAGGGTACTATCACATTTGCTTATAGGGAGCCGATTATCCAATATCTGTTTTTTGTCCGCAATATTGACGAGGATATTATTCGTCATTATATGGTTGCCAAAGATGTTCTGTGGGCCTTCCAGCAACTGCAAGAAACCAGAGAGGATCCGGTTTTTGTGTTTTCTGAACTGATGCGAAAAAGAGAGGCTGAAGATAACCAGCGAGAGTCCTCCGAAAATTAATCTGATTCCAATATTATTTGAAGGATGATTATTGGCGTGCGTTTATCTTTGTAAAAACGACACCAATAACATGTTTAATACCCGTACACGCATTCTGGAAATCTTACAAAAAGAGTCTGCTCATTATACGGCCACAGCCATGGGCTGGGTGCGTACGTTCCGAAACAACCAGTTTATTGCATTGAATGACGGTAGCACCAATCATAATCTGCAAATAGTAGTAGAACTGGGCATGCTCGACGAGCCTACGCTCAAGCGAATTACAACCGGGGCTTGTCTTAAAGCAACCGGCGAAATCATTCCCTCGGTAGGCAAAGGACAAAAAGTGGAAATGAAAGCAACCTCCATCGAAATTCTCGGTGATAGCGACGCTGAAAAGTTTCCATTACAACCCAAAAAACACAGCCTGGAGTTTTTGCGTGAAATCGCACACCTGCGTTTTCGAACCAATACATTTGGAGCGGTTTTTCGTGTTCGGCATTCCCTTGCGTTTGCCATTCACGATTTTTTCAACAAGAAAAAATTTGTATACCTCCACTCCCCGATTATTACCGCCAGCGACGCCGAAGGTGCCGGCGAAATGTTCAAGGTTACTACCCTTCCGCTCGATGGTACAGCGCCCAAAAACGAGGACGGAACAATCAATTTCAAAGAAGACTTTTTTGGTAGAAGTACCAACCTGACCGTTAGCGGACAACTCGAAGGAGAGTTGGCAGCCATGGCTTTTAGCGATATTTACACCTTCGGTCCAACCTTTCGTGCCGAAAACAGCAACACAACCCGACACCTCGCCGAGTTTTGGATGATTGAACCCGAAATGGCTTTTTATGACCTGGAAGACAATATGAATCTTGCAGAAGAATTCATCAAGTATATCATCCGGCATGCGATGGATAACAACGCAGACGATTTGGCTTTCCTCGACCAGCGACTTGCGGAAGAAGAAAAACAAAAACCGCAGAATGAACGAAGTGAAATGGGCTTATTGGACAAGCTGGCCTTTGTTGTGAACAACGATTTTGAGCGAATAAGCTACACGGAAGCTATTCAGATTCTGAAAGAAAGCAGCCACAATAAGAAAAAGAAATTCCAATACCTGATTGAGGATTGGGGCGTCGATTTGCAAAGCGAACACGAGCGCTATTTAGTAGAAAAGCATTTTAAAAAGCCGGTCATTCTCACCAATTATCCAAAAAACATCAAGGCGTTTTACATGCGCCAGAATGATGATGGAAAAACGGTAGCCGCAATGGATATTTTGGCGCCGGGCATTGGTGAAATCGTTGGCGGATCTCAACGAGAAGAAAGGCTCGATAAGCTTATGCAGCGCATGGAAGAAATGCATATACCCGCTGAAGAGCTTGACTGGTATCTGGACACCCGGCGATTTGGTGCCTGTCCCCATGCCGGCTTTGGACTGGGTTTTGAGCGCCTGGTACAGTTTGTAACGGGCATGGGAAACATCCGCGATGTTATTCCCTTTCCGCGGTATCCCAAAAGCGCATCTTTTTAATTCATGGCAACGCCTTCTATAAATAAAGCTGCGGAGAAGCAGACGGATAATCCTTGTCAGGGAGCTATAACGCTGATTGAGTATGATAAAGACACGTTTGCCTGCTATCCAATCAATCAGATTGAAGAAACATTCAAACACCTGCATACCAATCCTGTTTCATGGATTAATATCGACGGTCTTTCAAAAGAGTCGGTTGAAAAAATGGCCGCCGCCTTTCATTTGCATGTTTTGATGGTTGAAGATATTTTGAGTGGCAACCAGCGTGCCAAATACGAAGAAATCAACGACCGGCTTTTTTGTGTGCTGAATATGATTTCTGAAGATCCTGCCTCCGGAAAAATTGTAACCGAACAAATCAGTATGGTGCTGGGCAAGGGCTTTGTAATTAGTTTCCAGGAAGAAAACGAAAGCGATGTATTTGATGCGCTTCGAACAAAACTACGATCCAAAGGAATCAAGCTTCGGGAAAGCGGTGCCGATTTTCTTTTTTATTCGTTGATTGATACGATTGTTGACCATTATTTTTTCGTGGTAGAGCGAATTGCCGAAAAAATAGTTTTGCTGGAAGAAAGTATCGTGCACACCGAAGACAAGCGTTTACCTCAAAAAATTGGAGCCTTGCGCAATGAGTTGATTATTTTGAAAAGGAACATTGCGCCGGTGCGTGAAATGGTTTCGGGTTTACTGCGGTCTGAGAGTCCGCTTATTGAGGAACGTACAAGAAAATATTTCCGGGATGTTTATGATCACATCATTCAGGCTAATGAGCTGGTTGAAAACTGCCGAGATATGATTGTGAACACCCATGATTTGTACATGAATAATATTAATCTCCGCTTAAACGAGGCGATGCGAACGATGACGGTTGTTACCTGTTTGCTGGCACCCGCAACCGTTATTGGCGGCATTTTTGGAATGAACTTTGATGTAGTACCTCTTCAACACGACAGCTGGGGGTTTTGGATCTCCGTAATTGCCATGTTTGCTGCTCCGGCCATCATGCTTTTGATCTTCAAACGAAAAAAATGGTTTTAAGTATTATTGGTTATCAGGTGCTTAGTTACGGGGTGGTTTTCTTTTTATAAACAGGCACGGTGCTGCAGGGTTCGCCAAACATGATGCTTTTAGCAAATGGTCGCAGCTTATTGGTAATACTCAGATAGGCCGCATCGGGAATTTTCCGATCCCCACAACCTTTGACCACGACTCGTTGATTTTCGTATTGGGCTCCTTCGATTTGGTCGATGGCCCTGAGCAGGAGCGCCGTTTCGGCGTCTTGTTCATTTCCAAATAAAACCGCGGCCGCCTCGGGTTGCAACAAAGAAGCAACCAGCATATAGGCCCACTGCGGTATGATGGCATCGGCAGAACAATAAACGGCTACAACTTTTTGTTGATAGGGCGTCAGGTCCAACTCTTTCAATTGTTGCCGAAAGTCTTTTTCCTTTAGTATGAGTCCCATAAACAGAAAAGGCTTCAGATCAAAGGAAACAATCGGTGTGCTGGAAAAGAATTTTTCCAAATCCAATGTAATGATCCCGCTTTCGGAAACCTTGTTGATAAATTGTTCCATGGTACAAAATTAAAAAGGGGACCCCTGTTTGTTTGGCCCCCTTTTTCTTTTTTATTTTCGAAATCAGTAAAATTCGCTTCGATTGTCTGTCACACTGGCCTTTGATACAAGGCTTTCAATCCAACCAGCCCAGCCCGCATTTTGATACTGACCAGTTGAACCGGGGTTTCTGGGCAGTTGAGTTAAAAGACGATTTTTTACTTCGCTTGTTTTTTGTTTACGGAAGGCCGCCTGTTCATCTGCGGTTGGCGAATCCGCTCGAAGCGGTAAAATGCTGTTTACTTTAAGCATCATCACTCCATTTTCTTTATCAGCAAACACGGCAGACGGTTTTCCCTGGTAAGCAGGATTAAAGGATGCGCCTATTGCTTTTGGAAACTGGCCCACGCCCGGAAAAAATCCTGCGGTTGGTGTCAGGGTAGAATCTGTGATGTTCTGTATCTGTTTTCCGTAAGCGGCCGCCATTGCTTCAAGCGATGTAGCATTGCCTATTTTTTTACGAACGATCTCCTCTTTCTTTTTATTGATGATGTATCGTTCACAGTTGGGCCTTGCTGTTTCGACATCCTGAAGGCCTTTCTTGTATTCTTTTTCCATGATAGCCACAACCTTCTCATCACCAATAGTGATGGGGTCTTCGGTTATCTGACCGGGGGTGGCTTTAAACGCCCATTTAACAAGCTCTCGGGCATTTTGAAGAGAACCAACCATAAAGTCGTTTTCAGAAAGAGCAGCAGGCGGACTGGTAAGTGTTAGACCGCTTTTAGCCAGGTGTTTCTCTAAAGAGGCTTTGTCTTTAAAGCCGGCAGCGGTAACCGCGGCGGCGTTTACTGATTCTACTGTTTCGGCGCTTGGAATCAGGGTTCTGTTGATGTAAGCAACCTTAAAGGCTGGGCTCATGCCCTTCTGTGAAACAATCTCGATTATATGATAACCATACTGGGTTTTAACCACGCCCCTTGATCCGGTTGCATTGTTGAAACAATAATCTCTAAATTCGGGAACCGTTGCATCATATGCAAATGTGCCCAGGTCGCCCCCTTTATCTTTCGAACCGTCGGCAGAAAACTTGGCGGCAAGTTCTGTGAACGAGGCGCCTTTATCAATTTCTGCTTTAAGACTGTCTGCCAACTTTTTCGCCTCGTCTTCAGTGCGAGTGGTTTGTTGGTCCTGGCTTTGTAACGAGATTAAAATATGTTTGGCTTGTACACTGTCGGGCATGTTTTTCGCATCAATTCGTTTGGCTAGAAAATAGGCGCCCCGGTCCAGGTAGGGACCAATAACTGTGTTGTTTGATTTTGCTTGAAGTGAATCACCCATAAACGGCGACAGTAGTTTGTTTTTGGGAACAAACGCGTCTTCATACGGAACATCGGATCGGTTGTTGGCAACAAACGCGCTGTTGTTGGTGTCTGCTTGAAAAGCAGGTATGAGCGACGCTAATTCGGATTTAACAGCATTGCTATCTGACGCAGAGGCAACCATTTTAAAAGAAACGTAGGAAATTTTTCTTCCTTCCTCTTGCTGGTACAAGAGAGCATTTTCTTTTACATAGTCTTCGATTTCCTTGTTTGATACCTTGATGGTCGAATCAGAAATGTCTGAATAGGGCACATATACATACGATACTGTGGAGAACTGATTTGATTCCGCCAAGTCGGCGCTTGACATCCAGGAAGGATAATATGCGCTAGCCAACAACAACGATGAGTATTTCCGCTCGTTTAGGGCTGTTGGGATTCGGTCTAATATTTCGAGGCCCTCAGCTTTGTATCTTCTTTGTTTTTCTTCTTTATTTTTTTCATTTTTAATACCAGCAAGATATTGTTTTACGAGTTCCGGATTGAATTGTTGGGTTACAGAATCTTTAAATAT
>CAZZJF010000063.1:0-11551 GCA_964654325.1 uncultured Ferruginibacter sp.
GAGCCCCTTTTCTGTTGCATTCAGCAATTTGCTAAATCCCAGCGATAGCTTTGTAAACATCTTGCAGAACAACCCCTTTCTCCGGTACTCCTACAATACAGCATTGGTTGGTGGCATGAATGTCAGCTTCGCCAAATCAATTCTTAAAACGAATAGCTCCGGAAAACGAACCATTGAGAATTCTTTTCGTTTGAACGCCGAGGAATCGGGATTGACATGGGGCGCCCTACCGGTACTTAAAAAGTACAAGCGGCGGTATGTGAAGTTAGATGCTGAATACAGAAAAACAGTCAGCTTTCGAAATACAGCAGTCGTTTTCAGAGGATTCGTTGGCGTTGGTGTGCCCTTGCTGGGAAGTGACACCAATCGTACGCTTCCTTTTTTCAAACAATATTTTGGAGGCGGCAGTAACAGCATGCGAGCCTGGCCCGTTCGTGGTATTGGCACCGGCGGAAAAGCACTGGTTCCATTCAGTTCCAATCGAACCATCTTTAATGATCGAACCGGCGACATGCAACTTGAGTTGAATATTGAATACCGCTATAAATTACTCACCATCATTCGTAATACATTGACCTTAAAAGGTGCTGTTTTTGCCGATATGGGCAATGTTTGGAATCTCCGAAACACCAATCCGGCCGGTGGCCTCGACAGCTCTCAGTTTTCATTGAAGAACCTGTACGCTCAAACCGGCATGGCGGCAGGAACCGGATTTAGACTTGACTTTAATTACTTTGTATTAAGGCTTGATCTCGGATTCCGAATCAAACGCCCGGAGCTATACTACCAGAATAATGGCTGGAAATTTCCCGACATCGGTTTTGATGATTTGCTGCCCAAAATCTTTTCTAGAGGAGCCAACGACGAATACCGAAAATGGCGGTATGAAAACTTCAATTTTACCATTGGTATCGGCTATGCATTCTGATCAGCATGAAGCGTCATAAACTGGTCGATGGAAACGCCATCGACCACAGAGAAATCGCCAATAGCCGTTCTGCGTAATGCACTCAAATATCCACCACAACCCAACAACGCTCCAAAATCATGGGCAATGCTGCGTATATACGTTCCCGTAGAGCACCGGATTTTGAAAGATACTTCCGGCAAATTGATTTGAACAAGCTCAAAATGATGAATGTGAATAGTTCTCGGCTCCGGATCAACGGCTTCGCCACGACGCGCCAATGTATACAGGGGTGTTCCCTTTTGTTTGATGGCTGAGTAGATTGGGGGTTTCTGTTGAATGGTACCGGAAAGAGCCTCAACGGCTGCTAACAACTGTTCGGTTGAAATGTGGGCATAATCCCTGAATTGCACTGGCTGACTCTCCAGATCATAGGTAGGCGTGACCGCACCCAAGGTGATGGTGCCCGTATATTCTTTCTCGGCAGCCATATACTCATTGATTTTTTTAGTGTATCCGCCGGTGCAAATAATCAGTAACCCCGTAGCCAGCGGATCGAGGGTGCCGGCATGCCCAACTTTTCGGATACCAATGAAGTTTCGGACTTTACGTACAACATCGAATGACGTCCAATGCAGTGGTTTATCGATCAAGATAAAGTCGCCAGTTGAAAACCGTTGTTGAGCCGTTGCGGTTATTCGGGGTGATGGCTGACTACGATCACGGGCATCCGAATCCTCACCGATGGATCGCAGGTATTTATTGAAATAGCTTCCTTTCGTTGCCAAGCTGTGGAATTAATTAGTAGGCTCTTGCAAAAAGGACCCGTTGATGGCTGCTGTTTCCGGTTAAAATACAGCGGCCTTCCTCTTTCGGGTTATCCAGTGGGATACAACGGATAGTTGCTTTGGTACGTTCTTTAATTTTTTCTTCCGTTTCCGGTGTGCCGTCCCAATGAGCTGACACAAAACCGCCTTTGGTGTCTAAAAGTTGGGTGAACGCTTCCCAATTGTCGGCCCGCTGAATATGTTCATCACGAAAAGCCAGCGCTTTTTTGTAAATGGTACGCTGTATATCGTCCAGTAGTGTCCGTATGTGTTCGGCTACGCCGTCCAGTGAGACGGTTGATTTTTCACCGGTATCCCGCCGGGCGATTTCAACAACCTGGTTTTCCAGATCTCTTAAACCCATTGCGACGCGCACCGGTACTCCCTTAAGTTCGTATTCGGCAAATTTCCATCCAGGACGTGTATTGTCGTTGTTATCATATTTTACCGAAATACCCATTGATTTCAGCGAGGTCATGATAGCCTGTGCCTTTTCATCAATTACAGACTTGCTCTCTTCGCCTTTGTAGATGGGCACAATCACCACCTGTAAGGGGGCTATTCGGGGAGGCAAAATCAGGCCCTTATCATCACTGTGCGACATGATCAGGGCGCCAATCAGTCGGGTAGAAACGCCCCAGCTTGTAGCCCAAACGTATTCCTGTTTATTCTCTTTGGTGAGATACTGTACGTCAAATGCCTTGGCAAAATTCTGTCCAAGGAAATGAGAAGTACCCGCCTGCAGGGCTTTTCCATCCTGCATCAAGGCCTCGATGCAATACGTATCTTCGGCGCCCGCAAACCGCTCACTGGCTGTTTTGACGCCTTTGATAACCGGCACCGCCATGTATTGCTCCACAAATTCGGCATATACATCCAACATTCGAACCGTTTCCTCGAGGGCTTCCTCTTTTGTGGCGTGAGCCGTGTGCCCTTCCTGCCAAAGAAACTCAGCCGTTCGTAGAAAAAGTCGGGTACGCATTTCCCAACGAACCACGTTGGCCCACTGGTTGACCAAGATAGGCAAGTCGCGGTATGACTGAATCCAGTTTTTGTAAGTATTCCAGATGATGGCTTCACTGGTTGGCCGAACGACCAACTCCTCTTCCAGGCGTGCATCCGGATCAACCATCAATTTACCTGGTTTCGATGGATCATTTTTCAATCGATAATGGGTAACCACCGCACACTCTTTGGCAAATCCTTCTGCATTTTTTTCTTCGGCCTCGAATAGACTTTTGGGAACAAACAACGGAAAATACGCATTCACATGGCCGGTTGCTTTAAACATTTTATCCAGCTGATCACGCATATTCTCCCAAAGGGCATACCCGTACGGTTTTATGACCATGCATCCTCTAACGGCGGAATAATCAGCCAACTCTCCTTTGATCACTAAATCATTATACCATTGTGCGTAATCCGTTTCCCGTTTCGTCAGTTCTTTCGCCATGATCTTATTATATATGAATTTGTGTAAATTTAGCGTTGTATTAACGATTTATCCGCTTTTACGGGATTTTACGCGACAACGAACTCTTCATCCAAGCCACAAAAGTAATAACTTCGTTTTACAAACCTGTAAAATCCAAAACCATGTACCTCCGACTCATCAGCCTGTCTATCATCATTTTTTCCATCGCCGGTTGCAACAACCAGTATGTCGTTACCCAAACGCCTGATGACGTCTACTATTCTCCTGTAAATGGCCAGGCGAAAAAGAAAAAGAAAAACACTGTCTATACACAGGAGGAAAGGACCTTTCGAATGAGTCGTCATAGCAGAAGATGGCGATTTTTTGATGATGATTTTGGTTATGACTACAATCCCTATCATTACGGATTCAACTACGGACATTACTACAATCCATACTATTATCCCATGCCGGTTTTTTCCGGATTCAACATTCGAAATCCAAAAAACACAACACCTCGAATGACCAACTTGAACAGTTATAATTTTCAAGAGGCCTATGTGCCAAATCCAAAATACCAGGCAGCATCCGGGAGTACACGATCTACCCGGCGATACAACAACAGTAATCAGTCTGGCACCGGAAACACGCGCACTATTGTAACACCCGGATCCTCTGATGGCCGCGGATACAACCCAACCCGAACAACCTCACCCTCACAAAGCGGTTCGCCGGTGACCAGACCAGCGCGAAACTAACGAGAACCGATTGCCAATCAACGCCACTATGAGAACAACATTACTCCTTGTCTTTTTCTTTGTCGGTATGACAACCTTATCTGCCCAAGTGCCGGAAGATGTCATTCGTTTGGGATGGTACCATAATCAGGGAAGCGCCCGGTACATGGCAACCGGAGGTGTGATGGGATCGCTGGGCGGTGATATAACGGCCACTTTTGTGAATCCGGCCGGATTAGGATTGTTCAAAACACGCGAGTTTGTATTTTCACCCACACTCTTACAACACAATAACCGCTCTACTTACCGAGACTCCCTCACGGGCTCAAACCATCGATCTTATGCTCAGGGGCCCATTGGCTGGATCATTGGCATGCCTGGGTTTATTCAAAAAGACATTCACACAACCGTATCGATCGCATTTAACCAAAATGCCACTTTCAACAACCGTATTCAATATGCCGGAACCAATAATTTCAGTTCTTTCAGTGAACAATTTGCGGAAGAGTTCGCCAATAGTGGGTACAGCATCGGATCTGTCTTGAACAGCAATTCGCCGATGCCTTATACAGCGGCTCCCGCATTGAATACCTACTTGATCGATACTGTCCGTATAAACGGACTACTACAGGTAAAAGCAGCTCCCGAATATTTACTTGATGCCGGCGGAAGTGTCCGACAAGATATGAATCGTGTGCAAACAGGAGGCTTGTATGAACTTGGTTTCGCGCTGGCTACGAACGTTCGCGAAAAATGGCTTTATGGTGCCACGTTGGGTATCCCCATCATTCGATACCAAAATAAAAGCACATTTCGGGAAACCGATGCCACCGGCGACACGGCAAACCGGTTTGAATCGTTCACTTATACTGATGACTTTCGTACTACAGGCAGTGGTGTGCAAATGAAGCTGGGTGTCATTTATCGTCCGGCTGATTATATTCGGCTCGGATTCGCCTTTCATACACCGGGCGTACACATCTTAAAAGACACCCGAAGTACAACCCTCGAAACCCGATTGGAAAATCCGGTCAAAACATTTTACGAAACATCTGCGACGTTTACCAATGGGCAACCCGGCGAAAGTGAATACAGCTATACCTCTCCATGGAAAGCGATGATCAGTGCGTCCTATGTGTTTCGAGAGACTGAAGATGTTCGTCGTCAACGGGCTTTCATTTCGGCTGATCTGGAGTATGTCCGTCACCAAGCCAGCCGCTTTCAATCTGCTAACGAGGCGCCCACTGCCGAGGAGAAGGCCTATTTCCGGGCATTGAATCAGGTTATCAAAAATGAATATAAAGGAGGAGTTAATGTTCGGATTGGCGGGGAACTTAAATTCAATGTCATCATGGGCCGTCTCGGATTTGCATACAACTCAAATCCATACCGTGATGCCGCGTTCAAAGCCAACCGGCTCATGTTCAGCGGAGGTATCGGCTATCGTAACAAAGGCATTTTTATCGACCTCACCTATGTTCATTCCATTATCCGCAATGTCGATCTCCCCTATCGACTCGAAAACAGGGCCAATACGTTCGCCAATCTACGGCAGAATATCGGGACTATTTCCGGTACGCTTGGATTCAAATTTTAGGTGAGGCTCATTTCATCCTCAACGTATTTCAAAACCGTTTGAAAATCAGGGTTCAACCAGGCATATCGTCCGTCGTTTCGAAACCAGGTGAGTTGTCGTTTGGCATACTGACGAGTATGCTGTTTGATCTTTTCGATGGCCATTTCCAAAGACAGATGTCCATCCAGATACTGAAAGAGTTCCTGATAACCAACAGTACGCAATGCCGGCCATGATGCAAATGCCCTCAACCCCGAAACCTCAGCCAGCAAACCCGCCTGCATCATGTGGTCAACCCGTTCATTGATGCGTTGATATAACACCTCACGAGGCATAGACAATGCGATCCGGATCACTCGAAAAGGCCTGTTTGCTTTTTCAGTGCGGTGAAAATCGAGAATAGATGAACCGGTACTCCATTTTACGGCCAGCGCCCGCAAACAACGATGCGGATTTTGCATTTCTCCTTTTTCTGCAAAAAGCGGATCCAACTGCTGAAGCCGTTCTTGAATCGCTGCCAGTCCACCCGATTGAAACAACGTATTCACCGCTTCGTGTATGGTGTCGGGCACTGCCGGAATCGGATCGATGCCATCAGTCAATGCATTGATATATAATCCGGTGCCGCCGGCCACTATAGCAACATTGGTATGCGCAAACATGGTTTCCAGTACATTCAGGGCATAGGTTTCAAAAACAGCCGCATTAGGCGGTGATTGTATACTGTGTGTGTCAATAAAATAATGGGTGACCGCTTTACGTTGCTCAGCCGATGGTTTTGCCACACCAATATGTAATTCTTTCAAACACTGTCGACTATCGGCTGAAATAACTGCTGTATTAAACTGTTTTGCTAGCGCAATAGCGAGATCCGTTTTGCCGGAGGCCGTAGGACCTGCAAGAATGATGCATATGCGTTGCATGAAAATAGATGACTGGTTTAAATTTCCGTACTGTGCCAAGAACGTTTGTAAACGGTCATTGCATTTGAAAAATAGGCAAGACGGTAAGACAAAGGCTGCTTAAAATGCGGCTTCATCCTCGGAGGCGTCCGAATCTTGATCCTGTTCGGTATCATCTTGTTCGGTATCGTCTTCTCCTTCCTGATTGAATCCTTCACTTAGCGCATCGGGACGCAAATCATATTTCTCTTCCATTTCAGCCATGCGGGATTCAATGATCCCCTTGGCGCCATATTGGGAAGGCCCAATGCCATTTGTTCGGATACAGGACGGGTACTCCAGCTTTGGATTTTCTTCTTTTTCGATACCGATCAATTCAACCAAAAACCGCCAGTACTTAGTGAAATCATATTCGTAAATGAATTTCTGGTTGGGGTCTGCGATTTCTGTTCCAATCGGAACTTCCTGCATGATCAATGGCTCAACCTTGTATGTTTTCGGATATTTTTCCAGCGTGATTTCACGGCCCATTTGCCAGGCATCATTCGATTTGTAAAAGGTAGCCGCATGTTTATTATCAAAGGCATAGCTTTTCAAAATGCTGAGATGCAAATCAAAAAATGATTGTTTGTGTTTGATAACCACGTCGCGGTAGACGGTTTCGTCTTCCTCCCAGTAGATGCGGAATTTTAATACAGCCATACTCAAAAATAGGGTAAATCTTGTAAATCAATGGCCCCACCTATCGTGTCATAAACCAAGCGCTTTCCCTTTTTCTACCATGAACGCGTGAGCGGCTTCATACTCATTGGGAATGACACCATCTAGAATGGCTTCCCGGATGGCATTTTTTATGACTCCAACGGTGCGCCCGGGCGGTAATGAAAAATGCGCCATGATCATTTCTCCCGTGACAGGCGGCTGCCAGTTTCGGATATGGTCTTGCGCCTCTACCTCCGCACAACGCTGCATGACGAGTTCAAAATTGGCCTGATAGCGTTTTACTTTTTGTTTGTTTTTGGAGGTGATATCAGCACGACAGAGGATAAACAATGCTTCAAGATCATCTCCGGCTTCAAAAATCAATCGTCGTATAGCCGAATCCGTTATGTTCTCTTTTGTTAATGAGATGGGGCGGAGGTGTAATTCGACCAGCTTGCGGACAAACTTCATTTTTTCATGTTGTGGCAATTTGAGTTTGGCAAAAATGCCGGGAACCATCCGACCTCCCACTACTTCATGTCCATGAAACGTCCAGCCGTGGCCTTGTTCAAACCGTTTGGTAGCCGGCTTGGCAATGTCATGCAGGACGGCTGCCCAGCGAAGCCAGATATCATCTGATTGAGCCGCCACATTGTCTAATACCTGCAGGGTGTGCGTGAAATTGTCTTTGTGCCCATGCCCGTCTACATACTCGGCGCCCGATAAGGCCACCATTTGCGGAAAAATAAAATGAAGCAACCCTGATTTGAAAAGCAAATCCCACCCCACCGAGGGTTTGGGTGTTGCCATGATCTTCTGCAGTTCTTCCGCAATGCGCTCGCCACTTACGATCCGAATACGTTCCGCCATTGACGTGATGGCCTGAAAAGTGTTTTCATCAATATCAAATCCCAGCTGCGTAGCAAACCGAATGGCTCGGAGCATACGGAGCGGATCGTCACTGAATGTGCTTTCAGGTACCAGTGGGGTGCGTAGTTTTTTTTGAGCAAGATCTGACAACCCCTGAAATGGATCCAGCAATTCACCATAGCGATCAGAATGCAAATCCATAGCCAGGGCATTGACGGTGAAATCGCGGCGATGCTGATCGTCCGACAGGGTACCCGGAGCTACTTGCGGATTTCGGCTCTTAGGCTGATAGCTCTCGCGGCGGGCGCCCACAAACTCGATGTCGGTGTATTGACCGGGTGCATCGGGTTCAGCCAACCGGATTTGTGCGGTGCCGTAATTTTTAAAAATATGGACGGTAGGCGACGGCCGAAACCGGGCAGCTGTAGTTTCTGCCAGCAGAATACCATCCCCTACACAAACAATATCAATATCCTTGGTATGGCGTCCCAGCAATTTATCACGTACAAATCCACCAACCACATAGGCATCGATGCCCAACGCCGAAGCAGCCGCGGCGATCTCCTTCAACAAAAATTGCTCCCGTTCAGTTAATCGAATGGACATGAGCGCAAAAATAACTGAATCTGCCTGCACTCTCTATCATACGGGCACTTCAGCGACTAAAAAAGACCGTTCATCCATACATTCCTTCCCAAAAGCGCGAAGAAGGGTTACCTTTGCCTACTGATTTGAAATTGAATACCAACTATGAACAAGCACCCCATGTTTCAGGGCAATGAAGATGAAATGGAGTTTATGCCCATCATTCCGCTGAATGAAGAAGATGCCAATCTGGATGGCAACGACATACCCGAGGAACTTCCCTTACTCCCGCTGCGCAATACCGTATTATTCCCGGGCGTGGTCATTCCAATCACCGTTGGACGGGATAAAAGTATCAAGGCCGTAACCGATGCGCACAAAGCCGATAAACTGATTGGCGTGGTTGCGCAAAAAGACAGCAGTATTGAAGAGCCCGAGAAAGGCGACCTTGAATCCATCGGTACCATCGCTAAAATTGTCAAGCTAATCAAAATGCCGGATGGCGGTACCACGATCATCATTCAGGGCAAACGCCGTTTTCAGGTAACCAAAATCACCTGTGAAGATCCCTACTTTAAAGCCAATGTGCTGTTACTGGACGAAGAACGCATTGAACAGGATGCCGATTTCGAGGCGATGATCAGCAGCATCAAAGACCTGGCCGCCCAAATCGTTTCCATATCCCCCAACTTACCCAGCGAAGCAGCGATTATTTTAAAGAATATCGAAAATCCCGCATTCCTGATTCATTTTGTTGGCAGCAATCTCAACAGTGAGTTGCAGAAAAAACAAACGTTGCTGGAAACCCATGCGTTAAAAGAACGGGCTGAAATGTTGCTGGGACTGCTTCAGACCGAATTGCAATACGCCGAACTGAAAAACAAGGTCACCAATAAAACACGTGCCGAACTCGATAAACAACAGCGTGATTACTTCCTGCAACAACAGCTCAAAGCCATCAAAGATGAACTGGGTGGCGAAAATGCGGCTGAGTTGAAAGAGATGATGAAGAAGGCGGAAGGAAAAAAATGGCCACAGACTGCGAAAGACATGTTTAGTAAAAATGTCGAAAAACTCGAGCGGATGCACCCCAGCACCCCCGACTACTCGGTCATTTACAACCACCTCGACTTATTGCTCGATCTTCCCTGGGAAGAGTACACCGAAGATTCATACGATCTGAAGAAAGCGAAAAAAATCCTGGACCAGGACCACTACGGCATGGATAAAATTAAAGATCGCATTTTGGAATATCTCGCTGTGCTCAAGCTGAAAGGCGATATGAAAAGTCCGATCCTGTGTTTTGTTGGCCCGCCCGGTATCGGTAAAACCAGCTTAGGCAAAAGCATTGCCAGTGCCATTGCGCGTAAATATGTGCGACTGAGTTTGGGTGGTTTGCATGATGAAAGTGAAATTCGCGGTCATCGAAAAACGTATATCGGTGCCATGCCCGGTCGCGTGATCCAATCCATCCGAAAAAGCAAATCCGGAAACCCCGTTATCATCCTGGATGAGATCGACAAAGTGGGCAGTGACCATCGTGGCGATCCCTCCTCTGCCCTCCTGGAAGTGTTGGATCCGGAGCAAAACAGCAGTTTTTACGACAATTACCTGGAACTGGAATATGACCTCAGCAAAGTGCTTTTCATTGCGACGGCCAACAATATCAACAATATTCAACCCGCCTTGCGTGACCGGCTGGAAATCATCGACCTGAGTGGCTATGCCATTGAGGAGAAACTGGAAATCGCCAAGCGACATTTGATTCCCAAGCAAAAAAACATGCATGGGCTGACGTCCTATCCGTTTAAGATCAGCGATACGGTGCTTGAGAAAATCATTGCGGAATATACCCGTGAAAGCGGTGTTCGTGAGCTCGACCGGATGCTGGCTTCCATCATGCGTCATCAGGCGCGCGAGTTGGTGATGAAAGGTAAGTTGAAAGCGACCGTAACCATGACCGAAGTGGAGAAAATACTTGGACGAGCCCGCTATTCCAACGAGTGGTACAAATCTTCCTCCATACCCGGTGTGGCGGTTGGGTTGGCCTGGACCTATGTGGGCGGTGACATCCTGTTCATCGAAACCCAATTGAGTGAAGGGAAAGGCGAATTAAAAATGACCGGCAACTTAGGCAATGTGATGAAGGAAAGCGCCAGTACGGCTTTTTCGTGGATTCAAAGCAATACCCGAAAATTGGGTATCGAACCGGACCTGTTCAATCAAAAAAACGTACACATCCACATACCCGAAGGGGCTGTTCCGAAAGACGGTCCCAGTGCCGGTGTCACCATGATGACTGCTTTGACCAGTGCGTTTACCGGCAAAAAAGTAAAACCTTATCTGGCTATGACCGGTGAAATCACCTTGCGTGGTCAAGTATTACCCGTTGGCGGTATCAAGGAAAAAGTACTGGCCGCCAAGCGTTCCGGTATCCGGGAGGTAATCATGTGCTGGCAAAATCAGAAAGATGTGGAAGAAATCAATCCCAAATTTATTCAGGGTATGCAGTTCCATTATGTCAAAAGCATGACGCAGGTGCTGGACATCGCTTTGGGGTATTAACCGATTTTCATTTTGAAGTAATCGGAAAAGAGAGTAGTTTTGCCACCCGCGGGGAATTAGCTCAGTTGGCTAGAGCGCTTGCATGGCATGCAAGAGGTCACCGGTTCGACTCCGGTATTCTCCACCACAATCCTGCCGAACGGCGGGATTTTTTTTGAAACTACCCAATTACACATCGCCCAAATCAGTACATGCCTGATGTGTTTCTGGATATTTTCCTGCCTGTCGCCATTTCACTTTGGGATCATTTATACAAAACGTCTTCATTCACCTTATCATGTATTTTTAGATATTGAGCCGTGCTACTTTGGTAAAAGTCAATCATCAAAACGCTGTAATTTTACAGTGTTGTTAAACCAGAGAATATGAAAAGCATCAACCACTTGCTACTCACCTTTTTTACTGTTATACTACTTCATTCTTGTGCCAGAATTTATACAAGCCCGGATGCTACGGAACTGGCAGG
>CAZZJF010000064.1:0-11542 GCA_964654325.1 uncultured Ferruginibacter sp.
GAAGTATTGAACAATCCAACTTTCCCGGATGTAGCGCTCATGCTGAACCCGGTAGTTGGTGTCACGAAATCGGCTGTTACAGGAAGCGCCGTACCGCCGGATCCTGCTGAGCCACACTCGATAAGTAGGTATTTTTTAGCGCCAATCGTTGTTCCTGTCGGGAATATAAAACTATTGGCTGCTGTGCTCGCAAAATTACCTGTTGCTGAAGCGTATGCAATAGACCATCCGGAGATATTGATCGGGCTGCAGCTGCTGTTGTATAATTCTACATAATCTTTCTGATAAGAACCGGAGGTGCCACCACCGCCAGGATAAACTTGACTGATGCGTACGCCACCGCCAGATCCGCTTCCTGATGTTGGCCCGGATACAGGTACGGTATACGTGCCGCTTTGTGTGTAGGTTTGACCATTCACACTCCAGGTATAGCTGTTACATGCACTGGCTGTAGTGATATTATTGACAGATGGTATGACTGTCAAGACAAGCGTCTCTGTTCTGCAATTGCTAATATTGGTGTACGTGCCGCTTTGTGTATAGGTTTGACCATTCAGATTCCACGTAAAACTACCGCATACCGTAGTTGTGGTTGTATTGCTGGTGGATGCGGTAATAGTCAGATTTAAAATTCGAGTGGTACATCCGGAGATTGACGTGTAGGATCCACTCTGTGTATAGGTTTGTCCATTCACACTCCAGGTATAACTATCGCACGCAGAGATGGTAGTGGTGTTAGTGGTCGAAGGAATGATGGTCAAATTCAGGGTTACAACACTGTCACAACCGGCGGCGTTCGTGCCTGTCCACGTAGCTGTGTTGTTGGAGGAGGTATAGGTTATTCCTTTCCAGGTATAACTGTCGCAAGCAGTGATGGTTTCTGTAGAGGAAGTTGAATACCTGATGGTCAGATTCAATGTCACCACGCTGTCACAACCCGCTGCGTTGGTGCCGGTCCATGTGGCTGTGTTATTAGAGGATGTATACGTTGTTCCTTTCCAGGTATAACTATTACAAGCAGTGATGGTTTCTGTAGAGCTGCTGGCGTTATTGATGGTCAGGTTTAAAATAGATGTAGCACATCCGCTTACAGATGTGTAATTGCCTGATGTGGTATAGGTTTGACCATTCACGCTCCAGGTGTAACTATTACAGGCTGTCGCACTGGTGGTGTTTGATGTTGATGTTGTAACAGTCAGATTCAAAATATATGTCGCACAGCCTATGGTCTCCGTGTAAGAACCCGATGAAGTATAGGTTTGACCATTAATAGACCAAGTGTAGCTGTCGCAGGCACTCACAGTCGTGGTAGTGGTAGTCGAAGATGTGAACGTGAGCACCAATATCTCCGTGTGACATCCGGAAACCGAACTGTATGTTCCACCGGTTGTATACGTCTGTCCATTGACACTCCAGGTATAACTGTCGCAAGCAGATGCATTGGTGGTGTTGCTGGTAGATGGAGTTATAGTTAGATTGAGTATTTGAGTATTACATCCAGAAACCGAGGAATAAATGCCGCTTGTCGTGTAGGTTTGTCCATTCACGCTCCAAGTATAACTGTCGCAGGCAGAAGCTGACGTTGTATTGCTGGTAGAAGCGACAATCGTCAGATTTAACGTATGCGTTACACAACCGATTACGGCTGTGTAAGTGCCTGATGAGGTATAAGTCTGACCATTGATATTCCAGGTATAGCTGTCACAAGCTGTTGCAATTGAATTGCTGCTTGTAGATGGCGTGATGGTCAAAGACAATGTGTCCGTAGATGGACAACCATTCGTGTTGTTATAGTTAAAGGTATAGGTTCCGGAGCTTGTATACGTTGTGCCATTCCAGGTGTAGCTGTCGCAGGCAGAAGCAGTGGTTTTATTGTAGGTTCCTCTATTGATGGTCAAACGCAGAGTATCAACAGAAGGACAACCGACTGTATTCGTGTAAGGATATACGTAAGTGCCGGAAGTGGTATAGGTTTGTCCGTTCCAGGTATATGTTTCGCAGGCAGTAACCGTTGAGGCGTTATTGGTGCTGTTGTTAATGGTGAGGTTCAATGTGGCTACAGAGTCGCAACCAACCGAATTACGCGAAGTAAAGGTGTACGTTCCACTCGATGTGTAGGTAGTGCCGTTCCAGCTGTAGCTGTTACAGGCTGTGATGTTGGTGGTGGAAGTAGTTGCTTCGCAAGGCACACCCGAGACGAGGAAGTTGTCGATACGGCTGGTTCCTCCAGACGCAACAACACCGGTACCGGAAATATTGGTCGTGCCGGCGCAAGTCACCCTGAAAAATACGGTACCCAGATTGTTCAACCCGGTAATCGAGCTGATGTCAAACGAACGGGTGGATTGGGTTTTGGATATCGTGGTACTCCAGGAATCATTGGTTATCGCATAAACAGATCCGAAATCGGTATAGGTGGTGCCATTCAAACTGAATTGAAGTTTGAAATCTCTCGGACCTGTGTTACTACCTGTTTGATCTACATAAACCTGTATGTTTCTATATCCGGTGGTGTTTGCCCTAAATTGATAAAAATCTCCGGTAGCCCAGTTAGTTGCTGTGATGGATTTGGCCGACCCGTTTCCGGCGGGATTGGACCATACAGTTCCTGCGCTTGCGTGGGTGGCAGAGAACAGCGTTCCAGTGGTTAAGACACCTTGATCGGCCATTGCCGATCCGGCTGATACTGATGCAGAGGCTCCTGTGTTGGTGGTGGTTACACCCTCAAACGTCCATCTTGAAAGTGCTTGAACGACAGTCAGTGTTTGTGTGACAGAAGCTGCAGCCGTGTAGTTGTTGTTGCCCGGCTGAGAAGCCGTTATCGTTGAAGTACCTGCACCTACAATGGTGAGTACGTTACCACTCACGGTTGCAACAGATAGATTGGAGCTGGTGTATGTAATTGGCAATCCACCACTGGAGTTCAATGTAAGTGTTACCGTTGCATCTGATGTAGTTCTGACCGGTATGGGGAAAAATGAGATGGTTTGAGTAGCCTTTGTGATGTCGGCAGATAAAATAGTTGGACTAATCAGACTATAGTTGGAGGCAGCTGTTCCAATGATTGAATACCCTGTTACAGAAACCGGCTTAGCAACACCGGCTGCTGAATCGGCAAACAATGCCGTTGGTGTTCCGGTAAGCGTCACATTGCCGATATCGCCGGAGAATACTCCATTCAAGGTGGCCGTTCCGATCACGGTTGCAGTACGGGTACCATCAAAAACTTTGTTGTTGGCGGTCAATCCGGTAACGCTCAAGGATGCTGCCGTAATATTAGCAGTCAATACCAGCGGTGAACTGATGATATAATTAGAGGCTCCGGAACCGGTCAACGAGTAACCGGTCACATTGACAGTTTTGTTGTTTCCAACTGATGCATTCACAAATGAAACTGAAGGCGTTCCTGCAACCGCAACCAACGACTCTTCTCCGGGAATGAGGCCAGTCAGGGATGGCGTGCCACTCACGGTTGCTGCCGTTGTTCTGTCGTATGATTTATTATTGGCCGTCACACCAACAATGTTGACTGTAAGTGGCAGGATGTTCGCGGTTAATCCTGTTGGCTGTGTTAAATAGTAATTGGAAGATGCGTCACCGATGAGCAAATAATCACTCACGATGATGGGTATGTTATTCCCGGCATTGGCCGAATTGAAGAAGAAAGAGGCAAAGTCTTCAAACAGAGAAACATTGGCGGCATCGGCGGGTACAACACCATTCAACACAGGCAAGCCGGTGATGGACGCCACAGTGGTCCCATCGTAGTTTTTGTCAATGGCAATCAAACCGGATATGGTCAATTCTTTGGCTTCGATGTCAGCACTCAAACCGGTAGGTTGTGTCAATGAATAATTGGCTGCCGATGCTCCACCGAGCGTAAGGTTGGCAGTAACGTTTATGGCTGTGCCTACGGAAGCAGAGGCAAAAATACCGCCGCCGGAGATCGTGACTACATCAGAACCGACAATACCATTCAAGGTACCTCCTGTGATGGTTGCTGCCGTAGTTCCATTGTATATTTTATTTTGAGCGGTTGCACCGGTGACTGTTAATGATTTTGGATTGATAGTCAAAGATCTGACAACTGAAACGGCAGGATTATAAGATTCATTCCCGGCCTGTGAAGCGGTGATATTGGTTGAACCTGCTCCTACAATCGTGACCACATTACCTGATACCGTAGCTACGGATGTGTTAGAGCTGGTATACGTAACCGTGAGTCCGGAAGATGCTGTGCCATTTAGTGTGAATCCAGCATCACCATAGGTAACTGCACTCAGGGTATTGAAGGTGATGGTCTGTGATAACAATGAACCTGAGGTGATATTGGCAGTGAGGCCGGAAGGCTGTGTCAATGAATAATTACCTGACGCGGACCCCATGATGGTGTAACCGGTTACGGTAACAGCAATATTGCTTCCCACAGCAGAAGAGGTAAAGTTAGCCACGGGAGTTCCACTCAAAACCACATTCCCCTCATCGGCGGAAATCAAACCATTCAACACAGCTGTGCCACTCAAGGTTGCCGTGGTTGTTCCGTCAAACTCTTTATTGTTGGCGGTCAATCCGGAAATAGTCAGGTTCTTAGCCGTGATGTTTGCTGTCAATGTAGGCTGCGTGAGTGAATAGTTGGATGATGGAGTAGTGTAGCCACTAACCGTTACCGTTTTGCCCGTACCTGCTGTAGCGGTTACAAAACTGGCGGAAGGTGTTCCGCTTACACTGAAGGATTCGCCGTTTACCAGTCCTGAATAGGCTGCAGTACCGTTCAGGGTTACTGAGGTTGTACCATCGTAGGTTTTATTACTGGCCGAAACACCTGTGATCGTCAAAGCAGCGGTACTGATGTCTGCTGTTAATGATGGCTGGGTTAAGGTGTAGTTTGATGATGGCGCCGTGTAGCCACTCACCGTAACGGTTTTACCCGTTCCAACGGCTGCGGTTGAAAAACTGGCCGAAGGTGTCCCGCTCACACTGAACGACTCACTGTTCACCAATCCGGAATAGGCTGCAGTTCCACTCAGGATTGCAGCGGTTGTTCCATCGTAGGTTTTATTGTTGGCTGAAACGCCAGTAATCGTCAATCCTTTGGCACTCACGCTGTTTCCGGAGGCTGAACTGGTGATGTTGACGGACGTTGCACCGGTGGAACTGAGCACGATATTTTGACTATTATAAGATCCGGTCACTGCGGCATTGGCTGCCAATCGGATTCTCAATGTGCCAGAGGCCGATCCACTGCTTTGAGTAAAAGTAGCCGTAGTGCCGTATGTTGTACCATCTGCCGATACTTCAAAACCGGTTGGAGCGGTAGCTACCAGATTCGCCGTCAAAGCAGAGCCTGAAACACTGAAACTCTGTGCAGAAGATGCGGTACCATAGGTGGTAGTAAAGGCGGTGGCTGTCGCTGCACCTATGATGGTTGCTCCGGCTGCCGGTACAACCGCCGTGCTCCAGGTGGTGCCCACCCGAATACCATCTACCACAACAGTAGGTGAAGTGGTGTTGCTGCCTTGGCGTAACCCAATGGCGTTGATGGCGTCAGTGCCATTGGTAGTCGTATTTGTAATCTCTGCTGTTCCCGCCATCGCTTCTGATGTGGGCACACCGGATGGAATAACCCAAAGCGATACGGCATCGTTGCCCGTGCCGGTGGTGATTGTGTATTTAACAACCAACAAATAAGTCGTGTTTCTGGAAAAATTGGTGGTGCCATATGTGGCAGTGGAGGTATTGCTGATACCAAAATTCACATTCCCACTCACCACTCTGGCGAAAACCCTGCCGGCAAAAGCAGTCCAAGTTGCACCACCAGGGCTTCCGGTATGGAAAAATACATCCCCCGTTTTAGACGTTGATGCTTCGGTCACATTGGCTAAAAAAGCGATGAAAACGCTACTGCCATTGGTACTTTGTGAAGTAAACGTAGCATTGATATCCTCTCCGCCGGCATTTCCTATTAATGCCGCATTGCCTATGCCTGTTCCTGCATAGCCGGTATAGGTCAACCCCGTAGTGGTAGAAATGGCATTGGTCGCTGCTCCGCTATGCGCAGTCCAGCCGTTCGACGTTAGCGCACCAGTGAAATTAAAATCCTGCGTAAACAACGTTTGCGCCTTTACCATCGTAAAGGAGAATAGAACACATGCCGCGAGTATGAATACAAAAAGGGATTTTCCGAACATGCGGAAAGGATTGCGCGCTGTGGAAGCGGTCATAATGGTTTAATTTTCAAATTGAAAATAAAAGGTTGCTCAGGGGAACTGACTAAAATGGAATTTTCAAAAAAGGGAATCGGATTTCGCCGCAAAATTAGAGAAGAAAACGGTGCTCAAAGTTATGAAATTGTAACCGCGTACCTGAAAAATCAAGTTTATTTTTCTACAATAACTCGACTATTCAATCGAACGCCATTCTTATGGGAAAGGATTGCCATATAGGATCCGGCCGGCACCTGAATATGAAGGGTTTTTGTCCACTTTCCAGACTGTAAAGTAATTGATTGGTTGAACACGGTTTTACCGGAAGGATCAATCAACTCCAGTAGGTATAAACCAGTCTCCGGTAGCTCCCCTCCCATTGTCAATCGTCCGCCCCTGACCGGATTAGGGTAGATGGTGAACGCGGGTGTAGTGGTTGCGGGATGCGCTTGGATTTGATCTTGACTGTTGGATACGGTCTTGCTCGACAGTAACCCAATAGGAGCCGTTCTGGATTTACGGGTAAATACCAGCATGAACCGGTCGCTGCGGTATGAGCCTGGCTGTGCATCAACTGTGAATGGAATTTCGGTCTCCTCGCTTAAATCAACGGCGATTTGCTGGTTTGTATATCGATCAACCAGAAGAGCACGCAATCCGGCATCCTGCATATTTTCGGGCGTGAAACGCAATAGGTATGTTGGCTTGCGCAGGTTGGTGAGGTGTAACCGGATCGTATCCGTTCGAAGTAGCTGGCTCCGCGCATCGAGACTGAGGATACGGCCGAATGTGGAAATACCCATGTTCTCACCGGCGTTCATCAGCTTGGAGGCATCCTGAAAATCAACAGCGGTAGAAAAAACAGGATCATAGGCCACAACAGCACCATCCAACAATGGATTGTCTGTACTTGTTTGCTGATGTAGAAACATCCTTATATAGGATCGATTGCGGTTAGAAACAGGTATTCTGAATGCGTTTTGACTACCGGCCACCTTGCATGACTCATTGAAAATCACATCCCCTCCAGCTCCGCTAGCGCGCATCATAAAAGCCTGACCAGATTGTATGCGAGAACAACGCACGCCGGTTGGATAGTTGGAGGTGCCACCGGGAGTTGGATAAAAGTCGCCGTTATTGGCACTGATCATCTGATAACCGCCCAGTCCGTTCGCGCCATTCAGTAATGGATCCCAGACATAAAACACCGGGTCTACATCCGGAACGCCAGGACCATCCAAGGCGGTGAATTCAATGGCTGATGCAAAGGGGTTTCCTATCGACTGGAAACTACCCGCCGGAATGGTAATTGTTGGGGCTGGATTGGAAACCGGAACAAACAGTTTTCCGCGGGTACGCAACACCGTTGGAGTCGCAGCTTGATTGAACTGTGTAACACTCCGGTCGCCTCGTACAAAAACCATATAGCCCTCTTTTTGGTAAAGAGCCGTGCTGTTCGTATTTGGAATACCTAACCAGGTTCCATTATTATAATATTTAACCGATGGTCCAGTTGGTGTGTATACATCAAAACCGAGGGCTGTTGCACCGGCGGGACTTCCTCCCACATTGCCCGTAACCTGTGTACCGTAACCGGGATTGGGGTTGCCGTTGGCGCTGACAGCACCCTCTTGCCAGGCCTGTTTAATCGTTTGACCTCCATTGGTGGGAACAGCCAAAAACTGCCAGGATTTTCCATGCTGACCAGCACCGGTTCCGGTAGGCAAATATCTTTCCACCACAAAGCGGCCTGTACCGGAATAGACCACATCGGCATTCACACCCATCGGTCCGAATTGAGCGGTTGCAACAACATTCGACATCAATGTCGCATCTTTGGAGCCAAGATCGAATTTCCCTGCGTTGATCGTAAATATTTTACCAATGCTAATGTTGTCAAGTAGCGTAAGGGTATTGGATGCCGTTCCTTTCTGGAGATACAGATATGGGAAATATTGTCCACCGAAAGCCGTTATGGTGGAGTTGGTGCTTCCATTGAAAAAGACCGCCCTTTCATTGTGATTAAAGGTTCCTGTAGAACTCCGATTCCAGTTGCCGGCTATGTACAAGTCGGCACCGATCGCTGCAACCGTGCTCGGCATGTCGATTGTGCCATTCAAAACAAAATCACGACCGATGGTAAGTCTGTTGTTTTCCGTTGAATCGCCCAATATGGCAACGGAACCCGCTTGAATGGTCAGTGTTCCTGCTAATGCGCGGTCGGAAGTTCCGTTTTGTCCGGGCCCATCATCATTAATACGTAACTGCGTATTATTCTGAATACTGATGTTGAAAGGATAACCAAACCCTGTGGTTGCATTCCATTCGGTAAATCGCTTGTAGGCACCCCCCGCATTATAAATGAGGTTGCTGTTCACCCCATATAATGGCGGATTCGTTTCCACATAACCCCAGGTGTTGATTTGCAAGGTTCCATTGATATAACAGGTGTTGGGGCTGAAGTTGATTCCACTGTTCTGTGAAAGACCGCCGATGGTCATCACAGCACCCGGGTTAACAATCAGAATGGAGGGCTGAGCCGACAGGCGAATGACCGTTGTATTTCTGGAACTAGCATCAGCATTATAGATTGCAAAAACGCCACCGGCTATTGTGCTTGAAATTCTTCTGTTCACGTTACCGGCAGATCCGTCGATACCAATGTTGTTGACCGCTCCATTAAACATGTTGAAATTACAGGTACGTCCATTCAGATCGAGGTTCCCGTTGATCAGCTGCAACGCATTACCACCATTACCCCCGTTGATTGTGATGTTGGTAGCCGGGTTGGACTGAAGCGTAAGATTGAAGTTGTTGGATTTATTGACGATCAGATAACCAAAAACTTCGGTACCCCCACCCGTTACCGTTATCGTCTGATTGGCGGTGCCACTGTTGAACGTCACAGAACGAGCTTTAGGATTGAATAGGGCTGTCGCGCCCCGAGTCCAATTGCCACCGACAACAAGATCTCCACCGGCCGCATCAGATAAGTTCAAGGTTCCATTGTTGACAACGTCTCCAAGAACAGTGAGCGCTGCGGTCATATCGTTAGTTAGATAGTCCATCAAAAATGAAGCGCCGGCATCAATGGTCAGATTGCCTGCCATTTGTCTGGCTGTTGAAGTTCCGCCACTGCCCATATTGAGCAAGCTATTGCTGGTAACCTGAACATGGTGCGGATATCCTTTTCCGGTAGTGGCACTAAACTCGGCCCCTCTGTTATACAAACCACCTGTACTGTATCTTAATGTTGATCCACTTATATATACCGGTGCATTGGTATTGACAAATCCACCGGTATTGATCTGTAAAAGATTGTTGATGTTGGATGTGATGGCTGCACCGAAGTTGACTCCATTGGAAATGGAAACATTGTAAAAATTTACGGAGGCTGAACTTCCCTGTACAGTTCCTGTTCCTGGAAAATTGATGGTGCCGGCAGCAGGATCATTCAGTATGTTACCCCCATTCCCGTTGATAAAACCACCGTTAGAGACATTCAGGATGCCCATGCTGCCGCAGGCGAACAAGCCATTGTTCAAATTCAATGTTGAGGTGGTGGTACCGGAATTGCTCAGGGAAACAATATTGTTGTTGACCGCTCCGGTGTTGGCGATATTCAGCGAACCGGTAATGATTAAAGGCAACCCGTCGCCGGTAACCTGGTTGACTGTTCCGTAATAATGATAAGCCGCGGCTGCGTTGTAGGTTCTAGTTCCCGAAGATTGTATATTTCCGGATGCCGCACTTGCGGTGATACCGTTAGGCGAACCGATGTATAGTTTAGCGGTGGCGGAAACGGTAATCGGTGAAGTGCCGTTGATGGCAAAGGTGGATGTATATAATGATCCGTCTATCATTACCACTGCGGGAGATGCGCCATTGATGGGTTTATCGGATAGCAATGTGGTGACTGAAGTGTCTGCAATACGAAGACCGTTATTACTTAGGTTGATTGGTCCGCTGCCGCCCAATACTGCAGGTCCTGAAATCACAAACTGCCCACAGGAGGCATTTTGTGCAAGGGTACCCGTTCCCGTTATGCCATTTCTGAAAATTTTCAAACCTGCACTTTGGAAGGCAAGCTGGCCTGTTGCGGCATTTACTTCAGTGATACCATTGATGCGGGTATTGGCTGCGGCACCCACAGGTGTGGACGGTGTTCTCGTAAATCGAAAAATAGGAACGTCAGCGATTGGTTGCGATGCCAGATAGTTGAAATAGGTAACCCCAGAGGTGTTCAAACTATTGGTGGTATTCCACTCAAAAACCGAGCCATTAGCAAAAAAGACATTCTGGTTGAACGCCAGGTTATCACTCGAACCACCTGAGTTGTTGTCCGCACGAATTAAGCCCCCATTAAATACTTTCATTCTCGCTCCCGCAGCCAATGTTGCCGGATTTCCAAAAATGATGTAACGGCCGAAGATGTTGAAATCAAATTCATTGGCTGGATCGTTGCCGATGGTAAATGTTGAACCGGCGGTAACTGTACTAGTGTTGTACGACAAAGTGGCCCCAGCGTTGATGGTCAGATTTTCAGCTGTCTCCTGTGCGGCGATAGCCACCGAATCCGGTGAACGGATAATGATGCCTCTCGATAAACTGTCGGGCTTGGCCAGCGCGGTAACCCAACTCAAGTTGTCTTTTGAAGATTCCCAAGTAGAAGGCGTGTTCCAGTTGCCGGAAGCGCGTGATCTGAAATAGTCTGTACTGCCGGTGAAATAACCATTGCCGCTTACAACGGTTGGATGATAACAAATACCGGCATCATTATACTCATACAAATAGAAGTAATAGGGCGTGCTGGAGCTGAGTCCGGTAATATTTTGCACATTTGCAACGTTAGGGCCATTATTACCAGGTCCGTTGTAAACCACGCTATAACCAGTACTCAAACTCTGCGTATTGAATGCGAAAGAACCAGTGGGATAACCATTCCCATTTGTCAAAACAGGAGGGGTAGCACTCGTACTGGCAACAATTAAAATATTATTTCCATTACCCCGGGTGTAATTCACGTTTAATGAGTTGGATGGACCAGTGGTCACCGAATCCAAGATGGCCTGTCTGTAAGGAAAACATCTGCCATCACCAACCGTTAAAGAAACATCATCAATGCCTATAGCAGGAGAAGCACTTGAGCTTCCCGAAATCATCCATCTCAGATAATAGACAGACCCATTGGGAATATTGAGTGAATTGACGGTGACCGACCTCGCGTAGCTTAATGGGGGGTTATAAACCGTGGCACTATTAGCGTCTGCAACAAACGGTAATGAATCAATCCGAGTAGTCGCTGTGCTCTTGAATGAAACCGTTGCGCCGCTGGTAAT
>CAZZJF010000065.1:0-11475 GCA_964654325.1 uncultured Ferruginibacter sp.
GGCAGAAATACCTTTCGCCAGTGCGAGGCCGTGATCCCGGTAGGCCGTTATGAATTTATCCTCCGGTTGCGTTGCGGTCATGCAGCCCGCTGCAATGGCTTCTTGACCAATGTACAGGTGGCAGAATCCGCGAATCTTTTGCATGCCATATAGCTGACCTGCTTTTTCTTCAAACCGACGAAGTAAAAGCATGAGTTCATACCAGTACAGATACGTGTCTTTTGAAAACTTGTTTGCCAAATCCAACTATTTTTGGGTGCGAAGATATTGATTTTCACTCGAAAAATGAAAGCAATTTCAGGCTAAAATTCCAGTTTTATGATGGCTAACAAACTCATAAACAAGGGCTTCGCGATTCAATCACCCAATCGAAGGACTAGTTCGTACCTTGCACAGGCATGCTGAAGGTAAATCACATACGTCTGACCCAGTTCCGAAACCACCTTCAACGTGAATGGACTTTTCATAAACCATTTGTGGCTATTTGCGGCCATAATGGTGTTGGTAAAACTACTTTGCTAGATGCCCTGTACTGCATCTGCCACTCCAAAAGTTACCTGAGCAGCCAAGAGAGCCAGGTGGTGATGTATGGGAAAGAGGGCTATCGCCTGGATGCCCGCCTTGAAAAAATGAACACCGCATTCGAGGTTGTTGTTGTTTTGCGTGACCGAGGAAAGAAAGAATTATTGCTGAATGGAGTCAAGTATGACCGGTTGGCACAACATATTGGCCAGTTTCCGGCCGTTATCATTACGCCGGATGATCTTGATATCATCAACGGAGGTAGCGAACAGCGACGGAAATGGCTAGACGGACTCCTCGGCCAAACAGCCAACGATTATCTTCAACATTGGATGCAATATTCCAAAGTGCTTACACAACGTCATGCATACCTCAAAACCCTGAATGGCCAACTGCCTGCGGATGATACGGTGTTGGATATACTCGACGAACAGCTCGTATTGTCCGGTGAACGAATATACCAATATCGGGAGCAAGCGATTCAACCACTGTCGGATTTACTGATGACCATTTATCAGCACATCAGCAACTCGAATGAACTTACCCGTGTACATTATCAATCTAAATTAGCGGGTCATTCTTTTAGCGACTTACTGAAAAAAAACCGGATGATTGATGTGCTCAGCGGACGCACCAATGCGGGCATACACAAGGATGAACTCCAGTTTGACATTGACGAAAGACCGTTCAAAACGCATGCGTCACAAGGACAAAAAAAATCCCTTCTTTTTTCGCTGAAATTGGCTGCTTACGAATGGATCCGTCAACATAAAGGCTTCTCTCCTATCCTTCTACTGGATGATGTTTTTGAAAAACTAGACGAGCAACGAATGCATCAGCTGATTCAGTGGGTCACTGAGCGACCAGAGGCACAAGTATTTATTACAGATACCCATCCGGGGCGTATACAAGCCTGTTTCGATCGCTTTTCGATAGATGGGGAAATCATCTTGCTGTGATAATCATTGATTCCGATTAACTTCACACATCAAATCATGTCACAAAAATCCATCGGAGAAGTGCTACAGCAGTTGATGAAGCAAGGACGCCTCAGCAACGGGTTGTTGACGGCCAAGATTGAGGATATCTGGTTGGAGACAATGGGTAAAACAATCGCCGGATATACTGATTCTATTCGATTACAAGGAAACACGTTGTTTATCACCACCTCGGTCGCACCGTTAAAACAGGAACTGCGCTATCAAAAAACGTTGATCATCCAGCGAATGAACGAGGCCCTGGGTCAGTCGATCATACAAGAGCTGATCATCCGGTAACGCCTATTTTATTTCGAGGGTTTTGCGGTATTATCAATGGCCTTGACTGTATAACCCGCTTGGCGCAATAATTCAATCAATCCCATTTTGCCGGATAGATGACCGGCTCCCACCGCAATAAAAACAGGGGTAGTTGGCAACACACCACTCAAGGTGTTGATCCAATTTTTATTCCGGTTGTCCAGCAGAAATGGCCGTTGTTGGTCAAACCCCGGCTCTTTGGAAAAACTGGCTTCAATGGCATTCAAATCTTGTTTGAGGTAGGTGGCCAGCATGTCATTGAAATACCCTTTGTATTGAGCGAAGCTATCTATCATGTGAACCAGTTCCTGTGCCTGCGTTCTATAGGGAATCTGATCAAACACCGCTGTTTGATCGGCAATGGTCTCCAATCCTTTAACCGGAATCGTTCGTTCTTTTGCCTCAGCCATCAACAGTTGTTCCATACCCACAACCGATTTACAAGGCATCATAGATGGATAGACCATAGCTGACAACAACGCCGGCTTCATCTGTTTAACCATAGATAAACCCATCCCTACCGAATCGTCAAAAAAACGGGTTAAGGCATCGTATTGTTGTTTGCTGACGAGATCTGCAATACTCGTATCTCCCCGCATCTTCATTCCTTTCATCATCGCCACCGCGTTGGATGGATCCTCCAGATCCAGTTCCAGGTAAAGGATTTTGGAAGCTGCCAAACCTTGTAGAAGATTCTCAGAAAACTGGATGTCTTTGCGACAGAGTAGATGAAAGGTGCCAAACAGATAACTTTTATGTGCGATACCAGGTTTGCTGATTTCATAGAGTAAGGATTTTCCATCCTGAACCGTGCCTGTTTCGGTCGTATGTTTTCGGGGTGTACCACATCCGTGAATCATTCCTCCAACGCATATAACGAAGGCAAGCCACAATCCGGCAACTAGTCGGTTAGATTCCATATAAACTTCCTCCTTTTTGAAATAGTCGTTCTATTTTTTCGAGCATCGCTTCAGTCATTTGAACAGCCGGCGCATGATGCGGTTTTACACGAGCATCGATCAATAGTGGCGCGTCACACCCCCAGTGTTTATGTTCATGGGTTTCCATTTTTCCATAGATATCATGCGACGGATTACTACGGGTAAACGTGACCCATAAAAAATTATTGACTGTTGCTGAAACAAACGAGGCATCATCACACAAAATCCAAATGACCGGTTGATGTACGGACGGATCGGCAGGCGGTATCTCATCAAGCAATGCCCAGATCTCTTCGGCGGCCTTCGCTGCGGTGGTGTATGGCTTGTATTCAACGGCAACGATGCCTGGCAAAATCAGTTTGATTTGTTTCGGCAATCGAAGCTGTTGGTAGAAATCCGGTAAGCGGTTCGATAAAGAACGGATGGGGTTGCCGGATGCGGCCAAAACGACTTTGCTACCCCTATTCAATGTTTCACCGGAATAGTCCAGTGTATCGATGGATGTTTGTGTATGAAAATGGACATCCCGTTTCAAATCGATGCGGGCAAGCACATGATTGAAAAATGCGGGAATGTCGTGGATGTCAAGTTGATTATTCGGGTCATCCGTGATGAACAGGTATTTAGCCAGGCTCAATTGGCCGGTGCCCAGTATGCGGTTGGAAATGGTTAGCAATTCAGCGGGCGCCTGATTAGATGCTGATAAAAACGGCGTGTATCGTTCACTGCCGATGGCCAACAGTAACGGATGTACGCCAGCAGCATCCACGGCATGTAGTGCTTTCAGACCCGGGATTTCATGCCGAACGGCATGACCGGTCATGGTATGAATGAGGGCTCCGAAACTGGTGTCTTCCTGCGGCGGTCTTCCAACTACGGTAAATGGCCAGATAGCCTGTTTCCGGGCATATACTTTATGAACGCGCATGACCGGAAAAGGGTGTTGCAGGCTATAATACCCCAAATGGTCTCCGAAAGGACCTTCCGGTTTGTTTTCACCCGGGTAAACCTCCCCGGTGATGACAAAGTCGGCATCGGTGCTGACCATAAAACCGTCCCGATAACAGTATCGAAAGCGGCGGCTGCCCAGTACGCCGGCAAAGTTCAGTTCACTCATGCCTTCAGGCAACGGCATCACGGCAGCCAATGTATGTGCGGGTGGCCCGCCTACAAATACGCTTACCCGTAAGGGTTTACCAAGCTGATTGGCTTTGGTTTGATGCACTCCAATACCCCGATGCAATTGGTAATGTAATCCGATTTCTTTGTTATTCGTGTATTCGTTTCCGTTGAGTTGTATTCGATACATGCCCAGGTTCGAATGCCGTACGTCCGGTTTCTCGGGGTCTTCGGTATATACCTGTGGCAGCGTCACAAATGCGCCCCCATCCAGGGGCCAATGTTTGATCAAGGGCAGCTCCTCGATTTGAATTTCTTCAAACAGCACCGGTTTTTGCCAGGGGTTTTTTAATGGTAGCGCGTGGATGGCATTGGGCAATATGGAAAGCGCCTGCAGCGGGTTTTGCATAAGGGCCGTTGGATCTTGTTTTATTTTGATCAACGACTCAATCGCCGACATGCTTTTTCTGAATATGAATTGACTTCGTTCGAGTGACCCGAAGATATTAGAGGCGGCTCTAAACCGGGAGCCTTTCACGCGTTCAAACAACAAAGCCGGACCCTTGGATGCATATACGCGCAGATGGATGGCCGCCATTTCCAGGTGTGGATCCACCTCTTCGTTGATGCGGACAAGATGTCCGTTTTTTTCAAGATCCAACAAGCAATGTTCCAGCGAGGGGTATGACATGGGTAGCTTTGTGCAAAAATACTGATCTGAAAGGCGTGATGCGCTTTTGTTAAAGAGATGGACAGGATGTTTTATGTCTTCTTAATTTTCCGGGGCGGTATTCATATTGAAAAGCTCGTCCCTTGGCATCCAGCCGAAAACGGAGTGAGAGCCCGGCCAACAGATAGCTATCCTTGTTTTTGGGATTTCCCCGCGGTGTACCGGCTGCCGGATAAGGGGCTCCGCCGGGCAGCAAATTCCCCCGATAAGCAATATTAACCCCGTTTTGTCCTTTATATTGTCGCAGTATGTTTTCATCCACGTACGTTGTGCTTACATCATCCATGTAATCGGTGCCGGTAAACTGATACGAGATATGGGCAGCTAGTCGGGTATTTCGGGTAAGTGACCATTGGAAGCCTCCTCCAATTGGAACACACCAACTCGTAAGTGAATAGGGCGATTTACCATCCACGAACCCCTGCCCTTCTGTAGCATATTCAAACAGTATAATTCTGTTGCCGTTGTCGAGGGGTAAATAAGGGCTGAACTTGAAAATACCGAAACCAAGATGAACGTATGGAGAAACAGCATAGTCTCGCAGATCCATCAAACAATACTCGGTTGTTGCACTGAACGTAAACAGGTCTGATTCAAACCGGAGGTTTCGAGCTGCGTTGGATGGATTAAATCGATCGTCTCCGGCTGCTTTAGCATAGTTGAATTGCAACGCAACGGCCCAGTTAGGATTGAATTCATATACAAAACCAGCACCCATTGCCGGTTTCAGCTGTGGCACAGAGATGAGGGCAGGTTGCAGATCGCCTCGATAACCATTGAGGCCCGCAAAAAAAGTTGCATACAGGCTTTGACCACTGAGCGTATACCCACACCCGATCAACAGGTAAATGAGAAGCGCGTTTCGCATGAAGTTATGCTATTTATGAAGGTACATGACCTCCTTGATCAGCTTGACGGTTCGTTCAACATCCGGCAAGTAGGCTTTTACCAAGTTAGGGGCATAGTGCATTGGTGCATCGGCTGAGGTTATGCGTCTGATCGGCGCATCGAGATAATCAAATCCCTCTTTTTGTATGCGGTATGTAATTTCCGATGAAACGGAAGCAAACGGCCATTGTTCTTCAACAATCACCAGCCGATTCGTTTTTTGCACACTTTTTAATATTGTTAACCAGTCTAGCGGACGAATGGTACGTAAGTCAATGACTTCTGCATCAATGCCTTCTTTTGCCAGTGCTTCAGCCGCATCAAGGGCTACCTTCATCATCTTGTTGAATGAAACGATGGTTACATCCTTTCCTTCTCGTGCGATATGGCATTGTCCGATCGGAATGATATATTCCGTTTCGGGCACCTCGCCTTTGTCGCTATACATTAGTTCACTTTCCATGAATACAACCGGATCATCATCACGGATGGCCGATTTCAACAGGCCTTTGGCATCGTATGGATTGCTGACGGAGATAACTTTAAGTCCGGGAATGTTGGCATATAGACTTTCAAACGCAGTGGAATGTTGTGCTCCTAACTGTCCGGCACTACCATTTGGTCCGCGAAAAACAATTGGACAACCCACTTGACCGCCACTCATAGCCAGCATTTTGGAGGCCGTGTTTAGTATTTGATCGAGGGCAAGTACCGCGAAATTCCAGGTCATGAATTCAACAATCGGACGAAGTCCGTTTTGGGCCGCACCAACGGCAATGGCTGCAAAGCCCAATTCAGCGATTGGAGTGTCAATCACGCGTTTAGGACCGAACTCGTCCAGCATGCCCTGACTGACTTTATAGGCTCCGTTGTATTCAGCTACCTCCTCGCCCATCAGAAATACCCGGTCATCCAGGCGCATTTCTTCTTGCATGGCTTCCCGGAGTGCTTCCCGAAATGTAATTTGTCTCATAGCGTCGATCGTTGTGAAGAATTAAGTTGGCAAATTTATTTGAACCTGAGCAATCAAAAAAATATCGTGGCGTATTTACAAAAAAGGGAGCCACGCTCCCTAAACATAATTTGATTGGTAGTTTAACAACGCTCCAGCACCATCGCACTAGCCCCTCCGCCTCCGTTACAAATACCAGCGGCTCCGAACCGACCACCTTGTTGGGACAGAACATGGAGCAGCGTAACCAGTATACGGGCCCCACTGCAACCCAGCGGATGGCCCAATGATACGGCACCACCATGTACATTCACGGTAGCCGGATCAATATTCAGTCGTTTGGTGTTTTCGATGCCTACCACCGAGAAGGCTTCATTGAGCTCCCAATATTGAATGTCATTCATGGCAAGTCCGGCTCGTTCAACAGCCCGTGGGACGGCAACCGACGGAGCAGTGGTAAACCAGATGGGTTCTTGTTCGGCATCGGCATAACCCCGAATGATTCCGATTGGTTTCAGTCCGAGCTCAGCCGCCTTTTCTTTACTCATCAGTAAAAGTGCCGCAGCGCCGTCGTTCATAGTAGAGGCGTTGGCAGCCGTGATGGTGCCGTCTTTGATGAACGCGGCTTTGAGAGCGGGTATCTTGTCGAATTTAACATTGAATGGTTCTTCGTCTTGTTTGAAAACGATTGGATCTCCATTCCGTTGCGGAATGAGTACCGGTACTATTTCATCATTGAATTTACCGGCCTGTATGGCCGCCTGGCTGCGTTTGTAGCTTTCGATGGCGAAAGCGTCTTGCTCTTCGCGACTAATACCGCAGGTGGTGGCGCAATGTTCAGCGGCGACACCCATGGCTTTTCCGTCGTATACATCTGTCAGGCCATCTTTGGCGAGTCCGTCTATCAGGTTTGTATTTCCGTATTTATTTCCCCAGCGGAGGGTATCAACATAAAAAGGCACATTGCTCATACTTTCCATGCCGCCGGCAACGACGACATCGGCATGTCCCAATTGAATATTTTGGGCGGCGTAGGCAACCGCTTTCATTCCACTCGCGCATACTTTGTTGATGGTCGTACAAACGACATGGTCGGGTAGTCCGGCGAGTTTAGACGCCTGGCGGGCCGGTGCCTGTCCGAGATTGGCCTGCAAGACGGAACCCATGATGACTTCTTGGACAAGCGAGGCATCGACGCCAGCCTTTTCCAAAACCCCTTTGATAGCAACGGCTCCCAATTGTGGAGCGGAAAATCCTTTAAGCGAACCTCCGAAACTACCCATTGGTGTTCGGACGGCGGAAATGATGTACACTTCTTTCATAAAATGGCGTTTATTTATAATAAAAACTATCGATTAAAGTATCTGGTTTTAGTCTGATTTCAATCAGTAGGTATGGATGAGCGCAAATGTAGTGAATTGATTTTGTTTCATTTATCGACATGTCGACAAAAAGCATTTGCACATAAGTGGCTCAAAATCAGTTTGTATGAACTAAGCATGGACCTTGGTCATTTGCATTTCTAAAAATATGTGGTTACCTTTACCACCTCCTTTCTTTTGGAAATATTGATCCAAGGCTTACGAAATGCCCACGGCGGATACACTGCCATTCAAAAAAAACACCTCTTAACCCTGTTTGCACCCAGTTGCAATCAAAACCACAATCTATGCGATTGATATCAATTACCCCGTTCCTGGCTACTGCTTTTGTCGCTATTTTGTTCATGACCTCTTGCGTGAACACGCAGAAAGCTGGTTATTTCATCAATGCGGCCGATAGTTTATTGCTGGTTAAACCGGACTCCAAAGAAGCCTTGATTCAGAAAAACGACATCTTGAGTATCTACATCACCAGTTTAAGTCCGGAAGCCTCTTCACTATTTAATTTGCCAAACGCACAACCGTCGGGTGCGTCTACGACCAGCGGCAGCACCGGCGCCTTGGGCGGTTACTTGGTCAACGGCGAGGGAAATGTACAAATACCAATGCTCGGCGTCATACATGCAGCCGGTATCACCAAAAAACAACTGAAAGAGGATATCACCAAGGCGTTACTCGACAAGAAACTGCTGGTAGATCCGATTGTAACGATTCGTCAATTAAATTATGAGGTAACGGTTTTGGGCGAAGTGGCTCGTCCCATGGTGATCAACGTGCCCAATGAGAAGATCTCCTTGATCAAAGCACTGGGCATGGCCGGCGACATCACCATCTATGGTAAAAAAGAGAACGTGCTGCTGATTCGTGAACTCGATGGTAAACGCCAGATCATTCGTTTAAACCTGAATGATGGCCAGTTTCTGCATTCACCATACTATCACCTGCAGCCCAATGATGTCGTCTATGTTGAACCCAACAAACAAAAAGTTATTAATGCCAATCGGAATCCGATTGTATTACCGACAATATTAAGTGCGTTGTCTATCGTTGCTGTGATCATTACAAATCTAACCCGTTGATAAAATCAGATGGCTACAAAAAAAAATACAAATACAAAAAAAGACACTGGAAGTGATGAAAACCTCGTCATACAGTTGATCAACCGTTATGTCGTCTACTGGATTTTGTTTTTAGGTCTTGTTCTCATGGCTGGCGCCGGCGCATTTGTCTATGTTCGTTATGCAACGCCGAAATATGAGGCCGCTGCCAAAATTATCATCAAAGATGAAAAAAAAGGAGCTGAGGATTCAAAAGCACTCGAGTCTTTCAATATCATCTCCACCAAAAAAATTATCGAGAACGAGGTCGAAGTTCTGCAATCCAACAAAATCATGGATCGTGTCATCCGCCGGTTGCACCTCTACACTGTCATCAAACAAAAAGGAAAAATACGGGATGTATCTGCATTCAATATTTCACCGGTAACCATTTTGTCTGCCAATCCCGATTCAATTACGCCCGTTCATAATGTCCCATTGGAGTACAATGTCAATCAACAGGTTGTAACCCTAAATAAGAATATTCGCATGCCACTGAATACCTGGGTCAATACCCCCTATGGTCAATTACAGTGCATTCCGAATCCACGATATCGGCCCAGTAAAGACAATAAGCCTTTTTATTTTTCGCTATACACGCTGAAAGACTTAACGAAAACCTTGCTCCGAGATCTAAAGGTTTCTCCATCCAGTAAGTTAGCTACCGTAATCAATCTTCATTTTCAGGATGAAAATCCGGATCGGGCAGAGTTGATATTGAACGAGGTGATCCACCAGTATGACACCGCCTCCATTGAAGTAAAGAATCTGCTCGCTCAAAATACGCTGAACTTTATCAACCAGCGATTAAGTATCGTCGCAAAAGACCTGGACTCCATTGAAAAAAACGTACAACGATTCAAATCTGGCTCACAATCGGCGAACATAAGCGCACAAGGACAGCTCTATTTGCAGAATGTAAGCAGCAATGACCAACAAATTGGAAAAATCAACTCGGAGCTTGCTGTTTTGGATCAGGTTAATCGCTCCCTGTCTGCCACCGGGAATGGGCAATCAGGCACGATTGCGTCTACGATGGGATTGTCGGACCCTAATCTATCCAAACTGATCACTGACCTAAACTCGAAAGAACTGGAATACGAACGGCAAAGTAAAACGGTGGCTGAAAACAACCCATCCATGACTGCCCTGCGCGACCAGATTGGTATGATGAAATCAACCATCCAATCCAGTTTGATCAGTCAACGAAACAACCTGGAGGCTACTCGTAGCAACCTATCCTCTTCCAATAGTCGTTTTAATTCGATACTGAGCAATATTCCTCAAAAAGAACGTGCGATTCTGGAAATCAGTCGGGATCAGAATGTAAAGAATGGTATTTACGCCTTTTTACTCCAGAAGAAAGAAGAGAGTGAGTTGTCGTTGTCCTCTGCCCTCTCCGATAGTCGTGTCGTTAATGAAGCGGTTTCATCCAAGTCACCGGTCAGTCCCAACAAAATGTTTATCTATTTAGGGGCGATTTCGGCTGCAATTTTCCTGGGGATTATTTTTATAACTATTCGAGAAAGTTTGCATCGCAACATTCTGTACCGGAAAGATCTTGAATCATTGACCGCCATCCCGGTCATTTCGGAATTGTCACTGACGGGTAAGACTGCATCCAAACTGATTGAACCGGGTAAACGAAGTTTATTAGCCGAAGAGTTCCGAAAAATCAGGGTCGCACTTCATTATTTGGGCATTGACAAATCCAAACGAAAAATCCTGGTAACCTCCAGCCTCTCCGGGGAAGGGAAAAGTTTCTTAGCCGCCAATCTGGCCATCAGCAACGCCCTGGCCGGCAAAAAAGTGGTGTTGATTGATGCCGATCTGCACAAGCCTGGCTTGAGTGAGTTATTCGGAAAACAAACGCAGGATTCCGGCCTGAGTGATTATCTGTCGGATCAGGCATCCATCGAAACCGTTTTACAGCCACTCGAAGGGTATAAGAATCTGCATTTGATTTCCAGTGGTTTCTTGCATGAGGCCCCATCTGAATTGTTATTGAATGAAAAAATGGAGCAACTGATCAACCAACTCGACGGCCAATTTGATCTGATAATCGTAGACTCCGCCCCAACTCAATTGATCACGGATGCCTATGTCTTGACCTCATTCTGCGATGCAACACTATATGTTGTACGCCATGCGCATACTCCAAAAATAGTTTTGAAAAGACTTGACAGCTCATTGGAAATCAATCCTTTGAATAACCCTGGCATCGTATTTAATGGTGTAAAAAACCGCGGTTTTTTCAATTCGAACTATGGGTACGGATACGATTACATGTATGGAAAAGCCTACCACAATCAGTCATCAAAAACAAAAAAAACATAACTACTCTCTTTAAAATGCGAAGATTGTACCGTACTTTTGCATTACCTCTGATGCTTTCATAAAAGCAACACAAGCTAACCAACACCAATTTCCTTCCAAAAGCCTGTTTCAGTATTATTTCAATCCTGGTTGAGAAGCTGTATGTATAACCGAAACAGCCCTATTATGCTATCCTGGTATATCATTTGCACCAAGTTGAAGTGTGAAGC
>CAZZJF010000066.1:0-11141 GCA_964654325.1 uncultured Ferruginibacter sp.
GGGATCCAGGTTTTGCGCATCGGGTACAACCTTACGAACATCATTATAATAATCAACCACTTCCTCGAGCGTGTTGAACATCCCATTGTGCATGTACGGTGCTGTAACGGCTACATTCCGAAGGCCAGGCGTTTTGAATTTACCGATATCGTCGGGATCACGTGAGATCAGGTATCGGCCGCTGTCACTCAGGTTTTTTCCGTTGAACAAGCCAATGTTTTTAAAATCATCATCGGTAAAGTCTTCCATATTATGACAATCAAAACACTTGGCTTTATTGCCTACAAATAGTTGACGGCCTCTTTCTTCCGAGTCAGTCAATGTTCCGTTTCCATCGGCCACCCCATCAAACTTTGTATCGGCTGTTTCCAGGGTCTCTTCATAAGCCGCGATGGCATCCAGTATCCGTTCAGCTGATGGGGTTTTACCATAAACCTGTTTAAATGCTTTTCTATAAAAGGATGATGCATTCAATCTTCTTACTGCTTCGGCAATGGGCAATGCCATTTCATTCGGATGTTGCATTGGGATTAGCGCCTGTTCCTCTAAGGTTTCAGCACGGCCATCCCAAAAAAAAGAAGAACGATTCATCACATTCATGACCGACGGTACATTCCGGGTTGTTAGGCGACCATGAATACCCGGACTGAACGCCACCGTATCGGCAAAGGCAAATGCGGGCTTGTGACAACTGGCACAACTAACACTGGAATCGAGGGATAATATCTTTTCATTGAATAACCGTTCTCCGAGAGCAGCCTTCTTCGACAAACGGGTCGTAGGTTCCTGCTCGGATTGAACAAATCCAACAAGGAAAAACAAGCTGATAAGAAAACACAAAATGAAGGCCCAACGCATGCCCTAAAGGTAAATCGTAAATCCGAATCCCCGCATGTGCGATGGCCCCATGGCTAGCTTTTTTACCTAAAATTCGCAATCAATCTGTTCTCCAGTTAGCAATCCGCTGTTTTTTCATCGTTCCGAAAACCGGTACATTAATAAAAATTTAAGCGTTATTCGGTTTGCTTGTGTAGAAAAACTGAACTACCTTTGTTTCGGTTTTTCATAGGATATTGGATTTTAAAGCGGGACTAGATTTCTATCTTGGTCCCTTTTTTTATGCAATCCAGTGAATCCGTTGTTGTTCATCGCGGCCGATTTTGCCTTCGGCCTCCAGCCAATTTAAATAGGATAGTCCTTGTTGTTGATGCTCAGCGGGTATTACCTGCAGGAGATCCCGTACCGACATTTTTTCGCCTTGTCCCAAAGCAGACTCAAACCGGCCATGAAAAAAAGAATCCTGTATGGTCGTTTTTTGAGATAGACGACTGAGGCATCGATCACACACGCCACAGTCTTGTTGATGGTCATCACCAAAATAGTGTCCGATAGCCACACTGCGGCACGTGTCCGTTTCGGCATACGATAACATGGCCTTCATGCGCAGCTCATCTTGTTCTTTTCGAAACAATAATGCTTGCGTATCGAACCGAAGATCGTCGCGGTACATTCTGTTTTTCAGCAAGGTGATTGTAGCCTGATCAGTGCCTGGCCGGTAATCGATGATGCGGAAGCGATGCAATTGTTTCAACGAGTCCGTTATGGCTGTTTCCGGTAATCGAATAATCCGTGCCAATTGCTTTTCCGAAATGTAAGCCGGTTCGGTTAGAATGCCGCCGTATGTACGCAACAACGCACTGGCCATTTCGAACAGCATCGGTTGACTTTTTTCAAAATCGTCGAGCGCTGCTCGGTTGGCAGTAAACACAACTGTGGAACGGGCGGCATAGCCTTCCGAAAAACAGATCAACTGTTCATCTTCCAAATAACGAATCAATAATTGCGCCTGTATCGCACTCCATTGAAAAGCGGCCGCGAAATGAGTCAGGTCTATGGCATGTGAAGTGTCTTCGCCGATGCCCGCAGCGATTTGCAGGTGATTCATGAGATCCAGGTAAAACTGGCGAACCGTGGCCGGCTCCGGATAACGAAGCGCATGCATAGATAATAACCGCTCACGATCAGACTGATCGCACATTAAAATAGCCCTGGCCGAATCACCATCCCGGCCGGCACGACCGGCTTCCTGATAATAATGTTCCAAACTCTCGGGCAAGTCGGTATGGATGACAAAACGCACATCCGGTTTGTCGATACCCATACCAAACGCATTGGTACATACCATCACCCGGGTGACCCCCTTTTTCCACTCCGTTTGTTTCGCACTTCGGGTGGCATGATCCAGACCGGCATGATAATAATCGGCCCGACAACCCTGTTGATTCAGCGCCTCGGCCATGGCCATCGTACGTTTCCGACTTCGGCAATAAACAATTCCGCATCCAGCAAGTCCCGAAACCAGTTCTACCAGTTCGTGCTGTTTTGAAGCAGGATAAAGGACACTATAGGCTAGGTTGGGCCGATGAAAGGATTGTTTGAAAACGGCGTTGGTTTTTTTAAAAAGCAATTTATCACAGATGTCCTGTTGCACTGCTTGCGTGGCCGAAGCGGTTAAGGCAATCACCGGCGTTTCAGGCATTTCCTCACGGATGCGGGCAATGCGCAGATAGGCCGGCCGAAAATCATATCCCCACTGTGAAATACAGTGAGCCTCATCAATGGCAATCAGCGATGGATAAATGGATGGCAGGAACTCATCAAACAAATCGGTTTCCAAACGTTCCGGCGACACATACAGGAATTTGTAATTGCCAAAGGCCGCATTTTGCAACGTGCGTTTCGTATCATGATAGTTCATACCCGAATGAATCGCCAGGGCGTGTATGCCTCGCCGTTCCAGGTTCTCAACCTGGTCTTTCATCAACGCAATCAATGGTGTGACCACCAAACAGATACCATCCATCAGCATGGCCGGCACCTGAAAGCAAATGGATTTCCCACCTCCGGTTGGTAATACGGCCAATACATCTTGCCCATCCAAAACAGATTGAATGATCGCCTCCTGCATCGGCCTGAACCGGTCGTAGCCCCAGTACTTTTTCAATATGGTATGCAACGGATCCATGCTTATCAGCAATTAAACTAGTTTTTTGATGAATAAATGCAGGGAGATGATGGCCAGCATCACATCGCTGAATCCCATCGTCAGCGCAGCCAGTGTAGGCGTCAGAAAACCCAGTGCGGCTATCGGAATGGCCACCAGATTGTACGCAAAGGCCCAAAAAAGATTGCGGCGGATAGTCAGTAAGGTATGTCGACCCAGGGCAATGCTTTCGGGTAGTTTTTCAAGACCGCCACTCATCAGGATCACATCGGCCTGTTGCTGGGCCAGTTGGGAAGCCTGACCAAGAGAGATGCCGACCTGTGCCCTTGATAAAGCCGGCGCATCATTGATGCCATCGCCCACCATGGCTGTTGGTGTTTTGCTGCAAAGCGCATCGAGGATTTTCCATTTTTCTTCGGGCGATTTTTCGGCATGTACCACATCGATACCGAGGCGGTCGGCCACCCACTTCGCTTTGGAGAGCCGGTCGCCGGTCAGCATTACCGGCGTGATGTTCATCTGTTTCAGTTGTTGAATGACTTTCTCGGCTTCTGGACGGATACGGTCTTCCACATCCAGCCAACCAATTACCAACTGATTGCAGCGAACCCAGATGGCATGTTCTTCCTGATCAGCTGGTATGCCGGAAAACAGGGCCGACCCAATCGTGTACACGTCACCGTTTGTTGCTGTTCCCTGCATACCTTTGCCGCGAATCTCATTAACCTGCTTCCAGGCAACCGCAGGAGCCGATGACCAGGCATTGGCAACCGACCGGGCAATTGGATGGGTCGAATGTTTTTCCAAAGACGCCACAATGGATTTGAACTGTTCCGCATCGATGGTTGTATGAAAGCCCGTTATTTCAAACTGACCGGTCGTCAGGGTACCCGTTTTATCCAACACAACCTGTCGAATGGACTTAAACCGCTCTAATACACTGGCATTCCGAAATAAAATACCGGACCGAGCCCCCCGGCCCATGCCCACTGCAATAGCCGCCGGTGTGGCTAAACCCATGGCGCAGGGACAAGAAATGACCAGAACAGCTATGGACCGCATTAACGCTTGTACAGACGTAACGTCTAGCCAGTACCAGTTTATGAAAAAAGTAAGAACGGACAGTCCAATAACGATTGGTACAAATACAGCACTAATTTGATCGGCGAGTTTCTGAACCGGCGGTTTATGGGCCTGCGCTTCTTGAACCATCCGAATAATACCGGATAAAACCGAATCGGCTCCAGTGGTGGTGACCTGCGCTTTGAAACTACCTTGTTCAACCACGCTGCCCCCGATCAGAAATGATTTTTTATGTTTCCAAACCGGATTGCTCTCGCCCGTGATGATTGATTCGTTGACCAGTCCGTCGCCCCATAGCACTTTACAGTCGGCCGGCACCTGCTCTCCGGTGCGTATCAGGATCAAATCACCGGTTTTTAAGACAGTATTGTCAACCGGAAAAATCTGCTCCTGATGGTCCTGATCAAAGGCAATCATATTGGCAGTAACCCGTTGCCGCTTGATCAGTGTTTTCAGGGCTTTCTGCGTAGCTGATACGGTGGCTTCCTCGAGGTAATTGCCCAGGAACACCAGGTTGATGATGGACGCGGTGGTTTCAAAAAAATAGTACGTGTTGTCGTGGAAAACCAACAGGCCAATCAAGCTATATCCAAACGAAACCAACGCACCCAGCGTGATCAGCACATTCATGTTGGGCAGGCCGTTTCGGAGACTGTTCCAGGCGCTTCTCCCAAAAAACCAGATGCCGGTTACAAACACGGGAATACAAATACCCAACTGCACCCAGCCGTTCATCAAAAAATGCACCGGCACCCAGTGGTGTATCATGTGCATCAATAATAAAACGGTAAAGGGCAGGGTAAACAGGAAACGCTGTTTGTCGGTCGATAAGAATGCAACCGCCCGGGGTGCTTCCTGGCTCGAAGACTGCACGCGATAGCCCAAACCTTCAATGCCGCTTCTAATCTGATCAAGGCTGGTGTTGGGGGTATTCACGAAAAGAACCTGTCCGCTGATTGGGTCTACCTGCACTGATTCCATCCCTTCTTTTTCCAGGTATTTGCGCACACTCAGCGCGCAATTGCTGCAGGTCATTCCGTCTATGGTCCAGTCAATCTTCTCCATACCCCAAAATTATTCTATAATTTAACCAACCCTTTCGATGGGCACAAATATCTTTGCGGGGTGACACGCGATTTTCACCTCACCGATTTGCAGGAAACCGCCCGCTGGTTGCTGGAAAATACAGCCGGCAGCCGGTGTTTTGCCCTGTATGGTGAGATGGGGGTCGGAAAGACTACCCTGGTTCATGCGCTCTGTGCCGTTTTGCATGTGCGTGGAAACGTAAGCAGTCCCACGTTTTCAATCATCCAGGAATATGCCGGCGATCAGGATCAGCCCGTGTATCATTTGGATCTTTATCGCATCAGCCTGGAGGCCGAAGCCGTGGCCGCCGGCGTGTTGGATTGTATCGACAGCGGCGAGTATTGTTTTATCGAGTGGCCGGAACGTATAGAAGGTCTGCTTGGCCCCGACGTGGTTCGTTGTCGGTTGTCAGTTACCGGTGATCAATCCCGCCGACTGGTGGTCAGCCGCTGAAAATTCAGTAATTTTATTCAGTAACCAATTAACTGCCTGATTCCCCATGCCATCCAACAAACCGTTTATTACCTCCTCCTTTTCCTACGAAACGCTGGAGGAAAAACTGGACATAAAATCCAAAGGTGAATCACTGTTCATCGGAATCCCCAAGGAAATCTATTTGCAGGAGAACCGCATCGCGCTTACACCCGAGGCGGTAAGTGTGCTGGTCGCCAACGGCCATGAAGTGAAGGTGGAGTCGGGGGCCGGCGAAGGCTCGAAATATACCGACCGCGACTACAGCGAGTCGGGTGCACATATCGTCTTCGACCGCAAAGAGGTGTTTGGTTGCAATATCATTGTGAAGAGTGGTCCTGTCAGCGCCGAAGACTGTGAGTGGCTCAAACCCAATACAACCATCATTTCACCCATCCACCTGGCCATCATGAAAAAAGATGTGCTGGAAAAAATGATGGCCAAAAAAGTAACAGCCATCAGTTTTGAAAACCTGAAAGACGATAGCGGCCATAACCCGATCGTGCGAAGCATGAGTGAAATAGCCGGCTCGGCGGTCATGCTCATAGCCGGACAATACCTGAGCAGCTCCCACAACGGTAAAGGCGTATTGGTTGGTGGGGTGAGTGGCATACCGCCCACCAAGGTCATCATCATTGGGGCCGGAACCGTTGGCGAATATGCCGCCCGAAACGCCATGGCATTGGGGGCTTCGGTCAAAATATTTGACAATAACATTTATCGCTTGCGCCGGCTGCAAAACAATATCGGTCGCCGCATGTGGACTTCGGTCATTGAACCTAAAATACTGGCCAAACAACTCAAAACCTGCGATGTAGCCATAGGGGCGCTCAGTGGTGCTTCCGGGCGTACACCCGTTGTCGTTAGTGAAGCCATGGTCAGTCACATGCGACCCGGTTCCGTGATTGTGGATGTGAGTATTGACAACGGCGGATGTTTCGAAACCAGCCGGGTAACCTCACACCAGCATCCCACGTTTATCAAGCATGATATCATCCACTATTGTGTGCCCAACATCCCCAGCGGTTTTTCACGCACGGCCTCACAGGCGATTAGCAATGTACTCATGCCATTGATCCGCGACATTGGGGATGATGGCGGTATCGATAACATCGTCTGGCATAAAATGAATGTACGCAGCGGAGTGTATTTGTTTAAGGGCTACCTCACCAACTTCTATTTAAGCGAGCGCTTCGACATCAAATTTACCGATCTTAACCTGCTGATTGCCAGCCGACGGTAAAGCCTGTGCAAGCTATTGATGGGATATAAACCTCCCACTAAACGCAGGTTCATCGAATATTGGATTTGGCATTGTCATTTTTTTTTTTCTTAGCCAAAAAGACAACAAAATAACACTCAAAACAGGGAAGGTTACATCATTACAGTATAATGCAGGGAGTGTTATAATGAAAAAATAGAGTTTGAATCAAATTCAATAGCACTTTGTCACTAGACTAAATAAAAAAAATAAAATGAAAAAAATAAGTACACTCTTGATTCTTTTTATTGCTATTGCAAGCAATGCATCTGCACAAACCGTAACTATTGGCACTCAGGTTTGGATGACCAAGAATTTAGACGTTATCACGTTTCGAAATGGCGATCCCATACCCCATGCCAAAACAGCTGAACAATGGAAAAAAGTAGGCAAAAAAAAGCAACCAGCCTGGTGTTATTACAATAATGATTCGACCAATGGAGCCAAATATGGCAAACTATATAATTGGTATGCTGTGAATGATCCTCGTGGGTTAGCTCCAGTTGGATATCATATACCCACTGATGCCGAATGGGTAAGCTTATCTGATCATCTGGGCCAAGACGTTGCTAAAAAATTGAAAGATACTATCGGCTGGAACGGAGATCGTGACTTAATTAATGAAAATGGTTTTTTGAGTTTAGTCACTCCAGAGGAAGAAAAAATAAAAAATGGAAACGGAACCAACGAAAGTGGCTTCTCGGGGCTTCCGGGCGGTTGGCGCAACGAAAATGGTGAAAATGCTTGGCTGGGTTGGCACGGTGTATGGTGGAGTTCCACAGATAACGATAAAAGTAATAGTCTCGGTGGCGACTTCCACCTAGGCTACGATGGTGGTGCGGGTAGTTACTATATATTTCCCATTGGTGGCAGTAAGGCTTACGGATTATCTGTTCGTTGCATCAAAGATTGACTTTTACGATAAGTAAGGTGTGATCAACCTTTGTTTGGAAGCGTAAATTTTTTTTACAACCAAACAATTGGACTTATATTCTATGCCTTGATAGTAAACGAAACCCGACTAAAAATACCGGTACTGACCCTTAATTTCTTACCTCAGTGAATCACGGAAGATTCTATTAAAGAGTAGTCAAAAAAACTTACAACTTAATCTCCTCGCCGGTATTATCGTAGAATTTGAATTCGGTGAGGTGACTGGCATTATTGGGAACAATACGGATGTTTTGTTTGTATTTCCAGCTCCATTTCAGGCGGCGAGACGGAAAGCCACTCGTAAGATAGGTATGCAACATCGGGTGTACTTCAATTTTGAGTCCGCGATGTTTTTGCTGGATCAGGTAATCCAGGTTTTTAGCAATTTCATCTTCCAATACCAGGGTAGAGGATACGTTGCCGGTGCCCTGGCAGCTCGGACAAACTTCGCTGGTGTTGATTTTTGTTTCGGGTTTCATCCGTTGCCGGGTGATCTGCATCAGTCCGAACTTACTGATTGGTAACACGGCATGCCGGGCCCGATCATTACGCATGAATGATTCCATGGCTTCGGCCAGTTTGCGTTTGTTGTCGGGCAGCTTCATGTCGATAAAGTCCACGACAATAATGCCCCCCAGGTCGCGCAAGCGTAATTGACGGGCAATTTCTGCCGCCGCTTCGAGATTGGTTTCGAGCGCGTTTTCTTCCTGATTGTTGCTGACGCTTTTATACCCGCTGTTCACGTCGATCACGTGCAGGGCCTCAGTGGGCTCGATGATCAGGTAGGCCCCGCTGGGCAGGTTCACGGATTTGCCAAACGAGGCTTTCACTTGTTTGGTGATGCCATACTGGTCAAATACGGGTGAGCTATTGGTATGCAGCGACACAATATCCAGTTTATCGGGAGCGATGCGTTGGATGTATTGCCGGATTTCCTGGTAGATGCCTTTGTCGTTTACCACGATGCGGTTGAACTGGGCACTGAGCAGGTCGCGGAGAATGCTGTGGGTTTTGCCCTGTTCGCTGAGAATACGCGAAGGTGCTTTGGCGCCTGCGAGGTTTGCCTGGATAGTTTTCCAGGTTTTCTCCAGCGTGAGCAGGTCGTCGTGTAGTTCGGCGGTGTTTTTTCCTTCAGCGGCGGTTCGTACGATTACGCCCAGGTTTTTAGGTTTCACGGCCTCCACGATTTTCTGGAGTCGCTTGCGTTCTTCGGAAGAATGAATCTTACGGGATACGGCTACCACATTATTGAAGGGGGTAACTACAACAAAACGTCCGGGCAGGGATAGCTCGCAACTCAGGCGAGGTCCTTTGGCGGCGATTGGTTCTTTCAGAATCTGCACCAAGATGTTGGGTTTGTTGCCCAGCACCTCGTTGATTTTACCGGTTTTCACGATTTCCGGTTCGATTTTGAATGTGGCGAAATCCGGTGCATGACCGTTGTGTTGCTGCATGCCCTGTTGCGTGAATTTGATCACAGAGCGGACATACGGGCTCAAATCGGTGTAATGAAGAAACGCATCTTTTTCAAAGCCCACATCAACGAAGGCCGCATTGAGGCCGGGTATCAGTTTTTTGACTTTGCCCAGATACAGATCGCCCACCGCGAAGTGAGCATCTGCTTTTTCACTGTGCAGTTCAACGAGCTTTTTGTCTTCCAGCAGCGCAATATCTACACCCTGCGGATGTGCATGGATAATCAGTTCTTTGGCCAATGGTGCGATGTTTCAGCAGACCAATATACATTGTGGTTATTACACGTACCTATTCGCATATCACGAACAGACGAATAATGCAGGAAGGTTCAGGAATACATGGTCAGTCGATCAATTAATAAGAAATCAATTGAAACCGGCGACCCGATTAGCATGGCTTACCTCTTCTTATGACGGTTTTTTCTCAGACGCTTTTTGCGTTTGTGCGTTGCAATTTTGTGCCGTTTTCTTTTCTTACCACAAGGCATAACAAGTCTTTTATATGATCAATTCGGTTAATTACCGGATAATGTTTTGATGTTTTCGTCTAGTTCTCGTTGAAAAGCAGTGTCTTTCGTGACCGATTTTGTGTGCTTGAGCCAAACAAGGGCCGAATCTTTCTTTCCTTGTGCGGCATAGGCATCGGCTAATCGCAAACTGGCCGGGATGTTGGAAGGTTCCGCATCGACCACTTTTCGAAGCCTGAAAGTTGCTTTATCGTATTGACCCGAAACGATGCCGCCAACACCAAGCATGAATTGTGCTTTCATGTTGTTGGAATCTTTCCGAACGACGGTCAACAAGGCTTGAATACCCTTCATGGTTTGTTGCGGATCGCCGCTGCCATCGTCACCGAGGATGTAACAACTTCCCAAGCCAACCCGCAGTTCATCATTGTTTGGGTTGATTTGAATTGCTTTCTCAAAAAGAACTATTGCTTCGCGGGTCGCCCATGTTTTAAGATGGTTGTCTCGTTCCATGTCCAACACCGCTAACATCAATTGGGCTGCAAATGTCAGGCTTTTTTCTGAATTATCCAATTTTGCTGCCTCGGCCGTGTAGTGAGCAAATAGCAGGGGCTGCTGGGTAGAGTCTTTCCAGTAATCCGCCAGGGATCGTAAAATCGTTGATTTTTGCTCGTTGGTGGAGGCCTTCGATAGGCCGTTTTCCAGGTTGGCAATAGATAGGCGCTGGCTCTCGGTCAGACTGGATTTTCCCTTGGTTATCAAATCGTTGACATCGAAATGATCAGTGTGTTCCTTTTCGGATTTGGTTGACTGAGCGGGTAGCGTCGTTTTTTCTCTTGCAGTATTCAGGAAGAAAAATAAAAGACAGATTACACAAATACCCAGCACGGAAAGCAGGGTTTTGGTGTTCAAAAAAGATTGGTTCAAGGCAGATGTATTATGGATGCACGTTAAGTGCCGCCAAAGGTACATCAATCTTCATTATCCTCTTTTACTTCAGGGGCTTCGGTAATGTTGGGTGAGGATTTGATTTCCTGTACAAACTCTTTGGCCGGTTTGAATGCCGGGATGAAATGTTCTGGTATGGAAACGGAAACGTTTTTCTTAATATTTCGGCCAATCTTAGCAGCTCTTTTCTTGATGATAAAGCTGCCAAATCCACGGATGTAGAGGTTTTCGCCGTTGGCCAATGTGGCTTTAATTTCTTTAAACATGGTTTCGAGTGTGACTAACACATCCACTTTTGGTATATGCGTCTTCTCAGAAATCTTGTTGATAAGATCCGCTTTTCTCATATATGTAAGGAAATTTGAAAGTAAATTACTCATAATTTTTAAAAAAACAAAAAATAATATCGTGAT